>CAYIEL010000015.1:0-15191 GCA_964362425.1 uncultured Candidatus Saccharibacteria bacterium | reverse complement strand
TTCACTCACGGCCTGCCGGTGCGCTGTTCGCGACCCCGCGGCCGTGGCGTTTTCGTTGGCCACTGGCAAGTTGTTGGCCACTGGCAAGGCGTCGCCTTGACATAAAAAGTTAATTTTTATCGTCGGTAATTTGGGGACAGATTTTTTAATTTGCTTGATTTGTTAGGAGTATGGTAAGATGAAAATATGACCACAATAACAATTCCAAAAAATTTACTTATGGAAAAAGATTTAATGGTTATTCCTCGTTTGGAATACCAGAATCTTTTAAAATACACCGTGATTAACAAAGAACACGAAAGTTTATGGCGAGATGCTTCTAAGACCAAGTTTTTAAAATCTTACAGTAAATCTGACGAAATTTATGATCAAATATAAGTTTGGTGATGTTGTCCTGGTTGTTTTTAACCAAACAGATGGTAACAAGAAACAACGCCCCGCTCTTGTTGTTTTAGATACCGGCGACGATGATATTATACTGGCGCCGATAACAACCACTGAGCGAAAAAGTAAAGGGGATTATAAAATTAAAAATTGGCAACAGTCGGGATTGTTGCTTGATTCGTGGGTAAGATTAGCAAAAATTACATGCTTGAATAAAAGTGATACCCATAAGCAACTTGGGGTTTTTAGCCCAAGTGATAAGAACCAGATAGTTTCAGTTTGGAATAAATTGTATAAATTATGATACAATGGGGCAATGCTCACAGTGACGAGCGTTGCCCAAGAAAGTTTAGTTTTGCTTTTCTCGACCATTGGTCAGACGGCGATTGTGTGGTTGCCGATTTTTCTGGTCTATATGGCTTGGAAGCTTTGGTATTATTACAAGCAGGCCGTTTATATCCGCAACATTCCTTGGGTAATGTTGGAAGTTAAGATTCCTCGCGAGATTAGCAAGTCGCCGAAGGCGATGGAAGTAGTGCTTGGCATCTTTTTTCAAACTTATCAAAGTAATAAACTTGCGCGCTTCACTCAAGGAATTATTCCGGCCTGGTTCTCATTTGAACTGGTTTCGCTCGGCGGGAAAATACACTTTTATCTCCGGGTTCCAAAATTCCACAAGAATTTAGTTGAGTCACAGATCTACTCCCAATATCCGGGGATCGAGATTTCCGAAGTCGAGGATTATGTGCCCAACGTTCCTGTTTACGGTACACCGGCAGCCAGTGATTGGAAGATCTGGGGTGTTGAGTTCAAATTTGATAAAGAGGATGCCTACCCGATTAAAACTTATATTGATTATGGTTTAGCGGAAGATCCGAAAGAAGAATTCAAGGTGGATCCAATGACGCCCATGCTCGAATACTTGGGTGCGGTAACACCAGCCGAGCAAGTTTGGATTCAGATTCTCATAACCGCGACGCGTGCCCGTTTCCACAAGTCCGGGACGTGGTTCAAGAAGCAAGATTGGAAGAAGGAGGCCGTTGCGTTAATCGATAAATTGATGAAGCGCGATCAATTCAAAGCCGGGCCAGATGCTGCTATCCCTTTTGGCGCGCTGGCTCTTAGCCCGGGCGAGCGAACTGTTGTCGAAGCTATCGAGCGGAGTATGGATAAGATTGCCTTCGACTGTGGTTTCCGCGGGATTTATTTGGCCAAGAAAGAGAATTTCAAGGAGGCAAACATCGTTGGTCTAATGAGTTCGATCAAGCAATTTAATTCGGCGAATCTGAATGGGTTCAAGCCCGGTGTAACGACTAGCGTTGATGAAGCTTGGAAAGATTTTCGCGGAATTCGAGTGGAGAAGATGAAACGAAAAATGTTCAATTCCTATATTCGCCGGTCATACTTCTATCCACCTTATGTCGGCAAGGCGATGGTGATGAACACCGAAGAGCTCGCAACGATTTTCCACTTCCCGGGTCAAGTGGCGGCCACGCCGACCTTGGCGAAGATCGAATCGAAGCGTGGCGAACCGCCGGTCGACCTGCCCCTCTAATTTATGGCCACTCCACCATTGCCCACGTCGGCGATTTCCAATCGGGCTATTTTTACCACACTGATTTTCCTTTTTTGCCTGATTTTTTCTTACGCTTTTTTCTTAACGCCACCCAGTAATTTCCCGCGTGGTGGTGTGGTGACAATTAATGAAGGTTCATCGGTGGCCGAAGTGGCCACCCTTTTGGCGGAGAAGCAGGTCGTTCGCTTTCCCAAAGTGTTTGAATATCTAATTCGTTTTCGATCGCTCGGGGCATCTTCGAGTAAGGCGACGGTGGTGGTGGCCGGTGATTACGCTTTCCCCCAACCGGAAGATGCGATTGCCATCGCCGAGCGCGTCGCGCGAGGGGAGTATGATATTTCACCAATTAAGTTGACTGTCCCCGAAGGGGCGAACACTTTCGATATCGCGGCGCTTTTGGCCAAGCTGATTCCTGGTTTTGATGTAAAGGATTTTATCGCCCGAGCGCAACCGCGCGAGGGCTATCTTTTCCCCGATACCTATTACTTCCAGCCGACTTGGGATTCGGAGCGAATGATCAGAACGATGGAGAAACAATTTTTGGTAGCGACAAAACCGCTGGCTTCGCTGATCGACAAATCGGGCCGCACGCAGGAGCAGATTGTAATTATGGCTTCGCTTCTCGAGCGCGAAGCGCGCACCTTGGAGTCGCGGCGGATGATCGCCGGCATTCTCTGGAAACGTCTCGACGAGGGAATGCCCCTGCAGGTTGATGCGACCTTTGCTTATTTTACGAACAAGAGCACTTACGAACTTAGTTTGAAAGATCTCGCGACTTCGTCGCCTTACAACACTTATCGTTATCGCGGTTTGCCGATCGGGCCGATTGCCAACCCCGGGCTTGACGCTTTGACCGCGACTCTAACACCAATCGAGTCTGATTACTGGTTCTATTTATCTGATCGTACGGGTAATCTTCACTACGCTGTTGATTTCAATCAACATAAACGCAACAAGGCACTTTACTTGCCATAATGGTTTAGAAAATTTGTCTATCGAGATTGTGATTTTGGATATAAATACGCTAGAGTAAACTTATGAAAAAAGTTTACCCGAATAAAAATAGGCGGGTTTTTGTCGCGATGTCGGGCGGAGTGGATTCGTCGGTGGCCGCCGCCCTTCTGAAACAAGAAGGTCATGAAGTGACCGGCGTTTTCTTCCGCGGCTGGGAACCCTATCTAAGTCCCTCGACTTCCCTCGATTCTGTTCGGGATAAATCGCTCGGGACAAATCACTCCGGACAAGTTGGAGTGATTTGTGATTGGCGAGAAGAGCGGCGGTCGGCGCTTCGCGCCGCCGCTGTGCTCGGTATCCCGCTTCTTACTCACGACGCGAGCGAAGAGTACCGTCAGAAAATTGTCGAACCGATGATTGCCGATTATCGTGCCGGTCGGACGCCGAATCCGGATGTTTTATGCAACCGTTTAATTAAGTTTGACTCGCTTTGGAATTTTGCCCAAGCGCACGGTGCGGAAATGCTCGCGACCGGCCACTATGCCCAGAAAAAGCTTTTAGGTTCTAGCTGTCAGCTTTTAGCGTCGACGGATAAAAACAAAGACCAAACTTATTTTTTGTGGACTCTCACGCAAACTGATCTCGCTCACACCCTTTTCCCCATCGGAGGTTACCATAAGAAAAAAGTTCGCGAGTTGGCCAAGTATTTTAAATTAGCCACGGCCAATAAACCGGACAGCCAGGGTTTGTGTTTCGTCGGACAATTGGATTTCAAAAATTTTCTACGTGCCTATTTACCGATCACTTTCGGTCCTGTCCGCGATGAAGCGGGGAAAGTGATCGGCGAGCACGATGGGGCGCACTTTTACACGATCGGCGAGAGACACGGCTTCCGCGTTTTGGCCCACACGGCGACAACCGCACCACTCTATGTAATTGCTAAAGAGATGAAAACAAATACTCTAACTGTATCGGCTAAGCCACTTGCGAGCGCGGGTGCGCGAAGTGAAATTAAACTCACCGGAGTGAATTGGATCAGTGGCGTGGCACCATTGCCCAACCAAACTCTCAAAGCTCGAATTCGTTATCGGTCGCCCCTGTCTTCTTGCCGGGTTGAAGTTTTAGCAGGCGATCAGAAAAAAGCCCAAGTCATTTTCAATCAACCAATTTTTGGTGCGACCCCCGGGCAATCTTGTGTTTTTTACGACGCGGATGAAAAAATTTGTCTCGGCGGGGGAGTGATTGTTTGATAGTTGACTTTTCTCTCTCCTCGTGTATTCTAAAATCAGTTAGGTCTTCGAAATCAAGAATATGGTGTGTTTGTTCGCTCGTCGCGGACGAATATTGGTAAAAACAGAGACAGAGAAAGAAACAAGAAAGGCAGGTAGGAAAAGATGGAAACGAATGAGAAGCAAACAGCTCGGAAGGTTGGGTTCGTAAGTGCGATGTGTGCCGCGACTGGCGTGCCCCTCGGTTGGGGAGCCAAAATGCAGTTTGGCTTTGGCTGGTGGATTGTTCCAGTTGCGGCTCTCGGCGCTGGTGGCCTGGCGTGGTTCATGTATGACCTCGCCGGCGTTCGCACGGGTGTGAAGCAAGCGTGGAGAGAAGTGACGGGGTGGAAACCGGATTGGGCACGAGTCGGCCGACTTTTCAAAATCTGGTTCTACGTGGGTGTAGTTTTCTCGAGTGCCTTTTTGTTACTTGGGATTCTCATTCCCGACATACCGGCTTCTCTTTTAGTAGCATGGTTAGTAGTATGGAATGTATTCGTCGGCATCTTTTCGATGATGATGTCAGAGCAACTCGAGACATCAGAAAACCAACCCCCCATGAGTCTCAAAAGATAGTCAAAGAGTTTGGAAGATTGGCTTTCTATTGTAACCCAATTTCTCTACCCTTCGTGACTGTGTACTTCTTGGCCAAAGGGTTAATCTGGGTGGCACAGAGAATTCCGAGAGCGACGATGGTCGTGATGAGTGGCGTTAGCCGGTTTGCGGTCATCTCGTTTGTCCTCATTCACAGCGAAGAGCGACGGATTTGCTTCACCGCTACTGTCTTGGGAACAGCGATTGGTCTGATCACCTGTTATCAACACGACAACGCTTTCTTCGGTGCCCTGATCGGCGCGATGGTTGGCGGAGTACTTGGCCATGTCGAATATCGTTTCGGCAAACAGTTGGCCGAGAAACTTCAAAAGCGTTTAGTGCTGGCAAAGCAAGAAGTTGCAGTTTCTGAACCTGAATAGGAGATACACACCAATCTTGATCCTCCCCGGTTCGTTAGTTCAATCTGACGACCGGGGATTTTTTTACCTAAAAATTATGGTAAGCTAGAGATTATGGAATCAGCGGAAATACGGCGACGATTTCTTGAGTTCTTCAGGGCGCGTGGGCATGCGATCGTGCCTTCGTCATCGCTTACTCCGACTGATCCGTCGGTTCTGCTCACCACGGCCGGTATGCAACAATTCAAACCCTATTACACCGGGCAAGCTGATCCAATGCGCGATTTCGGTTCTAAGAATACTGTTTCGATCCAGAAGTCATTTCGCACTTCCGATATTGATGAAATCGGTGATGATTCGCATCTAACTTTTTTTGAAATGCTCGGCAATTTCAGTTTTGGTGGATATTTTAAACAAGAGGCGATTAAACTGGCGCAGGAATTTATTACTCAAGAACTCGGTCTCAAGATTTCTTACGTGACGGTTTTTGGCGGTGGAGCCGGTGTGGAGCCCGACGAAGAATCGAAAAAGATTTGGCAGACTTTGGGTATTCAAGATGTGCGAGCTGAGGGTATGGCCGATGTTTTTTGGGGACCGACGGGCAGTGCCGGGCCATGTGGCCCGACGACCGAGATCTATTGTCGCAACGCTCAAGGTCAAGACGTTGAGATTTGGAACATCGTTTTCAACCAGTTCTTTTTTGCCGGCACGCGTGAAGAATTACTTTCTGGCACCAGTGACAAGAAGCTCGAACCGCTGTCAACATTCGGTGTTGATACGGGGATGGGATTGGAACGTTTAGCCATGATTGCTCAAAAGAAAGCCAATATCTTTGAGACTGATTTGTTTGCCAAATTTATTGAGATTTTACCAAGCGAATTATCACTTAAGAATAAGAGAATTATTGTTGACAACACCCGCGCGGTTTGTTTTCTTATTTCCGATGGTGTGACCCCGTCGAATAAAGGTGCGGGCTATGTTTTGCGTCGGCTCTTACGTCGGGTGATTGCTTACAATTATGATCCTGTACCACTTCTCGTTTTGATAGCAGGTAATTATCAAACATTTTATCCGGAATTAAACAAACAGAAAATCCTAGCTCTTTTTTATGACGAAAAAGTTAAAAATAGTGAAGCTTTACGAAATGGCTTGAAAGAAATGGAGAAATTGGTTGCTATCGATAATCAAACAGCCTTCAAATTGTATGAGACTTACGGTTTGCCCTTTGAGGTGATTAAAGATCGGAATCCCGATTTGTCACGTGAAGAATTTGAGAAAGAATTTGCCAAGCATCAAGAGATTTCACGAGCGGGCCTGCCTCGACTGAGCAAGGCGGGGAGCGAGCAGAAATTTACCGGCGGTCTGGCTGATCACGAATCGGCGACTATCAAACTGCACACGGCTCACCACTTACTTCTCGCCTCACTTCAACAAGTGCTCGGTAAGCAAGTTAAGCAACGTGGTTCGAATATCAATCAAGAACGTTTGCGGCTCGATTTTTCTTTCGATCGTAAACTAACGGAAGAGGAAAAGAAAAAAATTGAGAATTTAGTAAACGAAAAAATCAAAGCCGATTTGTCCGTGATACGAAAAGAAATGGATAAAACCGAAGCGGAAAAACTTGGCGCCGAAATGGAGTTTGGGCAGAAATACGGCGAAACAGTTTCAGTTTATTTTATTGGTGGAGAAGCGGGGAATTTTTTTAGCATTGAGTTTTGCGGTGGGCCACACGTCACTCACACCGGCGAGCTTAATAATTTTAAAATTCTAAAAGAAGAAGCTGTGGCCCAAGGCGTGAGACGCATCAAAGCAAGATTGGGAAATAATTAACAGAGATTTTAACTTTTTTCGGATTTTTAAAACTCTTAATCTTTTCACGGTCGTGGAAACTTTAAGAGTTGACGACTGCACCCATCCATGCTTTACTCTATTTTGGATTGGAAACGTGATTAGTGTTAATCAGGCCTCGACGTTTTGGAATCTTTTGAAAGGGATTGATCATGGGTCAGATAATTGATTTGGATGCACCACCACCAATGCCCCCTAGCCCGAGTTTCAGAGTGATCTCGCATATCAGGGGATCCCAATTAAGTTGTATCCAAGACGGGAAATTGGATTGGGAGCGCGATGGTCGTTCTTACTGTCGGGGTCAGATGAATGCCAATGTTGCAGAATTCTTGTCGTTTAACCCGCTTTCTGTCCCAGAAGAGTGGGGGGCAACGTAAAGAAGGAGTATCTTTTGGTGGCACGATTTATCTTGACGGAGATGGCCGCCATTGCGTTACTTATCTTTTGAAGAGCAATGGTAGCTGGTGTCGTAGTTACCGCGCCCTCTAAGAGACAAGAGAGATCATAGTAATATCGCGTTCTGACATGGTCGTCGGAACGCTTTTTTGTGCGCTGTCCACTGGTTTAACGCGCCGAAGAGTTGGCACTTGTGGTACAATTTAGGCATGGCCAAACCGGTGATGATTATTGATCTCTCTAACGACAGTGTCGGCGGTTTGCTCTTGGACCCAACTTACGATAAAGAGCATCGAAAGTTTTGTTCGCCGACGCGGGCGGTGACGCACGTGCCGTTACCCTTCCAAGCGGAACTCAATCTCGAACGTTTTCTCAATCAAGTTGTCGTCGCGCTCAAGACGACCATTGAAGCTTTAGCGCGTGAGAATAATAGTCGGCCGGCGCGCGTTATTTGTTTCTTGTCCGCGCCTTTTTACGCTTCACAGACTCGCGTGGTTCGTCACACTACCCCCGAACCTTTTCGCGTTACAGCGTCACTACTCAAAGATTTATTGGCCAAAGATCTCAACCAATTTATCAGTCAGCATCCCCAACTTTATTCGGAGGTGATTGAAGATGCGCACCAAGTGATTGAGAGCAAGACGATGCAGGTTAAATTAAATCGCTATCTTACCCATACGCCGTATGACAAAATGGCGAGTGAGGTCGAACTTTTTCACTATGTCAGCATCGGTTCAAGTCGGATTCTCGGACGCTTCCGCGAGGTGATTCAGGGCTTCACACACCATGCGCCGATTGAATTCCACTCCTTTCCCTTCGCGCTCTTCTCGGTTTGTCGCGATCACTTTGGCGATCAACGCTATCGTTTCTTGCTCGATATCGGGGCGGAAGTGACGGAAGTTTTGCTTCTGGCTGAAGATATTCTCTGGGAGAGCATTTCTTTCCCGGCCGGCCGCAACGGTTTGATTCGCGAATTGGTAAAAACTTTAAACACTGTTCCCGAAGAAGCACTTTCGGCTTTGCGAACCTACCGCCGTGGCGGGCAGAATAAATCGGCTTCCGACAAGTTGACTGCGGCTCTGACGACCTTTCAAAAAATTTGGGTTGGTTATTTCCACGAGACACTTCAGACTTTATCCGGCCAGCATTTGATTCCCAAAGATATTTTAGCCATCGGTGATCCATTGGTGGTGCCGCTTTTTCTAGATTGGTTGAAACAAGAGAAGTACGATGAGATTATGGTTGGCAATCGTTCTTTTAACGTTAAACTTCTGACGGCTTCAGACCTGGCCGGTCAATGCGGTTACCAAATTGGTCAATCCGGCGAGCACCTGCTGGTGGAATCAATATTTTATGATAAACTTCTAGGCATCAATAATCGCTATGGCTAAAAGTTTGATTGATGACATTAAACGTCCGAAACGGAGTTTACAAGATGTTTTTCCCGCTTCGCCGAATCGAGGCGAGCTACCTCGTTTTGTTCCACCGTCATCTGACCGGCCCGTTTCAGCGAAGCCTCGGCGTGGCAAACGCCGTTGGTTGGTTATTCTTCTAGTTTTTTTAATAATCCTTATCCCGGTCGTTTACTTGGCTTCAATTATGTTTGGTCGAGCCACGGTCACGGTGACACCGCGCCAACTTCCGCTCGCCGTGACGGGGATTTATCGGGCAATTAGTCTTCCTGCGGGCACCGCTTCTTCGTCCGTTCTTGGTTTCCAGACGATGACAATCAGGGGGAGTGACTCAGTGGCAATTCCAGCCGGTCAAGTTGCTTCGGTCGCAGAGAAGTCGAGTGGGACGATAGTGATCACTAATCGCTATAGTCAAAAACCCCAACCGCTTGTGGCCGACACTCGTTTCGAGGCACCGACAGGCAGGATCTATCGAATTCAAAAATCAGTTTCAGTTCCAGGTTACACTCTGGCGGGAGGGGAAATGATACCCGGTGAGTTAACGGTGACCGTGACGGCTGATCAGCCGGGGCCGGATTACAACAATACATTTACTGCCAAAGAAATTTTTACGATCCCGGGTTTTAAAAGTGATGCTCGTTTCAAAACCATTACCGCCCAGGCAAAAACGTCTTTTGCCGGTGGTTTTGTCGGCAAACGTAAAGTAATTAATCCGGTTGTGCAATCGGCGGCCGTGGCCGAACTAATTAAAAAGTTGAAGGAACGTTTATTGCTTGAAGCAACCAGCCAGATTCCAAGCGAGTATGTCTGGTATCCCAGTTTGGTTTTTTGGCGTTTGGGCGGGGCAAGTACCACTGACTCTTCTCTTGGACAGGAGGTAAAACTCACCCAACAAGTTGAATTAGTGGCGCCGATTTTTTCTCGCGCAGAGTTGAGTCAAACGCTAGCTCGACAATTGGTATCGGATTACGACGGAGCGCCGGTTTTATTTAATGGGTTTGAAAGTTTAACTCTCCAACCGTCCAGTTTGGTGTCTGACCCGGCCCAATTAAAAGATTTCACTTTTTCTTTGACCGGGCAAGGAGTTTTAGTTTGGCAATTCAACACTTCGGCTTTAGCTCACGACTTGGCTGGCCGCGGATCAAGTGATTATCAGGCGGTGTTTGTGAAATATCCAAGCGTCACTAGTTCTCAAGCAACTTTCAGCCCGCCGTGGCTTATTCGCTTCCCGGCTGACCCGGGAAAGATTACCATCTTGACCGGAGATAAGCCTTCTGCTAAGATGTCTTCCACGACCAATCAACGCGACACAACCAATGGCAATTAAGTCAAGTGAACCGATGCCCGGCGTCGTGTTGGAGGCTTTGCCGAATATTTTATTTCGGGTCGTTTTGGATTCTGGCCCGACGATTCTAGCTTATTTGGCTGGCAAAATGCGGTATCATCGCATTAAGGTTTTGGTTGGCGATCGAGTTGAAGTTCTCCTTGACCCCTACGGAGGCAAGGGTCGAATTATAAAACGTTTATAAGCTTTTAATTTCTGTCCAGTGCAGGTTCGCTCCACAATCAGAAAACGGTGTGCTCAATGTCGGATGGTTCGTCGTCGCGGCCATCTGTATATTGTTTGTCCCAACAAACCGAAGCATAAACAGAAACAAGCTTAACCTTTTATTATGCGTATTGCCGGCGTCACCATTCCCGATAATAAGCGTCTCGATGTCGCCCTCACCTATATTTACGGGGTGGGACGAAGCCGAGCGCAGACGATTCTGACTAAAGCGGAAGTGCCGGCCGAGACCAAACCGACAGCCGTGACGGCCGAACAAGAAAACCGAATTCGTCGAGTGATGGAGGATTGCAAGATTGAAGGGGCGCTTAAGCGCGAAGTCAGTGGTAATGTGAAGCGGTTGATTGATATCAAGTGTTACCGTGGCTCGCGGCACGCTCGCCATCTGCCGTCACGTGGTCAGCGGACGCGGACTAATTCCCGCACGCGCCGCGGTAACATTCGCAAGACAATGGGTTCTGGTCGCAAGAAGGTCGAGAAGAAATAATTATTTATGGGTAAGAAACGTATTGTGGCACAGAGTGGAACCACTGCCGAGGCACCCAAGACGGTGGCGACCGCTAGTTCGAAGAAGAAGTACGCTCACGGCGTGCTTTATATTCAGTCCACTTACAATAATACGAAATTGACTCTGGCTGACGGCGAAGGTCATGCCCTGGCTTGGTCTTCGAGTGGCGCGCTTGGCTTCCGCGGAGCGAAGAAGGGCACCACTTTCGCGGCCGGCAAGGTTGGTGAATTGATGGCCGACAAAGCTTTAGGTTTGGGGATGAAAGAGGTTGAAGTGGTGATCAGGGGCGTTGGTTCTGGGCGGGAATCATCGATGCGCGCTTTCGCCAGCAAAGGAATTAGTCTCGTCGCCATTAAGGACGCAACCCCCGTCCCTTTTAATGGACCTAAACCCAAGAAGCCACGTCGCGTTTAATCAAAAATTATGAAAACTGGGCCAAAGTTTAAAATTTGTCGACGGCTGGGGGAACGCATTTTCCCTAAATGTCAAACAACCAAGTTCGCTATTTCTGGTACCGGCGCGGCGAAGGCAGGTAAAACTGGTCGCCGTTCGCGTTCGGCTTCCGATTATGGCAGTCAACTTCGCGAAAAGCAGAAGGCTCGCTTTACTTATGGCATCAATGAACGGCAGTTTCGAAATTATGTGAGACGGAGTCGTGCGATCAAAACTGGTGATCCGTTAACCAATCTCGGCCAGCTGGTCGAATTACGATTGGATAATGTTGTTTATCGTCTTGGGCTGGTACCGTCGCGGGCCTTCGCTCGGCAAGTGGTTGGTCACGGTCACATCTTAGTGAATGAACGGCGGGTGACCGTTCCATCCTACACGGTTTCGATTGGTGATGTCATTAGCATTCGGCGACAAAGCTTGGACAATGGAGTTTTTCGCGAAGTTGCTGCTCGCCTCAAAGAATATCAGCCGCCGTCGTGGCTTCTCTACACGGCTGATCGAGAAGCGAAGGTGGTGGCCCCGCCCGCGCTAGATGAAGCCGAGTCGAATCTTAATTTTAGCGCCATTATTGATTTTTATAGCCGAGTTTAATTAATTAAATATGATTGATTTAAATATTATTATGCCGTCCAAGCCCCGAATTATCGCCGAAGATAACGAGCGGGGAGTTTACGAAATCGAAGGTCTTTACCCGGGTTACGGACAAACATTGGGCAATTCGTTGCGCCGAATCATTCTCTCGTCAATGATTGGAACGGCGATTACTTCACTTAAGATTGAAGGGGCCCCGCACGAGTTCTCAACCCTGAAGGGAATGAAAGAGGATATCATCATGGTTATCCTTAATTTGAAAAAAATTCATTTCAAGATGAGTGGTGATGAAGCGCAGACGGTGTCAATTTTCGTCAAAGGGGCTCGAACGGTTACGGCTCGCGATATTAAGACTGGTGGGCAGGTTGAAGTTGTGAATCCCGATCAGTTGATTGCCACTCTTACCGAGAAAAGCGCCGAATTCACAGCCGAGCTGACGTTAGAACGCGGTATCGGTTATGTACCCAAAGAAGTTCTTCAGAATACTCGTCCGCCGGCGATCGGAACAATAATTCTTGACGCCGCCTTTACGCCAATCCGCCGAGTGAGTTACGAGGTTGAAAATATGCGGGTTGGAGATCGAACGGATTATAATCGTCTGCGTCTGACCATTGAGACGGATGGGAGCGTTGATCCACATCTTGTGCTCGAGAAATCGATCGAAATTATGATTAATCAACTTAAGGCGATTATCGGATTCAAGGAAGAATTGCCGGCCCTGGAGGTAGAGCTGCCGCAAAGCAAGAAGGTCGCGGCCGAGGAAACCGAGGCCGCTGAACCGGTGGACAATGATTTCCTCAAGACGCGAATTGAAGATCTCGATTTCTCACCGCGGGTGGCCAAGACCTTGGCCGGTGCGAGTATTCGAACGGTGGGTGGTCTATCGCGCAAGCGTCAATCAGATTTGGCCGAGATTAGCGGGCTTGGTGAGAAGGGGATTGAGGAGATTAAAGAGATTCTCGGCCGGGACAAAATTACTCTCAAGGATTAATTATGCGTCATCATAACCACAATCGAAAATTTGGTCGGGAGAGGAATCAACGTCGTGCCTTCCTCAAGTCGTTGGCGGTGAACTTAATTGCCCATGGCAAGATCAAGACAACGTCCGCGCGCGCGAAAGAACTCCGGCCCATGATCGAGAAGATGGTGACGCGCGCGCGAATCGGTGATTTGCAAGCGAAACGTCTTTTGCTCGCGCGACTTGGTCGGCCGGAGGCGATGCAGAAATTAGTGACCGACATTGCGCCTCGTTACCTGAACCGCGCCGGTGGTTATACGCGGATCACGCGTCTACCGGCCCGACTCTCGGACGGCAGTCCGCAAGCTCTGATTGAATTTGTTTAATTTTAACTATGATCAAAATCACTACAATTAAAGAACAAAGACACTACACGATTGATGCCACCGATCAATCACTTGGCCGGATCGCCTCGCGCGCGGCCTTGCTTCTTCGTGGGAAGGGTGAGGCAAGTTTCCGACCACATATTGCGCCGACCGTTTTAGTGACCGTAACCAATATCAACAAGCTGAAGATCCAGACGGCGAAGTTTATCAACACTGAATATCGCCGTTACAGTGGTTACCCGGGCGGTTTGAAATCGGAGACGATGGCTAATTTGGCCGAGAGGCGCGGTTATCCGGAACTTTTCCGCCAAGCGGTGAAAGGGATGATTCCGAATAATAAATTGCGCCGAAATATTTTAAAGCATTTAACCGTCACCGAATAAATTATTTTTATGTCTACAACTACGACCAAGGCCACCACCAAGAAATCAACTGCTCGTTACACCGAGGCGGTTGGTCGGCGCAAGACTTCGATTGCTCGCGTGCGCATTACGCCGAATGCGAAACAAGAACTGGTGATTAATGATCGTCTGTTCGATAAGTATTTCGCGATGGCTGATTTGCAAAGAATTGCGATCTCACCGCTCGCTCCAATAGCTGATGGGACATCAGTCACTGGCAAATGGATGATTAGCGTCCATGTCTCCGGTGGCGGGATTCATTCGCAAGCCGAAGCCATCGCGCTCGGCCTGGCTCGCGCGTTAATTAAATTTGATCCAACTCTTCGCGTTGGTCTTAAACAGAAAAAACTTCTCCGCCGTGATCCGCGGATGAAAGAACGCCGCAAATTCGGTCTCAAGAAAGCACGCAAGGCGCCACAGTGGTCCAAGCGCTAGCGCTTGACTTCTAAACCTAGATATGCTAACCTGATGGCGGAAAAGTGAGGTAGACCGAAATCGCGTGATTTTGGTTGGACCACGGAATAAGCGACGGTAAAAGGAGTTTAGCAATGACCTTTAACAAAATGATGGTGATCAGTCTGTTGTTTCTAGGGTTGATCGGAAGTACTACACTATGGTGCCAAGATCAACAGATCAAGCAGGGTGAGGTTGTTGTTCTCCACCCTGACAGGGGATGTTTTAGTGGAGGACCTGTCTTTGTTCTCAAAAAAACAAGCAGATTGTCTCCAAGGCACATGTTTTCCCGGTAGTACTTTGGGAAAATGACCGTGGCGAGGTTTACTCACAGCATTTCATGATTGCTATCAACGCTTGTCTGGATGTGAGTATTCCAGCTAGTGTGGAAGAAAAATCTTTTTTCCGCCGGTACTTTCCAGCTTGAAATCGAGACGACCAACACTCGCTGTTGGCACAAGCGCACGACCTACTGGTACGTGCGCTTTTTTGTTTCTAACCTAAAGGTCGTTTGGTCTCAAGCCGGTCTTCTTGGCAATCCTCGCGAGCATGCGCGGGCCGATTTCTTCGTTATCATGAAAAGCCCAAACATAATCCAACCAACCCGCCCGCTCAATTATAAAGTGTGATCCGCGTTGGCGTTTAACTTGCCAGCCGATCCGGAGTAAGGTAGCGAAAACTCGTTTGCTTTTTGTCGCCGGCCAATTACTCACGCTAAACTAAAAGCAATAGGTGTGAGACCGGACATTTTTTCACCTGCTTCCAACTGATCCGCGATCACGCGCAGAGCAAGAGCCTCGGCTTTAGCTAGGGTATCTTCGCGAGTTGTGCCGTAGCAAAGCACACCCGGCAATTCTTGAACCTCGGCAATCCAACGGCCATCCGTTTCTTGCTCAAGTTCGACGGTGAAATTTGATCCTTTTGACATAGTTCGATCTTATCACAAATAGCAACTTTTTCCAACCCCCTTCACTCTTTTTTGTTGTCTAACCTCACATACATATTGCACTCATTAATCCAATGGGCGTAAAGTGAGAATTTTCAATAAATTCAAGAATACCAAGGGCTTCATTTCAACTTGGG
>CAYIEL010000014.1:0-16072 GCA_964362425.1 uncultured Candidatus Saccharibacteria bacterium | reverse complement strand
AAGAATTGATGTTTGGCAAAATTAATGGCAGTGCCCCAGAGGTACTCAAATCAACTGTTTCATTCATAACTAAGACAGATTCGATAAAAAAAATTATTTCATATAATGATATTGGTAATCGTGAATTGTCGGTGGTCGGTAAATACGAAAATCGATTTTACGCTTCCCCAAATTTTGAAGCTGATCACAAGAAGAGATTTAGTGAATTTAGCGGACAGTATCTAGTGGTTGATATCCCACATCTTTATGAAAATGGCTTTTACGGAAAATTCTTTGGTCAATGTCAAAGCCTGTTTGAAACTTCGTCTGGTAAAATAACTGGTCGAGTGTATGATTGCCCCCAAGGCCAATAACATGCGCGATTTTTGGAAACGTTACTATTATCGTTATTTGGAGTCGTTCCTTTCTTTTCTTGTGTCCTCAGAGAATCATAATTATGTCACAGTTTTGGATGTTCTCGGAAATGTCGTAGATGTGCAATTATTCTTACAAGAGATGAAGGAAGCTCTGGCCGATGATGGGCGAATTATTATCACCCAGTATAACGCTCTCTGGGAGCCAATATTACGCTTGGCGTCTTGGTTGGGACTACGCGCTGGACCAGTTGAGCAGAACTGGTTAGCAATGGGGGACTTAAAAATTTTTTCTTTCATGGCTGGTTTTGAGGTCATTAAATCTGGAACAAAAATGATCATGCCTTTGTATATCCCCCTGTTGTCATCTTCCTTAAATCGATTCTTGGCTAATCTTTGGCCATTTTCTCACCTCGGGTTGTTTCATTATTTGGTGCTTAGAAAACCGGAAATTCGTTTTCCGAATAAACAGCCATCGTTGTCGATTGTTGTGCCAACTAGAAATGAAGCCGGGACAATAGAAAAAATTGTGGAAGGACTCCCTATTCTTGGGGCCTTCACTGAAATAATTTTTGTTGAAGGCAATTCAACCGACAATACTTTTGTTGAAATTGAGCGAGTGGTCAAAAAATATAGCCAAACTCATAAAATAAAATATGTTAAACAGGACGGCAAAGGAAAGGGTGATGCAGTGAGGAAGGGCTTTGATTTGGCGAGTGGTGATATCCTAGCTATTTATGATGCTGACATGACCGTACCAGTCGAAGAGATTAAAAAGTTCTATGATGCCATAGTTGAAAATAAAGGTGACTTCATTAATGGTTCACGGTTGGTTTATCCAATGCAAAAAGAATCAATGCGGGTTCTAAATTTTTTTGGCAATAAGTTTTTCAGTCTAATGTTTAGTTGGATTCTTGGGCAACCTCTAAAAGATACCCTTTGTGGAACCAAGGTTTTGTGGCGAACCGATTATGAAGCGATCAAAAAGAATCGCGCATTTTTCGGTAATTTTGATCCCTTCGGCGATTTCGATTTACTTTTTGGCGCAGCTAAGCTAAACTTGAAGATTATTGACTTGCCGATCCATTATCAGGAACGTATTTATGGTGTCACCAATATCAGTCGTTGGAAACACGGTTGGCTTTTGTTGAAAATGACAATGTTTGCGGCTCGGAAATTAAAATTTATCTAATTTATGGTTACTAAAATAGAATCTTTACCAGCTAATGATTTCGTTTTCGATGTGGTGGAATTGTCGCACCTTATTGTCTGCCAGTCCAAATTAATCGAGGTCCCTATTTCTTATCACGCTCGGTCATTGGGGCAAGGCAAAAAAATAAACTGGTATCACGGTTGGCGTTGTTTCTTGGCAATCATTCGACTAAGGTTTAGACGAGCTAATGCCGTTTAACTTTTTCTAATATTGTATATTTGTAAGCTTGACTTTCTGGCCGATATTTTTTCAAAAACCATTCTTTGTTTCCGTCGAAAACGTTTGTTTCAATGATTATTTTGTCTACTTTTCCTCCCTCAATTACGGCTAAGTTTTCCTGACCAAAAGGACCACCGAATGGGGTTAGATATTGATAATAGTTTTTGCTTTTATTAAATAAAGCGACTTCCGGAGTATCGTAAAAAAATAAACTTGTTTTTTCTGGAAAATTCTCAAAATAATCAGTCCAGAAAGCAGTTTTTTTACTTTCGTAGAAATTAGCCACCCAGGAATCAAATACTAATTGATAAGTACTCAAAATTGATAATGAAGTTATTATAAAAATAATTAAATACTTTTTTTTGTCTAGAAACCAATTAAAGCAAGAATAGAGGGCGTGGGGAAAGAAGATTAGCCCCACAATTTGGGCTGGGAAAATATAGCGATAAAATCCACCGGTTCTCAGATAGGCAAAAAATACCAGAATTGAAAAAATAAAAGCAACACTCTCTGATAAAGAAACCATTTCTTTTTTTGCGCGTTTTATTAACATAGACACCGCCCATACTAAAAGTATTACCAAAAGATATATTGGTCCAAACCCGGTGATGAACCCACGAAGATTTATTAAAAGTCGGCCAGATAAATCACCTATTTCTGACGGATTGGCGTAGAAACCCAAGATGGTTGAGAGAGAGTCATTGTGATTGAATTGAGTAAAAATCCAAATAAGAATTGGAATCAAAACTGTGATCCCAATCATAAGAAGATCTTTGAGCGACAGTCTTTTAGAAAAAAACTTTATTAACATAACTAGACCAAGGGCGGGCAAAGCAAGGAGGAAAATTGGTTTGGTGGCTGCGGAAAGTCCGATCAATAACCCCGTCGAGATAAGGAAAAGACTTTTTTGAGATGCTCGACTGGAGAAAGCATAATTCATAGACAAAAGAGCTAGAATTAAATACAAAGATCCAGGAACTTCACCTAAAATTGCCTTACCGTTTCCATAAAGTGGGGGGAAGGTGGCAAGTAGGGCCAATGAACCTAAGGCAATATTTCCACCAAACAATTTTTTGGCAAGAAAATATCCAGACAAAATAAAACCAACAAGATATACGACCATAAATTGTCTGGCCACAACGATGTTGGTTCCCAAAAACCTAAAGACCGTGGCGAGCGGATAAATCATGGGGTAACCGACACTCATTTTTGAAATAAGTTCTACTTTCACAGGAGAAAACCGCATTCCATATTCTAAAGTCCCGGCCATATTAGCGGCAGTTTGAAAATAAAAACCCTCGTCATACCAAACTGGCGGGCTTTCAGTTAATCTGTAAAGTGAAAAAAACAAGGTAAAACAAATCAAGAATGCGAGAATCGCTTTTTTGAATGTATTTATAAAATTACGCTTCTTTAAAATTAACCGGCCGGCAATTTTCCACGGAGCAAAAATACCCTCAACAACAATTCGGCCAGACATTTTTGACTTTCCATCTTTTCGATCAGTGAAAATTATGGGAACTTCACAGAAACGACCTCCAGCCTCAAGTATTTTATTCTTAAATTCAATTTGGTAAGAATAACCGGAACTTGATATAGATAAGACATCAAATTTGTCCAGCATCGTCTTCTTAAAGGCAACGAACCCGGCGGTGGCGTCTCTGATGGGAGAGCCCATAATTATCCGAGCATATAAATTCCCTCCCCGGCTAATAAGATTCCTTAAGAAACCCCAGCCTTTGACTCCGCCCCCTTTCACATACCTAGAACCAATACTCAAATCATTTTTCTCAAGTGCCCTAATTAAATTTTTTATATCGACCGGGTTATGAGAATTATCAGCATCCATCGTCACGATGAATCTGGCGTCACTTATCTTTTGGATTTTAGCCAAGGTTTCCTTGTAGGCATCGCCCAGACCAGTCTTTGACTTTCTGGAGATAAGTTTGATGCTCGGATTACTTTTGGAGATATTAGAAACAATATCAGCCGTACCGTCAGGGGAGTTGTCATCTACCACCCATATCTCCATATCAGGGTAGAGACGGCTAGTTGTTCGGAGTATTTTTGTGATATTATCCTTCTCGTTGTAGGTGGGTATTATGATGATATCTCGGTGGATTTTCATGATAGAGTAATCTTAATTAAAAAATGACAAAAAATCAAGAACAAAAGTGGCCGATTGCCCTGTTAAAAAAAACTCTTAAAGTTCTACCACCGTCAACGCCAGCAAAAATATATCGAATTATTGCTGTTTTTCCTTTCCTTAAAAAGATTGCAAATCGTTTTATAAAAATGAGTATTCCGCGAATTTTAAAAATTGAGGAGGGCGAATTGGAACTTGATCAAAGTGATGTCGCCGTCTCTGGATCACTAGCGTTAGGGTCTTTTGAAGAAACAGAAGTT
Organism: uncultured Candidatus Saccharibacteria bacterium; assembly: GCA_964362425.1. GTDB lineage: Bacteria > Patescibacteriota > Minisyncoccia > Phycocordibacterales > JACOZG01 > JAGVGK01. Next base: position 11,881 of record CAYIEL010000014.1, on the reverse strand, counting down.
GATATGTTCAGGGAGAAACTTGAAACTGGCATGACCGTGATCGATATCGGAGCCAACATAGGTTATTACACCATTATTGCCGGCAAACGGATTGGGGTAAATGGTAAGGTGTTTGCTTTTGAACCGGAAGAAAATAACTTCTCTTTGTTAACTAGAAATATCTCTTTAAATAAACTCAACAACGTTGCTATTTTTAAAATAGCTTTAGCTGATAAAACAGGAGAAAAATCTCTCTACCTAGATGATAATAATAGAGGCCATCACTCCTTATCATCACAAAAACCAGAAACAGAAAAAAGAGTCATGGTGATGACCGACACGCTAGATAATATTTTAGAAAAATCTGGCTCCCTTAGGGTTGATTTAATAAAAATGGACATTGAGGGAGCGGAGTTTTTGGCTCTTGAGGGAATGGCAAAAACTCTAGCCTCAAATCCAGAGTTGATTATTTTTACAGAATTTTATCCGCAAGCGATTGGAAGACTTGGCCGTTCCCCACTCCAATTTTTAAAGAATCTAGTTAAACTGGGTTTCTCCTTATCAGAGATTGATGAAAACAAGAAATGTTTAAAAAAAATTGATGACCTCGAATCTTTTGTCCCCAATTTTCCCAAAGGGGGATCGTTCACAAATCTATACGCTACGAGAAAGGCGAATTAAGACTGGACCATCAAAATGACCTTGACCATTTGACAAGTATATGGTGTTTGATATATAATGCGGGCTGGATGGTTAGAAGTGGTGATGTTCACCACTTTGTTCCTAAGGTAAACTACATTTTAGGAGGACTTTGACTTATGGTAAAGACATTGAAGATAGCATTGAATTTTCTGATGGCACTGATTATTATCGGGAGTTCAATCGCAGTGTTAGCAAATCCCAATCTGGGAAACAAGGGCTGGAGGATGGTCTTGATATTTGGAGTTTTAGTGATGTTGGCAGGAGTTAACAAAAGAGGTTTGCGTGGATGGTTATTTTTTTTGGTAGGGTGGGGCCTGATTGTTTTTGGAGGTTTGGAAGCTGGAGTCATCATTCGGTAACCACAACTCAATCATCAAAGACACTTTCCAGAAGTGAAGTGATGAAAAAATCTGGGAGTCCACACATTACGTGTGGACTTTTTTGTCTTGACGTTTCCGGTCATCAAATATATACTTAGTCACATGAAAATCGAAATTTTGCACCCTTCTTGCAACCTCGAAACTGTCCGCGATGGCCGCGGCGGGATTTTTACTTGGTTGCCGAAGGATCCACTGATGGAGTTCAATGTGCTTTATTTCCAGCCGGGAAAATCAAGGGGTCACCATTATCACCCAGAATTCAATGAGTATTTTCTGGTCGTAGAGGGTTCGGGAGTGATGGTGACTAAGGATTCCGAAGATGCCCCGGAAGAACACATTCACATGAGTCGAGGATCATGCGTACGCACGCCAATCGGGACATCACATGCTTTCCATGCTATCACCGCGGTGACTGCTGTCGCATTACTTTCCAAAAGATGGGATGATTGCAACCCGCCAATCGTTAGAGTGGAATATCTCCACAATCTTGGTCCAGCGGGTCCGGCGAAAAAATAATTCATGTCATCAGTGGCTGTGATTGGGGCAAAGGGGTATGTTGGTAAGGCGTTGTGCGAAGTGCTTGCACATTCCCCAGGTTATTCTTTAACCAGTATTACCCGTGAGAATTATACCGAGATGCAGAAACATTCTTTTGACGTGCTCATTAATTCCGCGATGCCCTCGGTTCGATTTTGGGCAAAAAAAAATCCTGATCAGGATTTTATCGAGACCGTTAAAAAGACAGCTGATTTGCTTTACGGTTGGAAATTTAAAAAATTTGTGCAGATAAGTACGATTTCGGCGCGATGCCAACTGGATACTGTTTACGGTCGGCATAAGGCCTCGGCCGAAAAACTGTGTAATTTTGGTGATAACCTGATTATTCGTCTTGGGCCGATGTATAGTTCGGAACTTAAAAAGGGGGTGCTCGTGGATATACTTGAAGGGAAAAAAGTTTTTGTAGCGGGGGAGAGTCGCTATTGTTTTGCTCCACTAAATTTTATTGCTCATTGGGTTGTTACTCATTTGGACCGTCAAGGAATTATCAAGGTTGGCGCTCGCGACTCAATTTCTCTTCAGGAGATAGCAAAACATCTTAATTCTAGTGTCGAGTTTGGGGGGGCGGTTGACCATCAAGAAATTGAATCTCCCGAACCTGATTTTCCGGAGGCGCGAGACGTCCTTGACTTTTTAGACAGTTGGGAGAGATAATCTTAGCCGTATGCCGTTATCTGCTCCCAAAATAAAGAAATGTCGCATTTGTGGAAACACTGAATTAATCCCCAGTATTGATATTGGTGCCCAATATCTCTCGTCGGTATTTCCGGAGAATCTCAAGTACCGAAAGAATGCTTCCCGATACCCCCTTAATCTTGTCATGTGTCGGAAACGAGAAGATGGGACAACCTGTGGGCTGATTCAGCTTGGTCACCGCTTAGATCTAACCGCGATGTATGATGCGTACCCATATACGAGCTCGACAAATTCATCTATGGGTAAGATTCTTCAAGATGTGGCTGACAGCGGGCGAGCGTTGAATATTCTTAAGCTACGGGATGTGATTCTAGATATTGGAGGCAATGATGGTACCCTCCTGTCTTTTTTCAAAGATGGATCATTTAAGTTAATAAATATTGATCCAGCGAAAAACATATCACCTTTAATCGATTCTCCTAATTATGTTTTTGTTAATGATTTTTTCAGCGAATCATCCTTCAAATCGGTTTCAAAGAAAAAGGCCAAACTTATTTTTAGCATCGCGATGTTTTATCATTTGAATGATCCGCTTGCGTTCTCGCGAGAAGTGGCAGCGTGTTTAGATGATGAAGGCGTATGGATTATTCAAATGGCCTATCTGCCGGCGATGATTCGAACCAATATGTATGACAACATTGTTCATGAACATGCCGGCTATTATGCGGCCCAGCACATCAAGTGGGTGATAGAAAAAGTTGGCATGGAAATTTTTGATCTGGAAGAAAACGATGTTTATGGTGGAAGTTTCCGAATATTTGTAAAGAAAAAAGGGAACAAAAAATTTACTCCGACCAAACGTTATCACTCAACCTTGGATCAAGAATTAGCTGAGGGGTTATTTGAACCGGTCACCTACCAGGACGTTGCACATCGAATCAAGAAGACGCGAGATGATCTCTACAATCTGTGCCGAAAGATTAAAGCCGAAGGGAAAACCATCTGGATCTACGGTGCTTCCACTAAAGGTAACACCATTTTGCAATATTGTGGTTTGGGCCACAAGGAAATTACCGCCGCCGCTGATTCCAATTCTTTCAAAATAGGCAAGTACATTATCGGTTCAGATATACCAATTAAGAGTGAGGAAGAAATGAGAAAGGCGAAGCCAGACTATCTTCTTGCTTTGCCGTATAGTTTTGTCAACGCTTTTATAAAAAGAGAGGCCGACCTCGTCGCTCGAGGGACAAAATTTATTGTGCCGCTTCCGGAAGTCAAAATTATCTAGAATAAAAAAAGCGACGGGACATCAGTCTCGTCGCGTACTGCTCTGGTGAGGGTCAAGTTTAAATAATTGCCGCGGCCTCGAAAAGGCAATTTGCGTCAAACCACTCTTTGAAGTGAGCTAAGAACTTGGGGTGTTGCTGGGGAATGATGTCCCCCGGTATTTCTCCGAACCACCTGAGGTCACATCGCTCCACAATCTCACCAACTGCCTTGCAAGCGATGATGAGTGAGATCGGATAGCTGTAAGGATGTTCCCCCTCCAACCAAACATGAGTGGCAATGAGCTGGAGATTGGTAACCGCGTTCGCGATCTTTTCCTTGCGGACATTGCGGTCGCAAGCATCTTGGTAACTCTCGTTGGGTTTCATGTAGCCACCCGGAATGTGCCAACCCTTGAAATCATCATCTCGATAGGTAAGGATGAACCTCCCATTCTCATCGTAAATCAGGACTTCAACAGCTGGCCAGGGCACAAGCTTATGCATGGGCCGATAGGCCGGGTCAGGGATAAATCCCTCGTCTTCATTGGTGACAATCCCCAAGAGTCGCGCCAGTTCCGTTTGTTCGGTAATTGTCAGTGATGTTTTCGGCATTATCCGCCCCTTCTTGTTCGATTTTCAAAACTTTGGTTGGTTTACCCACGACGGGTATCTGTGGCCCAACCTCTGCCTCAAGGTTAGCACAATAGAGTTTGTTTGTCAATATCTATTTCGGTATAAAGCAAGATAGAATTAGGTGCTGTGAAAAAAGCTTTAATTACTGGTATTTCCGGCCAAGATGGTTCGTATTTAGCAGAGTTGCTTCTTTCTGGGGGATACGAAGTGTTTGGTTTGGCTAGACCCGATTCAAATCTAAGGAACGTTCCTTCTGGAGTCGTAATTTTACATGGTGATCTTAATGATCATAATTCAATCAAGTTTGCAGTTAATGAGTCAAAACCAGATGAGGTTTATAATTTAGGTGGTGTATCTGATCACAAAACCGCGTTTGCTTTTCCGGAAAAAACTTTAGATATTAATTATCATAGTGTTGGGGTTTTGCTTAACGAATCTCTTAAGGTAAATAAAAATGTTCGTTTTTTGCAAGCGTCCTCAAGTGATGTTTTTCTGGCTTCCGGACATTCTCTGAATGAAAATTCCGCGCGGGATTGGGAAACCAAAAATCCTTATGCCAAAGCTAAAATAATGACCGATCGCGATTTCATTACTGGTTTAAGAGAGGGGGAAAATGTTTTCGCTTGTTCTGCGATATTATTTACCCACGAATCTCCAAGACGATTAGAAAAAGGCGTCGGAAGAAAGATTGTCAAAACGCTCGTAAAAGTAAAACTTAAGCTAGAAAAATGTTTGCAAATTGGCAATTTAGACATGTGCCGTGATTGGGGATTTGCGGGTGATTATGCTTTGGCTATGTGGCGAATGCTTCAAGTGGATAAGCCAGAAGATTTAGTGATCGCTACTGGCAAAATTCACTCGATCAAGGATTGGATTGACATAACAGCCCAAGTTCTTGATATTAAATTAATTTGGCATGGTGAAGGACCAAGTGCTTATGCCGTTGATGAAACCGACAACAAAATAGTAGAAGTCGTCCCTGATTTTTATAAACCAACCGATAAATATTTTAAAGTGGGAGATATTAGTAAGGCAAAACAGATAATTCACTGGAAGCCAAAAGCCAATTTTGAAGAATTGGTGGAAATTATGGTCAAATCTGATTTGGCGGAGTTTGGTTTTGGAAAGTAGACAAATTTTTGGATTTCGGAGTAAAGGAAGTTTTTAGGTGCTAATTTAACCCTTGTTAAGTAGTTTAGATATGATTTTGAATCTTCAGTCTTGGCGTAATCCATGATGAACGGTCACTTTCTTTTTGACCGAAGCGAAGGAACTTCCGGTCGATTAAATATCATGAATAAAAAGGGAGTTTTGATCATAATTTTAAGAGTATTTTTAATGCAACCTTAATTTTGTAGATCGTGCGTTTTATTGGGTAGACTACTAATGTGATTACGTATACTGATATATTTATCCAAATGTCTTTAATAGAATCAAATTTATAAGATAAAAAGAAAATCGTTGAATTCAAAGATTTTATTGATTTTTTGTCGTTAATGTGAAAATCTCTAAGAAACTGCCGAAATATTATAGAATTAATCTTGTCTGATCCATATAAATATAACGTTGTCTCTTCGGAAATTTTTCTGTCATTACTTACTTTTTTTATTTTTGAATAAGCTCTAATATTTATCATGTTTTTATAAAAAGCTCGTCCAAGCGCAACAAGAAAATAATCACCATGCCCCCAGCCTTCGTTAGGATATTTTTTTATTGTTTCCCCTACCCTCGGTTCTGTGAAAGTATCGGAACTGAAAAAAATTGTGTCTATTCCACCCCAAAGTAAATGGCCGTTCTTGTTATCTTTGTAGTCATTGAGCGAATTATATATAAGGTGCGGGTATGATGTTCCACATGTTTGACTTTTTATCTTTGCCACTATCTTCTCAAAGAAATCGGGGCCAAAAATCACATCGCATGTTGTCCAGAGCAGAATACTGTCTTTGTTTTCTTTTGCTACTTTTATTCCGTTTAGAAGAACTTGCGTCAACGAATATCGATGCTCTTTCGCGTCGCCTTGAAATACAACATGTGGAATTTCTTCTTTTACCAGAACGGTGGTTACGTTTTTTTCTTTGAAAAGTGTCACCGCCAGAAGATAATCTTGATAGGTTTGATTTTTAACGCTTTCAAGAAACAACCGCTGAATTTTGTCATTGGTGTTACCGTTAAATTCGCGAAAAGTAGCCGTAATGACGATTTTTTTGCCCATGTGTACCCAGTATATCAATAAACAGATACGAATCAAATACCTTGGCACTTTAATTTCCCAAAATAAACTGTTATTATCCTCCCAATGATAATTAGCATTAATAAGCTAGCTTTAATACGAAAAAAGCATAAAAATCAAAAAATCGTCTATTGCGATGGTGTATTTGATTTAACTCATGCCGGACATGTTCTCTTTTTTGAAGACTGCAAAAAATACGGAGACATCCTTGTGGTTATGGTCGGAAACGATTTTAATCTACGACTCTATAAAGGCGGAGAGCGTCCAATTTTAAATGAACATGTGCGGCTTAAGATGGTCGACTCAATCAAAACAGTTGATTATGCTCTTCTTGATATCAATGCGCCGCACAAGGATTTCTTGGCATTGAAATCGGACATAATCTTCAAAACACTCAAGCCGGATTTTTATATTATTAATAATGATGCCTATGATATGCCACGTCGCCATAAGTTAGTTAAGGGATTTGATACAAAATTAGTTATCCTTGAAAGGGCGTGCCCTCCAGAATTTGAAGAGATCTCTACAACGCGAATTATCAATAAAATTAAGAGTCTCGTGAATAAAGAAAAAGGCGCGGAGAGGGAAAATCCCACCGCGCCCCAGGCTCACTAATGTTTTACTTGAAGTTGATGTCCGCCAAGTGAGGAAGGACGAGCATCGACAGGCTGATCATTTGACCATCAAGGACTTCTCCCGACCAGATTTTTTCAAACCACGTTTTGAGCGGGATGAGTATGATCTCAACCTGTTCTCGCGGATCGACAGCCGGTTCTTGGATTTTCTGGCAGCCAAGACCGAGGAAAGTACCGAAGCTATAATCGAGGCTCGGTGCACATGGGAAGGGCCGTACCCCCAGATTAATGAGAGTGCCAACTTGATAGCCTGTTTCTTCCAAGAGTTCGCGCGCCGCAGTTTCTCCGGGGTTTTCATTCTCGCTTGGTAAGCCGCCCGGCATTTCGAGCATGAAATCATGCGCGCCGTGGCGATATTGTCGAATGGCGACAACGTTTCCGTCAGTAGTAACGGGGAAGATTAGCGCCGCCGCTCCTTTGGTGTATCCCCAAATGGAGAAAACGTGAGTCTGTCCGTCTAAGCCGGTGAAGTCCTGTTCGTACAGCGTGCGCGCGTAACGACTTGCGAGAATTCTTTTCTCGCCTGCGATTGGTGTCTCTAAAGCCATTGGAGTCTCCTTCTCAAAAATGTTTATTTCGTTGTCAAAGTGGTGAACATCACCACTCCAATTTACCTCCCATAGCCTAGCATACTTGGTGGCAGTTTGTCAACATTTTAGGCCTTTATCGCCCCGGTGAACGTGAAATGTTACAATGCCCATATGCGCATAGCAGTTTTTGGAGCTAGGGGATTCATTGGTAAAGCGTTTGTGCGAAGTACGCCGAGAGAGCACGAGCTTTTTTTGTTTAATCGTCCCGAGGCGGATGTTCGAAAGCCCGAATCATTCACAGAGAAATTAAAAAAGCTTCGTCCCAATGTAGTTGTCAATCTTTCGGCTTTGCTGGGGACACTTCTCTCGTCTCCCCCGGTGCGAGATATGTTTGAGACTAACACAATGGGTAGTTTAAATGTTGCCTACGTGGCGCGCGAGGCAGGAGCAAAGACTTACATTTTTACAAGTTCTACTGTTGTTCATGGTGAAAACAAAAAAGGGGAACACCATGGTCGCTTTTCTGGTTTTGCTCCCAAGCATTCGTATGGCGCGAGCAAGGCCGCCGCGGAGTACGCGCTTCAACAGTTCGCGAACGAGCAAACAGATATAGCCATCGTGACCCTTCGCCCGCCTATGGTAATTGGCGAAGGCGTCGGAGTGCCACTCCCGCCGATTGAATTTGTGCGAGATGCTTTGAAAAGCAAAGAAATTCGGATTTTTGGCGATGGTTTCCATGAGCGCGAATATGTTTCTGTCTTTGATACGGCGCTCGGTATTTGGAAGGCGGTTGAGTGGAGTATAAATGCAGACAAGGGGTATCACCCCTTTTTTCTTACCGGCAATCGCGTTTCAATGAAAGGTCTCGCAGAGGAAGTAGTAAAAAAATTCGGAGGAAAGATAATCAATGTATCAAAAACGGTTCAAACATTCTCCCTCACTACCGATCCCACCGACTCAAAGCGATTTCTCGGCTGGGAAGTATCTGATGACCTCGACTCTATTCTGGCCGATGTAGTCCGTTATGCCGTGCCCTCAAAGCAACCGGCTTAAAGAGAATACGCTCTAAATCGTTGTGAAAGGCGTGCATAAAACCCTTTTCGCGGACGATAATCTCATGCTCCGAACGGATGAGCGCGTTGATGAACTCAAGCGGGTTTTTTTCCTCGATCTTATTAATTTCCTCCCATACTTCGTGCGATTTTAGATAGGTCTCTATTTCGAGAGTCAGGTCTCGTAAATCATCCCTCTTACCGCGCTTTTGGAAATTCACTGCATCGCCGATATGAGCGTACATATTATTGTTGAATAGAAACTTTTGCCAGACATACGACGCGTAGATATCTTCAGACCTACCTGCGGTTGACCACATAAAAGCCAGGGGGAAGAGTTTCTTCGCGAACATCGTGTTTTGTGAGTTATACGGAGACCAGATGTTTTTGAGAACATAATTTTTTTCATGAACAACGGAGAGAGGCGTTGGTTTGGGATAAACGATGCGTGTTTTGGCATCAATGTCTGGATCGCCGAGAGAAATACCTTGGAAGATACCTATCTGTCCCGGTGGGATAGACTTCTTTGCTGTGGTGACTTTTGTTGAGTTCTTATAGCGAAATGGAATAGGAAATCCTCGAGCATACAATTCGATTTCAGAGTCTGTGGTGGTGAGATAGTTATGCCAGTGGGCGTGCTCAATATTTTTGATTCCTGTTACTTGTTTTTTTGCTGAAGTAGTAATCACGCGATACCACTGTTCAAAGTAGTCTTCACTCGGGACATTGTCGTCATCGATTGTAAGGATAAAGTCCGGTTTTGTCTCCATCGCTCGCAGGAGGGCAATATTGCGCCGTGCGGGCTTGTTCCACCCAATCGATTCGCTCGAGGCGTATCTACCCTGCGCTTCGGGGGTAAGATATTCAATCTCACAAGTGAAGGGGGAGGTATCAAACGGTAACGACTTTTTATCGCCCGCGACAAAAAAACTTACATTGTCAAATTTACTTCGCTTCGCTAGTCGGTCATAGAGAAGATACCCTTTTTCACCATGAATGGTTGTCGAAATGATCGCAAGCTTCATGTGGTTGATACTACCACGATCACACTTTCTCTGTCATTCCGGACTGCGCATCTCGTTTGCCAGTGACAAAAGACATCTTTATTGCTTTGCCGCGCGCCATTTTTAACGCCGCCCGAGCAATACTTTCGGCGCTCGGGTAAAAATATTTTTCGAGGGCGGGAGTATTTGGAGAAGGTACGGGGGAAAAACCAATGCGCTCTACCAATATCTGTTTCCTTGCTCCAAAGTGTTCAGCGACCCGAGCCACGATTTCTGCCGAAACACCGCACGATGTCCAGGCCACATCAGCCACTAAAAGCTTCCCAGTTTTTTGGACTGACTTGATAATCGTGTCAATATCGAGTGGGGCGAGCGAAACTGGATCAATTACTTCAGCACTCACTCCTAGCTCTTTAAGGTGGCGAGCGGCAGCCAGACATTCCACATTCATATATGAAATCCCAACTAGAGTCACATCGTCGCCCTTCTTTCGAGTTATTGCTTTTCCAAAATGCAAGGAGTAGGGCTTTTGGGGCACATGTCCGTTTTCGGCGTATAATTTGAAGTGTTCAACAAAAATAACAGGATTGTCGTCTCGTATTGCCGTAATGAGGCACCCCTTAGCCTCGTAGGGGGTCGATGGCGCGACAACTTTAAGACCCGGAATATTTACAAAGAGTGAATGAAGACCCTGCGAATGCTGGGCTCCCCAACCGTCTCCTATAAGCGTCCGGATTACTAGGGGAACCTTAACTTTTCCCCCGTACATATATCGAGCTTTAGCGGCGATATTTATAAGCTGATTCATGGCGAGAGTAAGAAAGTCCATACGCACATGGGTGTGTATCGGTCGAAGCCCTGCAAACGCCGCGCCAATGGAAATGCCGGTCATCCCGTCTTCAGAAAGTGGCGTGTCAAAGACCCGTCTAGTTCCGAATTTATTTACCAGGCCTTGGGTGGTACCCAGAAGACCTCGATCATAATCAACTCCTTGACCAAGCAATATAACCGAAGAATCCCGAATCATTTCTTGTTCGGTAGCTTCGCGTATGGCTTCGGTGTAAGAAATAATGCGTTTCATAATTTAAGGCGCAAATACATCGGTCAACAAGTCTTTTGCTGTGGGGTAGGGACTCTCCTCGGCAAACAAAATAGCCGCTTTTATTTCCGCTTCAATTTCCGCTTCAATATTCTTTTTTGTTTTTATGGGGAGAAGGCGACCAACGCGCACCAATTCATCGTTCTTTATCCAATGTTCGGCTTCCTTTATATTCCGACCACCCGGACCAAAGTCCTCGTTAGGTCCGAGATGTTGTCTCCACCTGTAGGTCAGGCACTCAAAGAACATTGGGCCAGAGTTATTTTTAAGAATTTCTTCTCGAGCTTTCTTGACCTCGCGATACACAGCGAAAGTATTGTTATCGGGAATTACTTTGGCCTTCATCCCATAGAATTTTGCGCGCTCCGCGATATTGGCTTTGGGTTGGCGAACAGATTGATGTGTGCTAATCGCATACCCATTGTTTTCACAGATATAAATAATAGGAAGTTTTTTGAGCGCTGCGAAATTAAGGCTCTCATGGAATGCCCCCTCTTCGGTTGCTCCGTCGCCGAAGAAATTAACCACGACATTTCTCTTTTTTTGATATTGCATGGCGAGCGCGTACCCGGTCGCATTCGGGATGCCGGTGCCAACGATGGCGGACATACCCATCACTCCTGAGTTGATATCAATTAGGTGCATTGATCCACCTTTGCCTTTTGCCCCGCCCGTGGCTTTTCCATAGAGTTCGGCGAACATCTTTTTCAGATTTCCACCCTTTGCGATGTAGAGGGCGTGACCGCGGTAGGTGCCAAACACGATGTCTTTTGGTCTTAACGTCAAGCAGGCCCCGACCGAGACTGCCTCTTGGCCAATTGAGAGGTGAATGGGGAGGGGAATGCGACCCTCCTTTACCGCCTCCCCGAGCTCTTCATCGGCCCGTCGAGCGCGGTATAGCAATTCATAAACGCGGGCTTTATTAAGTGGGGATGGTTTAGTCATTGGTGATAATACATTTAATCACATTCTTTTTATGTGTGCTCACCAGGTCAAATCCTTTTTGAACATCTTTAAAATCAAACGAATGAGTAACCAGTTTCTCGAGTTCAAAGTCGTTTGAGAATAGTTTAACGCAGTCGTGTATAGTTTGATTTGAGCGTCTGACATTTTGAATCTTGATTTCTTTTGTTCGCAGTCGGTGAGGATTGTAGTTTATAAAATCATCAGTTGGA
>CAYIEL010000013.1:0-16268 GCA_964362425.1 uncultured Candidatus Saccharibacteria bacterium | reverse complement strand
CAAACAATCACTTGCAATGGAAGAAATCAACAGAATTAATACGGGAATACCGCGATAGCAGGAATTTGGTACATACTATTTTTGATTGAGCGGAATTGAGCATAAATTAGAAGCCGGGAAATTGAAATGGCCCATAAAATAATGAGGTTAGGGCAAAAACTAAGATGAATCCTGTAAACTCCCAAAATATTAGTGCCGCTACAATTAAAATGATGTTAACAATGACCATGAAAATCGTAAGTTTAGAACGCGGTCTATTAAATAAATTTACAATACCCAAAATAACAATCGTTGGAGAAGATAAAATAATTAGAAAAACAAATAAACCCCCCGATCTGATTTTTAGTGAAGACGTTGTCAGGGGAAGTTGATTCAATAAAACCAACATTCCAGCGGCAATAATTTCTAGCCAGTAGAATAGTTTGCTAATCCGTTTCAATTTTGGTTGATTATTTTCATTCATGTTCACTTGTGACATTAAGACGCAAGTCGAGGGCTCGCGAAAGTTTGTTGATAAAAGCCAAAGACGGATTGTAACGACCGGATTCGAATCTAGCAATTGCTGATTGTTTCGTGCCAACTTTCTTGGCCAACTCTCCTTGGGTTACTCCGCCTTTAAGCCGTCGAGTAATAATCGCATCAATGAGTCGAAATTCAAATTCTAAATCCCCGTAGGCCTTTTTAAATCCGGGCCGTTTCATTAATTCTGCTTTCAATTGTTTGTGTGTTTTCATAACAGTTAGTATAACATATACGTTATATTAAGCAACTATCTCCTTTGCGATACGACGGGCATAATCAATCTCATGTTTGGGAACCTGTTGAGTTTTTTTAAAGAAACCGTGAACTATACAGATTCTACCATAACGAAAAGTATAAAGAATCCTGATTGGTCGTTCGCCCAAAACTCTTAATTCGAACAATCCATCTCTAAGACTTTTCGAATGTGGCATACTAAGTTCATAACCGTGTTTTTCTAAAAGATCAACCATTCTTTCAACCCTAGATGAAATATTATCATCGAGATCAAGAATGAACTTCTCTACTCGTTTAGTTTCATAAATTACTTCCATTTTAATTTACTCATGTTCGCTTTGGATGCGACCCCAGAGGGTACGCAGTTCTTTAATCGCCAAATCACCTTCCTGCTTGGTCGGTGGTTTACCATGCCATTCATAACGCCGTTCAAACATCCCGACACCTTTGCCGGGAATCGTCTGAGCGATAATCACCGAGGGCTTGCCGAAGGTGGCCTTCGCCCGACCGACCGCATCATTTATTTCTTCGAAATTGTGGCCGTCGATCTCGAGCACCTGCCAATTAAAGGCCCGCCACTTATCAGCGATCGGCTCGAGCGGCATCACGTCCTCGGTGAAGCCATCGATCTGAATATTGTTGCGATCAACAATGGCAATCAAATTGCGGAGCCCTTCGCGACCGGCAAGCATGACCGCTTCCCAAGTATTCCCCGCATCGTGCTCACCATCCGACATCAAGCAGTAAAAAAACTTGGTGGAAGTTTCGCCGTGATCCATCCGCTCGGCCAGTGCCATACCAACGGCTTGCGACAGCCCTTCACCGAGCGGACCGGAACTTGTTTCGAGCATCGGCAACCAATCACGATGGGGGTGACCCTGCAAACGCGAACCGAACTTGCGCAAAGTCGCCAGCTCTTCAAGAGGGAAATAACCAGCATGCGCCATGGTCGCGTAAAGTACCGGACAAATGTGACCGTTGGAGAGGACGACACGATCGCGATCCGGCCAAGCCGGATCGCGCGGATCATGCTTCAGGAGGTGAAAATAGAGCGCGGTAAAAATATCGGCCATCCCCAAGGACCCCGCCGTGTGACCAGAACCGGCTGTGACCAGCATCTCAATAATCGAACGACGAATATCGTTCGCCTTCTTCTCCAAGAATTTAACTTTATCGTCGTGTAAATGCATTTTGAAAAGATTGGAGGGAAAGAATTGGGTCGGTGGTTTGCCAAATGGCTGAACCGATAACTAAGTTATCCACACCGGCCTCGAACGCGAGCTTGGCGGTCTCGAGATTAATCCCGCCGTCAATCTGAATTGTAACATCTGGCGCTTGCGCGCGTAAGTGCTTAACTTTCTCCAGTACGCGATCGTCAAAAGGATGACCCTGCTCGCCGATTTCGGCAATCGACATCAAGTGCACCAGATTGATTTTTGAGAGATATGGCAGAAGTACTTCCACTGGTGTTGGAAGAAGAAGAGCCACACCAACTTTAACCACCGACGAGGCAAAAGCTTCAAAAATTTCTTGGAGATTTTCTGTCGCTTCATGGTGAATGACAATTCGATCCGCCACCTCTGTCCAATCGCTCATAATGTCTTCCGGGCTCTCGACCATCAGGTGCGCTTCGAGTTTGGTTCGCCCACCGAGAAAGCGGAAATCCTCAATCGCACCCTGCCTCTCGGAATTAATCGACCAGCTGACCGCTGGCGCGAATTTGCCATCGGTAATATCGAGATGCACCCAATCGGTGTGGCCTTCGAGCAATTTAATCTGTCGCTCGATCTCGAGATAAGTTTGGCCGAGCACAGCGGGAATAATTTTTGCCATGGTTAAAATTCGGGATTAGATTTCAGTTTATAATCGAGTTTGGCGATTCGACGAATATGTCGGTCGTCACCGGAAAACGGCGTGTCGAGCCAAAGTTTGATAATTTCCTTAGCTCGATCAAGCTCAACCAATCGAGCGCCGAGCGAAAGAACATTGGAATTATTATGCTCACGCGACAATTTAATTGCTTCACTCGGACCACCATAGAAGACCGCCGCGCGAACATGTTTGAATCGATTGGCGCATATCGCTTCGCCTTGGCCGGAACCACCAAAAATAATGCCTCGATGATTCTCCGGGTCAGACGCGACCATCTTGGCCACAATATCGATAAAATCCGGATAATCATCCGTCGGATCGAATTTAAAGGCACCCTCATCATTTGTCTCATACCCCAAAGAATGCAAATAAACCTTAATTTTCTCTTTCATCTCAAACCCCGCATGATCGGCCCCAATAAAAATTTTCATATCCACAGTGTTAACTTTAAACATATTGACAATAATTTACGACCCATTATACTACATATTGTCATACCTCTCCCCGCTTCGGCGGGGGGATTTTTGTTCTAAAAGATATAGCTCCTTTTAACTTTTTAAGATTTATGTACTTAGCTCGCTCGAGCAATTCCTTGGCCACATGACCTTTTGTAGACATAACAATAACCCTTTTCTTGTGTGTTTTAACCTCATCAAGAAGAGACGCAAAATCGCTATCTCCTGACATTAAAATTAGAGTGTCAAAATTAGCCAGATTAGCCAAAACACCTATTGTTAACTCAACATCAAGATTACCCTTCCACTCATAATTATTTTCTGAAATTTTAATTCGTTTAACCTCTTTTGATTTCACAACATAGCCAAGTTTTTCAAGTTTTTTTAAGAAAGAACTTTGTTTCTGATTATCGCCTACTTTCCCTGTATAAAAATAAATTCCAGAAAGATTACACTCGCTGATAAAATATGTTTTCAGTTTTTCATAATCAACTCTCCATCCTAAACTCTGTTGAGAATACAAGATATTCGCCGCATCAATAAAAACGCATACTCGACCGGCAATAAATTGATTAATCATATCTCATTTTCAAACCCCACATGATCCGCGCCGAGAAAAATTTTCATTGTCCGTTATCCCCAGTTTTTATCGACGCGCAACTGGAGCTAGTGATATTCACGGTAATTTTACCAGAGAAACCCGTACTATCAGAACAATATATATCATCAGAATCTCTTAATTTAGTCGAAACTGCCCAAGATTTTAAATCGGAACTAACAAAACATTGAGTATCTCTGGCCTTAATAGAAATTAACCCTTTAAATAGGGCGCTCATTGATCCACTGTTTTGGTCACAAAGATCCGCCGAATAATTCCAATTATCACCCTCCCCCGTAACATGAAGCTCTGCTTCCGATCGCATTGAAGCAAGCGTAGCTCGAATTGATGAATCACGCGCTTTCCCATGAGGGGCTACTGAAAAAAACATAACGACCAGAAGAATAAAAACGCAAACAATAATGATTTTGTTTAAAATCTTTTTGAACCCGATAAACAGAAAAATGAAGCCCAGGGGAAACAAACCAATTAACCATAGAGGGAACGAGGGTTCAGCATCAGGAAGACCAGATAGAAGACCAAGTAGAAAAAAATACCCTAAAATAAAACAGAACCATCCTAATATGCGAAACCATTTTTTGTAACTACTTTTATTATTTTTTGGTTGTTGAATTATTGTTTCCATAATAATGATGCCTAATTTTTGATTAAATAGTCCCGGTTTTGATCACGTGCTGAACAAGCGTGTGCGTGTACCCCATCTCATTATCGTACCAAGCCATCACTTTGACGAGATTACCGCCAACCACTTTAGTCAAAGTTAAATCGGCAATCGAAGCATGGCGACTGCCGGCGATGTCGGAGGAAACGAACGGCTCGATGGTCGTCGTGAAGATATCGCGCCAACGCGATGTCGCCGCGGCCGTCGTGAGTATCTTGTTTACTTCTTCCACCGTCGTCGGGCGTTTGGCGATGAAAGTGATGTCCGCAATCGAACCAGTCAAGATCGGAACACGTAAAGCAATCCCATCGAATTTGCCGTCGAGTGCGGGAATCGCTTGCGTCACGGCTTCGGCCGCGCCGGTCGTTGACGGCACGATATTCACCGCCGCGGCTCGGCCACGGCGGAAATCTTTCGCATCCGGCGCATCCACCAATTTCTGCGTCGCCGTATAACCGTGAACGGTATTTAAAATTGCTTTCTCAATCCCGATCGTCTCGAGCAGAATCTGAATCACCGGACTGGCCGAATTGGTCGTACACGAAGCATTGGAAGAAATCTGACAAGTGGCAAGTTTTGCATCATTAATCCCCATTAAGACCGTCGCTCCGACGATTCCCGGCACCGGATCGCCCTTCACCGGCGCCGAGACGACCACCTTGCGCGCGCCGGCGTCAATGTGTGCCTTGGCCTTATCATAACTGGTAAAGAAACCGGTCGACTCGACGACGACATCAATTTGCAAATCATGCCACGGCAAACGCGCCGGTTCTCTCTCCTGACAAACGCGCACCTCGTGACCATTCACCACCAACATCTTCTCCTTCACCGAGACCGGATGCGGATAGCGTCCATAAGCGCTATCGTAGCGAAGCAGGTAAGCCAAGTTCTCGAGATCACCGAGATCGTTGACGACCACCACTTCCAACTCCGGCTTCTCAATAGCAATTTTTAAAAAAGCCCGCCCGATTCTCCCTAACCCATTAATTGCGACACGTATTTTTCTCATAGTACCTAGATTATACCGTGAATCAAGTTCAAGCACAAAAAAGAAGCCCCCGCTCGAGTGAACGAGGGGGGCAACAATACAAACGATTCAACACTACTCCGGAACGTACCGGTTTCTTGCGACGGTCAGATTATCCACTGTCCGTCACAGGCGCTGTGACCGGCGGATCACGCCGATGTGTTCGCGCTGTCGATCAAACAAAAATTTTCAAGATTGATGACCTGGGCGTTCGGACGCCCCCGTGCTCGGACCGCAATGTTGCGCATGGGAATTCTCCCTGGTAAAGACCGGCTTGGTATGTTTCGAACAACGCGTCCGTTCATCCAAGCTTCTGCCCACTAGTATACACGAACGGTAAATCCTGTCAAGCATTTTTCCGGATTGCAATGTCAAGGGTAACCCTTGCCATCATAAAATGGCTTAGGTAAGAGCTTTTTTGAAGAGGGTTTCTAAGACGGTCGGGTTGGCACTGCCTTTCGATTCGCGCATGCCTTGGCCAATCAAGAACTTGAGCGAAGCCTCTTTGCCGGCCCGATAATCGGCCACCACTTTGGGATTATTGGCGATAATTCGATCAATAATTGTCTGCAATTCACCGACGTCGCTCTTCTGAAACAAGTTTTTGGCTTCTGCTATCCCCTTCGGGTCTCCGCCATTTGTGATCATCTCGACTAGAATATCTTTCGCACCACGCGACGATACTTCCCCACTGCCGGCCATCGAGATGAGCGTGGCAAAATTTTTGTCTTGCTTGTCCAGTTTAGAATAATCGCCGTTAAGCAACTTAACCAAATCGTTGGTGATGTAATTAGATGCGAGTTGAACCAATTTTTTATCTTCCTTCAAGTCTTTCGTCACCACTTCGAAGAAGAGTGCCAACTCCGGCATGTTTACAAACATTTCGGCATCTTCGGTTTTAATTCCGTAATCTTTTCCATACCGTTCGCGTTTCTGCCACGGAAGTTCGGGGATGGTGTCAACGAGATTCTTAAAAGCCTCAATTTCGCTAATCCGCAGTTTAGGCAAATCTGGATCGGGGAAATAACGATAGTCGTGCGATGACTCTTTCAGTCGTTGGGAAAAAGTCTCCCCTTTCGTCTCGTCCCAACCGCGTGTCTCCTGCACGACCACTTGACCATCTTCGAGCAATTCGGACTGACGTTCGAATTCATACTCAATCGCTTGCTCGACGCTTTTGAAAGAATTGAGATTTTTAACCTCCACCTTAATACCAAGGGTAGACCTTGGGTCTGGGCTCTTAAGGTCTACCCTTAATACCGAGTCTGGCCTTGCAAGGGTAACCCTTGACACGGAAATGTTGGCCTCCACACGCATCTCACCTTTCTCCATATTCGCTTCCGAGACATTGAGATAACGCAAGAGCAATTGCAACTCGCGGGCGAAATCGCCCGCTTGTTTGGCGCTCTCAATCACCGGTTCCGTCACGAGCTCCATGAGCGGTACGCCAGCCCGATTGAAATCAATTAGACTTCCTCCCTCTTTATCATCATGGATCGATTTAGCCGTATCTTCTTCAAGATGGATGCGCGTCAAAGTCACACCAGCCAACATGCCACCAGTCACTAACGGATATTGATACTGACTAATCTGATAACCTTTTGGGATGTCCGGATAAAAATAATTTTTGCGATCGAACTCGGTGTAATCCGCGAGCGTCCCACCGACCGCTAATCCAACTCGTAGAACATGCTCGACTGCTTTCTGATTAATGGTCGGCAAAGTCCCCGGGTGAGCCAGACAAACCGGACAGATATTCACATTCGGCCGCTTCTCGTCCGGACCATTGGCCGAATTGCAAAACATCTTCGTCTTGGTCTTCAACTCAGCATGAACTTCGAGCCCGACGGTTAAAAAAAAACTGGTCATCATTATTTATTATTTAGGTAAGTCTACCCCTAAATCCAAACAAATTTTCTTACTTAAAAATTCGTCTATCTCTGTATGGCGAGGAACGGAAGACGTTCTAGAAGTTACCACGTTACAAAAGATACTATGCCTCGCCCCCTCTCTAACCAATTCGCAACCGTTACTCAACAAATAACGTACCAGATCCCGACGCTTCATACATAAATCAAGCTAGAGTTACCAATTCCCTTACAAATCTACCCTTCATTGCTCTCCTGTTCAACAAACGGTTAGTGTCTATCACTAACCGAGCGGCATCTCTTAAGTTACTTTTTACCTCTTGCAAAGTTCGCCCCTGCGTATTGATGCCGGGAATTTCTTCAATCCAACCTAAATACCATCGTCCGTGTTTCTTGTAGATAGCAGTAAACTTTTCCATACTCCCATACTACCACATCGCGATTTTAGATACAAAAAAAGTGACTACTGACAAAGTAACCACTAATTTCCCTTTTGTTTAAACACCAGTAATGCCCCCGGCTTTAGATTCAAGGTCATTGTAATAAGGTGCCCCTCTGTGCTGGCGTAAAAATTTACCTAAAGAAAATTCGGGGTGCATTTGCGTCAATATTTCCAATAAATCCAAAAATACTCTTTCTGGTGTTATTGTTTTGTCTCTTTTTGGCGCCATTCGACACCTCCTTTCTTCTATTTATCTACCATATACCGCACTTCTTCGTCAAGTGTGATTCCGAACTTATTTTGCACTAACTTTTTTAGTTTGGTGGCCAAAGTGATGACATCTTGATAAGTCCCGTGACCATTGTTAATTAATAAATTGCCATGAAAGTCGGCGACGTAAATCCCGCCCACGCGCATCCCCTTCGCCCCAACGACTTCGAGCAAGTAACCGGCCGGTATTTTGCCATTAATTATTTTCTGTTTATCGATTTTGGCAAGGACTATCCTTGATATATTATTCGTCAAAACATTTTTGAAAAAACTGCCTGGGCAGAGTAGGATTGGATTATATTTTTCTGATCTGATTTTTATAATTTCTCGCGACTTTTTGGTTAACACTTTTTTATCACCCTTTTTTAATTTAAATTCAGCCCGCAAAATTAACCAGTCTTTCTGTTTGAAAATACTGTCACGATAAGCGAACCGACATTGCTTTTTGGTTAACCAACGAACCCCAGACGCCGCGCGTCCACATTGACGCGCGGCGGGCAAAAGTCGCGGGGCAAAAAACGCAACACGAACTAAATGATCAGAAATAGTTTGCCCGTAAGCGCCGGCATTCCCGACAATCGCCCCGCCCACCGTCCCCGGTATGCCGGACAAGGTTTCCAAGCCGACTAAACCTGAACTAATTGCTTTTTTAATCAAACCATCAAGCGGCAAGTTGGCTTCTACTATCAAGGACAGTCCTTGCCATTGACAAGGACTGTCCTTCGGTTTGAAATGGATCACTAACCCGCGAAAAGTTTTATCCCCAAACACGATATTGCTCCCGCCGGCAATTACAAAGTAGGGCCAGCTTTTCTTTTTTGCCAAGCGAACTGCCGTGACTAATTCATCTCCGTTTTCAACTTCGACAAAATAATCAGCGCAACCGCCAATACCGAAAGTGGTATAAGGCGCGAGCCGGACATTCCGTTTAAATTTCGTCATCAATAGTAAACCTGAACAACAATCAAAACGATCGCGGCCACAATCAGCAAAGTGATAAAAACAAATTCTCTGAACTTACTCATCCCCTAGTATAGATTATTGGGAGATAACGCGGAAGTAGTAGGCGGTGCTCGGCAATAGACCAGTGACTGAAACAGAGTGCTCAATCACTTTAGTATCCACATCCGTTGTCGCGGTGGAAGAAGCGTAACCGAAATTAGGAGCAGTTTGTCCAGTGATTGAGGAGTGCGAAACAACATCATAAATAACTCGACTGGAAGCCACTCGGTTGGTCGTCCAATGGACAATAGCGCTGTTATAAGTCACATCGGTCACGCGGATGTTGCTGATCGTCAAAGGATCGGTGGTTGTAGCAGTTGGCACGATTGGCGCGATATTCAAAGAAATAGTTTGTGATTGATTCACACCGGCGAAATCAGTTCCTTTCGCTATCACCGTTTTAGTCCCAGTAGCCGTATATGATTTTACTACCGCCGGGCCAGCCAGAGTTGTGCTATCGCCAAAATCCCAAACGAAAGAGTAGGGTGGCGTACCGCCGGAAGCTGAAACACTGAAATTAATATCTTGCCCAACTAAGAAAGTAGCGCTGGCGGCCGGCTGGTTGATCGTGACAACTAAGGCCGTTGGTGGCGGAACAATTGCTTGAATATTTAAAGTGATGGAAGCCGCCTCCCGAACCCCTTCGAAATCACTGGCAGTGACAGTGACCGTCTTGGCACCGTTAGCGCCATATGATTTTGTCACCGCCGGACCAGCCAATGTTGTGCTATCGCCAAAATCCCAAACGAAAGAGTAGGGTGACGTACCGCCATTGGCCGTGGCCGAAAAATTGATGTTCTTGTCAACATCAAACGAAGCGCCGTCTGTCGGACCAGTAATCGTCACTGTCACCGGTTCAAAACCCAAAACCAAACCCAAGGGCCAAACCAAAATAACGCTTAAAATCAAGATGAATAGAAATTGGGAAGTAAATTTGTAAGACATAACCATATAACTACCATAGGCCGGTAAAAAAACAAGCCCCCAGCCACCGTAGCGGATGAGGGCTTAAAAATCTGTGGTAAACCAATTACGGTGAACCGGCTACAATGATTGGGAAGCAAACAGGGTCCGGACTGATGGCGACACCATTTTTCCGTATCTGGAAGCAATCGCCGGCGGATGGTGTCGCCACGGTTAGATTCCTGACAAAAGTCACAGTCACTTCCCCGATACCAATCGGCGCCGAAAAAGAAAAATTGTTCACTGTGTTGTCATAGAGCAAATAGTGAAGCACCAATATTTCGCCGGCACCATTGGTCACCAACACTCGGAGAGTGTAGCGCACTTCATCAGTGACGCTCAAACCGATCGGAAGATGATCGGCTTGGATTGACCGAACCAGATCAAGGATTACCGCTGAAATTATCGGGGGGGGAGGTGGTGGAGGAGGAGGCGGGAGCGTGATCGTACATTGTCCAAAGTTGACCGTACAATCATTGAGGCATGTCAATGCGCCACCATCGAATCCGTGAGTCAGACAAGTTTGGCCATTGAAACTGGACCCATCGCATTGCTCACCAGATTCCACAACACTGTTCCCGCAAACCGACACAGGTGGTGGCGGGGGGGGAGGTGGTGGAGGAGGAGGTAGTGGCGGCGAAGGAATTTCAACAATGTCGCCACCATGGTTGATATCACCAATCACAGTGCTATCCCCACCAACATCTAGGTTTCCACCGAAATCTCCGTTGCCAGTAACCGTGACGTTGACTCCGTTGAGCTCATCTCCGGCGATAACGTCATCACCGGCAATAACATCATTTCCGGCCGTAATATCGTGTTGGCCGTTGATGTCGCCGTTGACATCAAGATTCCCGCGTACTTGCAGATTCCAAGGGAGGAAAAGGGTGGCGTTACCACACCCAGGGACAAAAGATAAGGCGACAAAACCCACAAGACAAGATAACAGTACCACCACAATCAAACGCGAAAATAAACCTCTGACTTTCATCGCTATTCTCCAAACTTAACCGTTTTTTTGAAGATCACACCCCTTGACACCCAAGGGATTCCGCTATCAGTACTAGCGCAGATTGGTTGCAAAGTCAACCTTTCGGGTGTAGAATACGGGGGGATTTATTAACCGTAACTTTATTAACCGTAACTTAAGAATCTTAATTCTATGTCTAAAAATTATTATCGTCTTATCGCCATCGCTGTCGTCGTCATCATCGCTTCTAGCTTCCAGCTTCTAGTTTCCAGCTTGCCAGTTAGTGCCATGACTCGCCAAGACGAGAATATCCGCTCTCTTCTAGCCGCCCTAGTTGGTCGCCTGGAACAATTGAAAACAATGATCAGCAACGAGCTCACGGCCGAAGCCAGCAATCGCAATCTGAAAACGCCTGCGGCAACCCCAATCGAAGGAGAAATCACCGCCTATTATATCGATCCACCCAGCGCCGGTGACCCCCGCATCGAATATTCAATTCGTGGTCGTGATGGCAAGGAAATTTCACTTCGCCTACCCTCTTCCATGGCACCAGCGTCCAGAAGTACAGTGAGAATTAGCAATGCTAGCCAAGAATCTGACGGCTCCCTCACGGTCGCCGACAGTAGCCAGATTCAGATTCTTTCATCACCGTCTGCAGTTTTATCTGAAACAACCGGCGATCAACCACTCGCCGTTCTTCTGGTTAATTTCTTAGATTCCGGCCCCAACCCTTTCACCGCTTCTGAAATCAGTCCAATAATTTTTAACGGTCAATTTCAAAATTTCTATCGCGAACAATCCTACGGAAAAATAAGCTGGAGTGGACAAGTCTACGATTGGCAACAACTCAATCGCAATGGAGTGGTGAACGGTGTCTGCCGTCGGCCAGGTTTCCAAAATTTAACCGAACTCACATCGTTGTTCAACACCGCTCAAGTTGATCTTACTCGCTATCATCGAATAATGGTCCTGACCAACCATCCATGTATCCAAGGCGGGATATCTTCTATTGGCCAAGGCACTTACCCGATCAATGGTCAAAACTACCAACTTTCGTTTGCTATTATCGGTTCACTCGATACTTGGAACCAAACGTCCAATCGCGGCGCCCAACCATTCCCGTGGACCAATCTTGATCGTCTCCTCTCTCACGAGCTCGGCCATAGTTTAGGCCTCCAACATTCTAACGGTTTAGATTGTGGCGACCAAGTCTTCGTCGGCAATTGTCAGCATATTGAATACGGAAACGCTTTTGACAACATGGGTGGGTTAGTAAACGGCGGTTATACTCTCCATTGGAATGGTTACCAAAAAGAATTACTCGGTTGGTTGCTACCCGAATCAGTTTTCACTATCGCCACTTCCGGTCGTTACACTATCGCTCCGTTGGAGACAGGCTTCGGACGCGGGGGCCAAGTAAAAACAGCGAAGGTCATTCTGCCACCGGATTCAAATAACGAAAGCCGTTCTCTCTATCTAGAATACCGACGCGGGGTTGGTTTCGACATCAATCTTAACCGGTCGGATCTGACAAGTAACCAAACCGGCCTTATGGCGAATATCCTAAGCCGAAATAGCGGAATGTGGTACACCAGACTTCTCGATTTGTCCCCCACATCTGCCAGCTGGCTCCCTGATATTTATGAAACTACGCTTAATACGACAGGAAAAGATATAAACACGGATACGAAAGCGCTCGCCAATACCCTATCTTCACTTTCCCGGCTCTCACAATCTCAAACAACCAAAACGACAACGCCTACGCCAGATGCTGTTATTAGTGGCCAAATTCCAAATGTCAGGCTCGGCCCCGTTGTCGGCGTTACATTAAGTGGACTAACTTTTGACATCGGCTTGGGTGAAAATCCCTGCTTCCGACTTCCCCCCACCATTAATAATATTCCTGATCTTCAAGTTAAATCCGGAAGCCAAACCCAGTTTAACGTGACAGTCACCAACGATGATTATTATGGTTGCGCGGCCTCCACACTTTCGCTCTCCTCGCCGAACCAATTAAATGGGGATGTGATAGTCGTAACCTTCCCGACCACTGCCTCAAATATCAGCGCGGCGCCACGTCAACCCATTCAAAGTTCTCTTACTCTCTCCGTCAGCACTAGCACACCGGCGAGAACTTACCCTTTCACTATCGAGGCGACTAATTTAACCACCGGACTTACGGGCTCTCGTCTCTTTTATCTCCGCGTCTATTAAGGACAAGGTATAAAATTACTAGCAGTAGAAGAATAATCCACCACCAGTAAGGAATTTGTTTGAAAAGATTAAAGACCCCCAAGGCCGCGAGCAGGAAGCGATTAGTGGTCGTCGCTTCTCCGACTTCACCCATAAAAGGTAGAGTGGAAGTCGAGGTTGTGGCTACTCCAACCAACGAGTCGGGAGGAAGGACTAACTTCGAACGAAGATCAAGCGTCGTCGCCGGATCGTGCTCGCAATATAGATTATTTATCGCTAAGGTCGTTGTGATGTAGACATACCCAGTCGGATAATCAATCCCCCACGGCTTTAGAATGGCATCGAAATGGCGGAGTTGAAAAGTCTTTACCGCCTCGAAAGTCGCCTCGCCGTAAATCCCGTCTATCGGCACATCCATTTCTTCGAAGTCACGTAGAAACTTCTGAAGTTTCAGAACCTCGATTGGGTCATTATTGGCGCCTAAACGGATGAACTTGGTCAGGTAGATCGGACATTGCCCCGCGACAACATCAACAACATTCTGGACAGGTGCGACAGGTAAACGATAGCCACCACCGCTACTTCCACCACCACCCCCTCCTCCACCTCCACCGCCACCCCCGCCCGGCGGTTGGGTATCCGTCGTCTGTGAGCCAGTAGTGAACGTCCCCTCGGCCGATGTCTCTTCTCCGCCAACTGGAACCGGAAGAGTTTGGAAAGTCGCTTCAGAAGAAGTCGCTAGCGATTGATCATTAGTCTGGATCGCTGGAGTGGTAAAAGTATTTTCTCCAGAATCCATCGTTTCTATCTTCACACTCGCACCAGTGAATTCACCGCTAATAGCTATCCCCCCTTCGACTTGAATAGTTTCTTCGGCATGTACAGGAATAACTCGAGCTAAGAAAATAAGCCCGAGAATGAGTGCGAACGTTAAAAATATTTTACTTCGAAGAGGAAGAGATAACATTGATCGGCTTTCCACCAGGTTGATAATAAAAACCCAAGAGAAAAGAACCGATCAAAGAAAGATCTAAATTGTGAAAAATCTAACCTAGAACTAACAAATTAGTCACCCAAAAGCAAGCGAATCACAGACGTACAAGGGCGGGGCTTGTACCAATACAAGCCCCGCCCTTTAATTAACTTCAATTAGAACAGTGGGATAAAATTTTGTCCTTTAAGAAGACTGGATTTTAGGGTTTATATAAGACAATAATTCTAAAGGACACCAGCTTGTTTGAGAACAGCTCGAAGGCCAGTTTCATCCAGACAACCAACACTGAAACACAATTGATCAGCAGTCAAATTGTAACCAGCAACTTCTCCGTCTGCGCTGATGCTCCAATTTTTTGAAACGATAGATTGAGGGTTGAGAAATTGAAGGTCGGAGAGAGACGGGGGAGAAAATGATTTGACCAGAGGCAGAGGTTCAGACAAAGGTTCCTGATGAAGATTAACAAAAACCATAATCTGACCAATCTCTTCGGTTGTTTTCTCTTCCAAGGCTAAACCAACTATCGGTTCACCAGAGTTAGCTTTCTGACCGATACCTGGTTCATTTGAAATTGTAATTTCATCGCCAATTTTTATTAAACCTTTTACTCTCACCGGCACCCGCCCCGCCAGAGCCACGGGACGAACCGGAGCTTCTTTGATATCGTAACCGAAGAGGAGACCGGGTTTAGTGGAGACAATACCTAAGACCGGTCTGGTTGAGGAGGCTTGCGCTTTAACTAAAGTGCCGATGGTTTCTCGACCTTGGCCTGAAGGTGAAGCGTAAGATTTAGTTTCTGGTGAGAGAGCGACGATGTCGCCAGCGACCAGAGTCTCATCCGAGATTGGGTAATTCTCGGCGAGGTCGGTGGATTGGACAACAACGTTGCTGGCGTAGATGTTGCCCGCCGTGGTACCACAGCTACCAGTGTCGCGGACACAGAGCGAACCTTGAATCGAGAGGGTGGAAATTGGCGTAGTAGTGCCAATCCCGACATTGCCTTGGAAGTAGGCGGAGGTGGAAGCCGTGCCGTAAGCGGTGGAGGAAGCGACGCTCACGGATAGCGGTCCGCTAGAGAAAATCCCGCCCGCACCGATGTTTAGGCCACCCGAGATGGAGAGGTTTTGGCCAATCGCGACTGATTCACGGACTTGCAGTGAACCGGCTTCCAGCGAGTGGACAATACCGGAGGTCACCTCGATGCCCGAGAGATCAATGATCTTGAGGTCGTCATCTCTTGTATCAACTACATAAGCGTAGCGACCATTGACAAACACGGGATCATTAGAAGTATCGGCGCTACTGTCGATAAGCAACGACCCGACTTGAATCGGGTTAGTCGAGGAAGAAACGTCAAGAATCAATAAGGTAGAACTTTCCAAAGACGGCCTTGTTTTATTAACCGCGTACAAATATCGCCCAGTGACAAACAACGTAGTAAGATCAGAGGTTGACGAAAGAGCGAAAGTGGCCTTGACCACCGGCAAGCTGGGGTTAGAAACGTCAGTAATGTGAATGGCATTATTGGTATCATTAAAAGAATAAAGATACCGCCCGGACAAAACGAGATTTTGAAATTTGACCCCGCTGCTCTGGAAATTACTCCAAACTGGATCTGCCGGATCAGATACATCCATAATAGACAGCGTGTTCCCTCCAGCTTCCTGATTAGCATAAGCATACCGGCCGGAGACAACTATAAAAGCGGAGGAGGTGAGCGCTTTACTGCTAACAATGATTGGGGTTTGGGGATTAGAGATATCAATAATTTGTATTCTAGTACCAACCACATAAGCATACCGGCCCTGCACATCGATGCTTAACGGATTAGAAGCAACAGCGAGAGTTGATGTTTGAACAGGCGTGGCGGGGTCAGAGACATCGATAATTTTAAGATCGGTACTCCCGGCATCCACCACATAAGCATACCGCCCTCGCACTTTGAGATCGGTAGGGAAACTGCCGATGGCCAGACTCCCGACGATAAATGGGTAGGCCGGATTGGAGACATCAATGATTCGGAGTTCGTCGACGCCTGAACCGATAGTGTAGGCATACCGGCCTTGCACCACCACCGCTTGCGGATCCCACCCCGCCGTGCTCGTGGCAATTACCAAGGTCGGATTCCCCGGCTTCTGGCTGAAGGAACCGTTGTAGAGAGTGAGTTTGTCCGTCA
>CAYIEL010000012.1:0-16758 GCA_964362425.1 uncultured Candidatus Saccharibacteria bacterium | reverse complement strand
GTGGCAAGACTTCGGTTGAAGTTACTCCCAATGGTGAAGAGGCCACGACGACGAGTGAGTCGGCCTCGGCCACCGCTTCCGATGACACCTTACTTAGTCCGTCTAGCTCGGGAGAAGTTACCCCGTCAGATGGTAATAACGCGACACTCACTATCCCCGGCGCGGTTTCTAACTCGGTCGGGACAGCCCTTTCGCTCAAAGTATTTTTTAGCAATCAGAAACGCAATCCAACGGCTTGGCAATGTAGTACGGTTTCCCCGGTGATGCGCACGGTGGCTGGGACACCGGCGGTGGCCCGCGCGGCGCTTACAGAATTAATTAAAGGTTTGAGCACGACAGAGAAAACCGCCGGTTTCTTCACCGCTCTTAATCCACGCCTATCGATCAAACAATTAACGATCAATAATGGTGTGGCCCGTGTTGATTTCGCACAAAATTTGGTTAACGTGACGACTGGGAATCTGGCTTGTTTGAAGGATCAAATCCGCGCCCAGATCACCGAGACACTCAAGCAATTCCCCACGGTTCGTTCGGTGCTGATCACGGCTAACGGAGTTTTGTTTTAACAGCTAATTCCTAAATTTATTTTATGGATATCAGTGTCTTACTTTTTGTCGTGGGACGAATCTTGTTTGGTGGGTACTTCGTGATGAATGGCTTGAACCATTTACTCAAATTTGAAGCGCTGACCGGTTATGCCGTCTCGAAGAGAGTTCCATCACCGAAGCTTGCGGTTATCATTTCTGGTCTAATGATCCTCTTTGGCGGTATTGGTTTTGTTTTGGGAATTAAAATTGGTTGGTCTGTTGCTCTAATTGCCATTTTCCTAATTCTCGTTACTTTCAAAATGCATGCCTATTGGAAAGTAACTGACCCGAATCAAAAAATGGGGGAGCAGGTTAACTTCATGAAGAATCTGGCTCTGCTCGGTGCTGTGCTGATGATGCTCATGATTGTCAATTGGGCCGTATAGCTTGTAATAATTCCAACGGTGGCGGGCTAACTTGCTCATTAGGCCCTCTGATTTGACATCTCCGTCAACTTTATTTCCGAACCCTTAAACCACCCTTCAGGTGGTTGTGGTGTTTTACCGTTGCCCATATAATTATTGGCATCCTGGTCGATTTTAGTTCTTTGCAGGTCTATTATTAAATATTAAATTATTAGTTAGTTAAAAATAATTAGATAAAATTATGAAGAAAATATTATTAAGTTTGAGTATGATCGCGGTCGTTGCGGTTATCGCTGTTGGTGCCACGGGCGCTTTCTTCAGCGATACCGAGACTTCGACGGGCAACACTTTCGCGGCTGGAGCGATTGATCTGACAGTTGATAGCACCCAGCACTATAATGGTAACGAATGTGTCAGAAATGGGGACAGCACAGACTCGGCTTATGTTTGGCAAGGAAATTCCGCTTTCCCAGTTCCAGGCACGGCTTGCGATGGTACTTGGACCGCGACTGATCTTGGTGCCGAACAAAAATTCTTTAATTTTAAGGACATTAAGCCCGGCGATTCAGGCGAAAACACCGTCTCGCTTCATGTTGCCAACAATGATGCCTGGTTGAGATTAGTAATCAAGGATGTAACTGATCTGGACAATTCTTGTAATCAACCAGAAGCAGGAGCTACTGGTGAAGCGTGCACAGTTGCTTTACCAGAAGAAACAACTCCCGGCGCCGGTGAATTAAGAGAAAATCTTTTGTTCTCTGTCTGGTTAGATCAGGGAGAAACCGAGGGTTTCCAGTGCAACGGTGTTGCTAAGTGCAGTGAAGATCCCACGGAAGGAGATAATATTAAGAATAGTGGGGAGCCGACTATAATTTCTAGCGGAACGATTGATGAAAGCGGTGAGATTTGGAACTTTAAAGATCTTGACGATGCGTATTTGCCCAGTGGCAATACCGCTTACTTTGGTATTGATTGGAGTCTTCCGAGCACAGTTGGTAATATTGTCCAAACCGATAGCATGAGCGCGACAATGGAATTCCAGGTTGAACAAAAGCGCAACAATCCGACCCCGTTTATCTAGTGGGTTCATTAATTAACGCACGATGAAAAAAATACTGATAAGTCTGGGCCTGATGGCCGTCACGGCGGTGCTCGTGGGGATTAGCGCGACCGGAGCGTTTCTCTCGGACACCGAAACGGCGGTGGGGAATACTTTCACCACGGGAGCGATTGACCTTAAAGTAGATAACCAAAGTTACTACAATGGGGCGGTTTCGGACAAAACGACTTTCGGTCCTTCGAACTTGGCTGATGGCAAGCTCTTTCTCGACTTCACGGACATGAAGCCCGATGACGAAGGAGAAGACACGATCTCGCTTCAGGTGAACAATAACGATGCCTATCTCTGCCTGGATATGTCACTTACCACCAATGACGACAAATCGTCAAATGAACCAGAGCTTGCGGTTGATGTTCCAGAAGACCAAAACAACACCTGGGATGGCGAACTCGCCAATCTGATTAAAATGGTCTGGTGGGTGGATGACGGTGACAATGTGCTTGAGACTGGGGAAACCCTTCTCTCCAACGGCGCTCAAACAGTTTTGAATTTTTTTGGGGAAGACAAAACTTTCTCGGCTGATCTAGCGGACGCGACGACCAATGTTTGGACTGGCAAGCCCGGTCCAGCCAGTGGCGGAGAGACTTATCACATTGCCAAAGCCTTCTGTTATGGCGACATGACCTTGAATCCAGTGGCCCAAGACGGATCCGGCAATGCCTTGAGTCCGATTGGATCACAGGGTGGAGGCTTCTCTTGCGACGGCAAGACGCTCGGCAATGAGAGTCAGACGGATGGCGTGACGATGAACATCGCCTTCCGCGCCATGCAAGCCCGACACAATCCGAACTACACCTGCGGGCAAGAACAGCGTCTCGCCACGATCACGGTGACCAAGCAAGTAGTCAATAATAATGGCGGCAACAATGTCATCGGTGATTACCAGCTTTTCATTGATGACGGCGTGAATACGCTTCCGGTTACCTCGGGTATCCCGACCGTTGTCCCAGTCGGTAACTACACGGTGACGGAAACCGGTATTCAAGGTTATGTCGCGTCCTTCTCTGGTCCTAACTGCGATGCCGAAGGCCAAATAACTCTTCTGGAGGGTGAGAATAAGGCGTGCACGATCATAAATGATGACTTGCCGCCGAACATCACTTTGGTAAAAAGTGTTACTGGCGGAATGGCCGGCACCCCCCTTGCCAGTCCGACATCTTTCGGACTCCGGATTGATGGTGGTCTGGTCCAGCACAATACTTCAGTGGCCGTGTCAGCGAATGTGCCGCATGTCATTAATGAAACGGGACGAACCGGTTATACTTTCGTCGGACCGATTACCGGCACTTCGAACTCTGGCAAGTCCTGCCCGGACATATTGGGCGGATCAATTACGCTTGATGAAGGTGAAGCGATTGTCTGCACGATCACCAATAATAAAAACTAACTCTCGGTTTTTGTCGATTGATGTCTTTCACTCAACCTCACAACTTGTGGGTGGGGTTGGGGATTAAGGCATGAATAAATAATCGATGACAAAGATTTTATCTTACATCCTCGGAACCATCGTGGCGATAATCGCCCTTCTCTTGATTGCCTCCACCTTTCCGATCAAGGGGAATTATCAGTTGCTGATTGTTCAATCCGGTTCGATGGAACCGGCGATTAAGACCGGCAGTATTGTTATCGTGAAGCCCGTGTCGGAGTATAAGGTCGGAGAGGTGATTACCTTTGGATCAGTTTCAAAAACAAAAATCCCGACCACTCATCGAATCATTGATGTCCACTTACAGAATGGAAGGCCCGTCTATACCACCAAGGGTGACGCGAACGAAGGTAAAGATATCAATGAAGTTTTAGCGAGACAGGTGATCGGCAAAGTGCTTTTTGATATCCCGTTTTTGGGTTACGCGCTGGTGGCGACGAAAAAGCCGATCGGGTTCGCGGTTTTAATAATTATTCCCGCCCTAATTCTTTTATTTGATGAAGCCAAGAATATCTTTTGGGAAATTAAAAAAATGAGAAAGAAAAAAGAAGAAATATCACCATGAGAAAAATGATTATTGATATTTATCCGCCCGGCGCCAGACAAAAAGTCAAACAGGTTTCTTTTGTTTGGCGCGGCGCGCGGAGCCTGACTCTGATTCTTTTCGTGATCCTTAGCGCGGTCTTTAT
The DNA here is from genome assembly GCA_964362425.1 of uncultured Candidatus Saccharibacteria bacterium. Classification (GTDB taxonomy): domain Bacteria; phylum Patescibacteriota; class Minisyncoccia; order Phycocordibacterales; family JACOZG01; genus JAGVGK01. The sequence goes on along the minus strand of CAYIEL010000012.1, from coordinate 12,571 downwards.
AAACGCGGTGGGCGCGACCGTGGCTTATTATTCGGACAGTGAAACTTCTCGTGGCAACTTTTTTTCCGCCGCGTCTTTGGATTTTACGGTTAAGGCCGAAAAGAAGAACAACGATGATTGTGAAGATCATGATGATGACCACGATAAGGGTCATGATGAAAACCGTGATAGAGATTACCACAACGATCGTGGTGGTAGCGAAGATTGCGGTGGTAATAACAATCTCTCACCTGGTGGTTTGATTACCCAATTCGCCACGATCTCGAACAATGGATCGCTTGATTTCCAATATACAATTAAGGTTGAGAAAACGGGTGGCGATGATAATTTTTGCCGGGCGTTGAGTCTTGAGGCCGAGCTTGAGGGCGTGACCGCTTATACCGGGAAGCTGATGGATTTCATTTCCCTGCCAGTGATTTATTCAACTTCGACTGACGACTGGAAGTTTGTAACTTTTTTGCCGAGTGATGCCGAAGTGAGAGGCAGTTGCAGTTTTGATTTTGTTTTCTCCGGTTGGCAAACTACTCTGCCTGAATTTGGGGGGTTCTCGAATATCGAAAGAGTTGACGACCCGGTTCATAGTATCGCTTCGGTAACGGTGAAGAGTGAAGTCAAAAGTTTGGCGACCACCACCGAAGCTACTTTTACTTTGAACACGATTGAGGAAGCGACCACGACTGAAGCGACATCAACGTCGGTGGTAATCGAAGAAGTTACGACAACCGCGACGACGACAATTGACGCAACCACGACAGATCCGATCTTAACGCCAATTGTCATCGAAGAACCAACTACCACCCCGATCATGATTGAAGAAGCAACAATCACCGAACCAGAAGCGACTCTCGCTTCTTCCCAAACTGATTTGCCAGTGCCTACCGTTTCAGGCTCAACTGATTGACAGCTCGCGGATTACAGGTAATATACTACCCGTGAGCTTAATTACTTATTTTAAGGACACGCGCTCGGAGTTGAAGCACGTCAACTGGTCGACGCGAGAGCAGGCGATCAATTACACCATTTTGGTGATCGCCTTTTCTCTGGTGATTGCCATAATCTTAGCCGCCCTCGATTTCTTTTTCGTCGGCTTGCTTAAGTTGGTGATTTAAAACATGCCCAAACAAGAACTTGAACAGGAACGTAATTGGTACGCCATTCATACCTACGCTGGTTACGAGAACACGGTGGCTCGTAACTTGAAACAGCGGATCGAATCTCTCGGTATGGAGGACAAAATTTTTAATGTTATTGTCCCGACCGAGAAAAAAGTGAAGATTAAGGGTGGCAAACGCCAGACCATTGAAGAAAAAATTTATCCCGGCTATGTGCTTGTCGACATGGTAGTCACCGACGACTCTTGGTACATTGTTCGCAACACACCGCGGGTGACTGGTTTCGTCGGCGCGGGAGTGGTACCGGTTCCGCTTGATAAGCAAGAAGTCAGTACCCTTTTTAAATTAATGGGCGAGGAGACAGTCAAACACAAGATTGATCTCACGATCGGCGAGGCGATCCAGATTACCGATGGTCCGTTCAAAGACTTTGAGGGGAAGGTGGCGGAAGTGGATGAGAATCGCGGTAAGGTGAAAGTTTTGGTCTCGATGTTTGGCCGCGAAACTCCCGTGGAATTGGACTTTCTCCAAGTCAAACGTATTTAATTTACTAAGAAGCTAATGAAGCTACAAGCTAATTACCATGGCCAAGAAAATAGAAAAGAAAATTAAATTACAAATTCAAGCCGGTAAGGCGACACCCGCGCCACCAGTTGGGACGGCGCTCGGTCCGGCTGGTGTCAATATCGGTGACTTCGTCAATAAGTTCAACACAGCAACGAAAGAAATGGGGGACGATATTATTCCGGTGGAGCTCTCGGTTTACTCCGATCGCAGTTTTACTTTTGTCCTGAAGACACCACCGGCCTCACGACTAATTTTAAAAGCCGTTGGGATCGAGAAGGGATCGGGTAAGAATCTTGTTTCTAAGGCGGGGAAAATTACCAAAGCCCAAGTCAAGGCGATTGCCGAACGCAAACTGCCGGATCTCAACACCACTGATCTCACTGCCGCCATGTCTATCATCGAAGGCACCGCCCGCTCGATGGGGGTAGAAGTGGTGGGGTAACGCTCGAATTTTAAAGTAAGTTTGTCAATCTTGGCGGGAGGTTTGTTTCCGCGTATCATTAGCTCGATCCAATTAAATTTCAATGGTTCAAGCCCTCACCAAGCATAAAGGTTCTCTGCCGGACTCAATGATCATCAAGATGATCGATGGCGGTTTTATCAAGGGTGCCAATTTAGCCAATGTTCGACCTTCGTCCCTCGATCTGACCGTTTCCAGTGAGATATACGAAGTCGTTGGAGTATTCCAACCTCGGCCTAAAGAAACGGTTCGAGAAGTTTTGTCCAAAATTAGCAAGAAAAAGATTTCTCTTGATGAACCGCTTAAACAGGGTGGTATGTATCTCATTCGTCTCAACGAAACTCTGTCTTTGCCAGAAAATGTTTATGCTTATTGCAATCCGAAATCTTCGAGTGGGCGAGTAGACGTCCATGTTCGTCTTCTGGCCGATCACGTCTCGCGTTATGACGCGATTACGCCGGCTGGTTGGCGTGGTGAATTGTGGTTGTCAATTATGCCCAAGACTTTTGCCATCAAGTTACCGCGCGATTATGCGCTTAATCAAATTAGATTTTTCAATGCCGATACTCGTTTCGATGAACTAGAATTGGAATTGTCTATTCAAGAGCAACAGCTTCTCTGGCGTGCTAAACAAAAAGTTCCTTTTAGCTATCGTGAATTAATTATTCGCGACGGTGATGGCTCGGCTATTTTAACCCTCGATTTGTCTCCGAAAATTGTTGGTTATCGCGGGTTGGTTACCAAACAAGTTATTGATTTAAGTAAAGTGAATTATTATGCTTGGGACAAATTTTTTGAGCCGCTCCATATCCAAAAAGTTGATTACTTGAATCTCAAACGCGATTCTTTTTACATTTTTTCCACCAGTGAAGCGGTGCGTGTCCCGCCGGAACTGGCTTGCGAGATGGCACCGATGGATGAACGTTCCGGTGAGTTTCGCTCACATTACGCCGGTTTTATTGACCCGGGTTGGGGTTGGGGACGAGCGGGTGAGGGCAAGGGCCGTCCGTTAACTCTTGAGCTACGCCCCTTCGAAGACTTGATTGTACGTGACCGCCAGCCGATTGCCAAAATCAAGTTTGAGCGGATGATTAAGTTGCCCGAAACTGTCTATGACGCCGGACCGTCAAATTATTCCAAGCAATCGGGGCCACGTTTGGCCAAACAATTTAAATTTTAAATTATGAAAATATTTGTTTACGATGAATTTAATCCGGAAGATACAGCGATGATGCAGGCGCTTTATTCGCGAAGCGCCGCGTCGGTGGCCGAGCATGTCGAGCAGGTGAAGAGGACCGGTTCGGGGAAATTCATGGAGAAGTTCTATGTTGGCTACGGCCACGCTTCGATTGCTGATTGCGGTTCAACCACCATTTTTATTGAAGGGGTCTCGATGCTGGTCGCCAAAGCGGTACAAGATTGGCCTCTGTACTCCGGCCAAGAGACCAGTTCGCGTTACATTGATATGTCAAAGCAGGCGATTATCGATCCAGTTGGTACTTCACCATCAAGGACTATCCTTGATGGTTGGATGGCATTTTATACTGGGAGTCAGACGGCCGTGCAAGAACACTTGCGTGTCAAATATCCCAAGAGAAAGGATGAAGATGAAGCGGTTTATGAACGGGCGATCAAGGCGCGGACTTTCGACATCTTGCGCGGTTTTCTGCCGGCTGGCGTGGTCACTCAACTCTCGTGGCACACTAATCTTCGGCAAGCTTACGACAAACTGGCCCTGCTCCATCATTGGCCACTGCCGGAAGTTCGCGCGGTGGCCGACGGGATTCATGATTTGCTTCGCGGACGTTATGGACACAGCTTCAGTCATAAACTTTATGATGAACAAGAAAAATATCGGCACTTGCTCGGCCGAAGCCACACGTATTTCTTGGATAAAAAATACCCGGGTGATTTCCGAGCGACCACCGACATTCGATATAACGATCTTCTCAAGTCCCGCGAGTTGATCACCGCGCGTCCCGCGCGGACGAATTTGCCGCATTTCCTAACCGAATATGGCCTCTGTACTTTTGAGTTCCTGCTCGATTTCGGTTCCTTCCGCGACATTCATCGTCATCGTAATGGTGTTTGTCGGATGCCTTTGCTTACCACTCGTTTCGGTTTCAATAATTGGTATCTTGAACAATTGCCACCAGCCCTGGCGCGCGAAGCGCGCACCCTTATTCGCGAGCAGAAGGCGGCGATTACTGCACTCAAGACAACGCCCGAACTTGCCCAATACTACATCGCGATGGGTTTCAATGTTTCGTGTCGTGTTTCTTATGGTTTACCGGCGACTGTCTATGTGACGGAATTACGATCGGGTAAAATGGTTCACCCGACCTTGCGCCGAGTGGCACATCAAATGGATAAATTTCTCCGTCGCAAATTTCCCTTACTCAAACTGCATTCCGAACTTGACCTCGATGATTGGGATGTGCGAAGAGGTCAGCAAGATATTCAGGAGAAATAGTTTCTAATTTTTTTGTTTGACTTCTCGTGTCTATGGGTCTAATCTAGTCATTAGATGTGACATTTGGACATTAAACTGAACCGAAAACCGAAAGGGTGATTTGATGAAAAGAATTGTCGATGCCGCTTTGTGTCATGAAGGCAAGATGTTGCTGTGTTTAGAGGAAGTCGCGCATTCTCCCGGTGAATTATTTTGGGTTCCACCGGGTGGAAAAGTTGAATCCGGCGAGAGTGACGAAACCGCGATACTTCGGGAATTGGAAGAAGAGTTGGATATAACTGCCGAAACCTTGGCCGAGTGTGGCGGTACTTTGAGACCATACCGAGAGCATCAGGGAGATTGGTTTGGAACTCTTATGGTTGTCCAGCATCTTGTGGTCGACCTTGATGCACCATTGTCCTTTAGGTTGTTAGCTAGTCAACATGAAACTCGATGGGTTTCTTCTCCGCCTGCCGGTGGTTCAATCAGCCAATTTACCAAAGCCCTGATGGCTGGTTTGTCTCTCGACGGCTATCTTCGCCAGTAAACGCCAAGCCCAGTACCATTCTCATGGTGCCGGGCTTTTTATTTGCTCGTTCCAGCGAATTATGCTAGTTTAGAGATATGAAAACTCCCATTTCCCCTAATTTAAGTTTTACTATTCAGATTTTCAGAGAAGGCCGGACTTATGTTGCGCATAATCCAGAGCTTAACGTTTCGAGCTGTGGCGACACCCTTGACGACGCTAAGTCTAACTTAAAAGATGCCTTGGTTGGTTTTTTAAAGTCAGCTCAAAAATTGGGTACGCTTGATGAGATTTTGAAAGAAGCCGGGTATGTCCGCAAGAATAAAGAGTGGGTTGAACCTCGTCTTGTTTTAAGTGGTCGTCTGTCTCTCGTTAGTTAAGAATGCCGAAACTCTCGCCGATACATTATCGGAAGTTGGTGAAAGTTTTTGAGAAAAGTGGTTTTGCCCTTGATCGCCAAGAAGGGGATCACTCGATTTATATTAAAGTTGGAATTAAACGACCGATAGTTATTCCAACGTATCACGCTGTACCGGTTTTTATTATCAATAACAATTTGAACACCGCTGGCATTTTACGAACGGAATATTTTAAACTATTAAAATTATGAAAGACAAGCAAGTCGAGCGGTTGATTGAAGGGGAGAAGAAACGGCAGAAGCGGGTGATTAACCTGATTGCCTCGGAGAATTACGTTTCGAAAGATGTGCTCACAGCGCTCGGTTCGGAGTTGACGAATAAATATGCTGAAGGTTACCCCGGTCATCGTTACTACGGTGGTAATGAAATTTGTGACCAGATTGAAAATTTATGTAAAGCGCGCGCCCTGAAATTATTCGGCTTGAAAGATAGCGACTGGAGTGTGAATGTGCAGGCACTTTCCGGTTCCCCGGCCAATCTCGCAGTGTATCTGGCTTTAATCCCGACGGACCTAAACGGCTCCGCCGTCGGCCAAGGCAAGCAGGGAAAAATTATGGGAATGTCACTTGATCACGGCGGTCACTTGACGCACGGTCATCGAGTCTCGGCCACGGGAAAATTTTTTAAACAAATCCCATATGGTGTGTCGCGTGCGACCGAACAGCTTGATTACAAGGAAATCGTGTCAATCGCCAAACGTGAGAAGCCAGATATTATTGTCGCTGGCTATACAGCTTATCCGAGAGTCGTGGATTGGCGGAAATTCCGCGAGATTGCCGATGCTTGCCCGAACTCGCAGGGGGCGGGCGGTGGAGCCTACTTGATGGTTGATATGTCGCATCTGGCCGGACTAGTGGCGGGGCGAGTTTATCCATCACCCTTTCCATACGCTGATGTGGTGACGACAACGACGCACAAGACTTTGCGCGGACCAAGAAGTGCCTTAATTTTTTCTAAAGTTGACAAACGAGAATTGGGAAAAAAAATTGATAAAGCAATTTTTCCCGGGCTTCAGGGTGGCCCGCACTTAAATCAAATCGCCGCCGTGGCCGTGGCGCTTAAAGAGGCCGATTCAGTAGAATTTAGGAAGTACGCTAAGCAAGTTATAAAAAATGCTCGTGCGCTTGCCAGCCAACTGGCGGGTTTAGGCTGGCGACTGGTTTCCGGTGGCACCGATTCACACTTAATTCTTGTCGATACTTGGATGAACGGGAAAGGAATTTCCGGCAAGATCGCGAGCGACATGCTTGAGAAGGCGGGGATTATTGTCAATAAAAATACGATTCCGTTTGACACGCGAAGCCCAATTGATCCGGCGGGTATCAGGTTGGGTACGGCGGCCGAGACAACGCGTGGGAAAAAAGAGAAAGATATGAAAAAGATTGCCGAGAAGATTGATAAAATTTTAAAAAATGCCAAAAAATAAAACAAAAAACAAAAGAGGCAAATTAATTGTGATTGACGGGATTGATGGTTCGGGCAAGGCTACGCAGGTGAAGTTATTGGCCGATAAATTAAAGAAGTTGAAGGTGAGAGTTAAGACAATTGATTTTCCAAGATACTACGATAACTTTTTCGGCAAATTAATCGGCGAATATTTGTCGGGGGCATACGGCGATTTTATCCAAACCGATCCGCGTGTCGCCTCGGTTCTGTACGCGGCTGATCGTTTCGAGTCAAGCCGCGAAATCGAGCGATGGTTGGCGCAAGGTTATGTGGTGATCGCTGATCGGTATGTGAGTGCTAACCAGATTCATCAAGGCGGGAAGATTGCTAGCGGTAAAGCCCGCCAAGTTTTTTTGGCATGGCTTGATCAAATGGAGTATGAAGTTTTTAAGATCCCGCGTCCCGATTTAACTATTTATCTTGATGTCCCGTTTGAAGTGAGTAAAGAGTGGTTGCAACAAAAAATTGCGAAACGGAAGAAGGGATATTTGAAAGGGCGGAAAGATGTGGCTGAAGATAATTTGCTCCATCTCAAGAATTCGCGCGAGAGTGCTTTAAGTTTGGAAAAAAGAAATAAAAATTGGGTTAGAATTAAATGTTGTGAGGGGATGGTGTGTATGTTGCCGGAGCAGGTTCACGAACATGTCTTGCGAGTGGCCCAAAAAGTTTTATGAAAATAAAAGTTAAAAAACTTGATCCAGAAGCGAAAGTGCCTAGCTATGCGCACGAAGGCGATGCTGGACTCGATCTCTTCGCTCTCGAGACAGTGACGCTCAAGCCCGCGGAGCGGGCGAAAGTGCGCACCGGTATCGCCATGGAACTCCCGCCCGGTTACGGTTGGTTCATCTGGGACAAGAGTAGTGTGGCAACCAATCATGGGTTGAAAACTCTCGGTGGCCTGATTGATGCCGGTTACCGCGGTGAGTTTTTGGTTGGCCTAATTAATTTATCTAACGAACCCTACACCATCGAGAAGCATCATAAAGTGGCGCAAGTGGTGATTCAAAAAGTAGAGAAAGGAGAATTAATGGAAGTAGAAGAATTGAGCGACACGGCTCGTGGCGCGGGTGGTTTCGGTAGTACTGGGAAGTGATTTGTGCTAGGATTAACGTGGCCAAAAGAGGCCAGAATTATCATAATTTAAACATCAATAATCATGTCTAAAAAATACTTGTTTCTTGGTTTGTTAATTGTCTCGTTTCTGGTCGCGCCGTTATTCTTAAGAGCTGAAACATCAACGGATGACGTCGCGCGTTTAATTGCCAGTCTGAAGCAACAGATCGCAGAATTGCAAAGACAACTCATTCAATTGCAGGGGCAGGCTGGTAGGCAATGTTTTATGTTTAATCGCAATCTCGGCGTCGGCGCAAGCGGTCGCGATGTTCGAGAACTTCAGGCCGTGCTCGCGAAAGAAGGATTTCCTGTCAGTTCTGCTTCAGTAATTTCTTCGGCCAGTCAGACGATTTCCAGTAATAGCAATGATGGTGATGACGACGAAGATGACGATAAGAGTAAGAACAAAAAAATTGAGAACGAAAATAATCGCACTGATCGCTATACCGAAGCGACCGCCGCGGCTGTTTCTGCGTTTCAAGAAAAATATCGGAGTGAAATTCTCACCCCGAATGGTCTCGCTAGTCCCACCGGTTATGTCGGCCCTTCCACTCGCCGAGTGCTGAACCGCTTGTATGGGTGCGATCGAGTTGTACTGCAACCATCACAAAAACTTCGGGTAATCTCACCGAACGGCGGAGAAGTTTGGGTGAAAGGAAGTGAGCAAATGGTAAATTGGACAAAGATTTTTAACAAAAATACTACCTACACCTACATCAGCATAAATCTTAAAGGCCAGCCAAATTCTGGGTCTATGCCATTTTTGGTAGGGGGCAATGTTTTTCCTATTGTTTCTTCTTTACCATATACGACGAGTGATATTGGTAACTATAATTGGCAGGTAGGAAAAGTTTTGGGCCCAGCAGATGCTGCGGATGTTACACTGCCAGATGGTTTATACACGATAGAGATTTGTTACGTAGATACTTGGGGGCGGACACCGGCATCTTGTGATGCTAGCGATTCTTACTTCAAAATTGTTCCCGAAAATATCATCGGTAACCCACCCGTCATCTCCGGCGTCTCCGGTCCGACCACACGCGATGTCGGTCAAACTGGAACTTGGACCGTGAACGCGAGTGATCCGGAGAATGGGACGTTAAATTATTCGGTGACTTGGGGCGATGAGCCGATGATAGCTTCCGGCTCTGTTGCTTCGCCTTCGTCTGTCGCGGTGCAGCAAACTGCGACTTTCACTCACACTTACGCCCGCGTTGGCACTTATCATCCAACCTTTACTGTTACCGATAATTCCGGCCAATCGGCCCGCACGAGCTTGAGCGTGAGAGTTGGGCAGAATCAGTTGCCATTTATCACCGTGACGAGTCCAAATGGCGGTGAGCAATGGGTGGCGAATTCGACCCACGCCATCACTTGGCGCTATGATGGCGCGACTAGTGCGACGAAAGTGGATTTGTGGTTGCAGGCGCCAATGCCGGTTTGTCCGCCCGGCATGGGGTGTATACAAGTGATGCCTTCCCCGATTGTTTTAGACAGAAACATTGCCGCTCTCTCAACTTACAACTGGCTTGTTGGCACTGATGTTGTAAATAACCCAATTCCGTCTGGGCAGTATCGTGTCTTTGTTTGCCCACCCGGTTCCAGTAGCCCTTACAGCACCGGGTGTGATGGGAGTGATAATAACTTTATGTTTAGTCCGGGGATCTGATAGTTACTGTCAAGGCGACACCTTGACATGATAAGGTTATTGCGGATTTTGGGATGGCGTGCTAGGTTGATGGTGGCCTCCTCCTTGCCTATAATTCACGGTAACTGGTCGCATGCGTCGGCCTCAACCAACACATCTACGATAGGTTAGCGTGAACAGGAGGGGCCGGGGCCTCGGCTTGGGTTGTGTGCGTTTGATCTCCTTCACGCAGACACTCGAGTCCGGGGCTCTTTTTTGTTAAACTGATATTATGCTAGAGAAAATTGCGAAATGGATTGAGGAAGCAATAAAGAAGTTGAATTACCCTGCTGACCAATTTGCCGGTCGTTGGGGAGTTGAGCATCCCGATGAACTCGCGCGTGGCGATTATGCCACGAACGTGGCTTTGGTTTTGGCTAAGGTTGTCAACCAAGAGCCACTGGTGTTGGCAAAAAAAATCGCGGACCAATTAAAGGCCTCGCCTTTAGAATTCTCTAAGGCAAGGCCTTGGTTGGATCGAGTGGAAGTTGTTCCACCCGGCTTCATAAATTTTTTTCTTACTCGAGATTTTTTTACCGGCGAGCTCAAACAAGTTTTAGAGCAAGGTGATAAATACGGAAGGGTGAAAAAAATTGGAGCAGGGGAAAAAGTTATGGTGGAGTATACCGATCCGAATCCGTTCAAAGAATTTCATATCGGACACTTGATGTCTAACGCAGTTGGCGAATCTGTTTCCAGATTAATTGAATCGCAAGGCGCGGAAGTGAAGCGCGCCTGCTATCAGGGCGACGTTGGGATGCATGTGGCTAAGGCCGTCTGGGGGCTGATAAATAAAAAGGAGAATCCGTACGCGGTTGGATCGCAGGCCTACGAGACTGATGAGCGCGCGAAGCGCGAGATTAATGATTTGAATAAAAAGATTTATGAACGCAGTGATGAGACGGTAAATAAAATATATGACGCCGGGCGGCAGGCGAGTCTGGATGCTTTCGAAATAATTTATAAACGTTTGGGCACCAAGTTTGATTATTATTTCTTCGAGAGTGAGAGTGGGCCGGTGGGGCAAAAACTGGTTGAGGAGCATTTGGACGCCAGGCTTCCAAAAGGAAGCCTGGCGTCCTCGGTGTCGGTTTTTGAAAAGAGTGATGGAGCCGTGGTTTTCAAAGGTGAAAAATATTCGGCGGATCTCCACACCCGCGTTTTCTTAAACTCTGAAGGTTTGCCGACTTATGAGGCGAAAGAGCTCGGTTTGGCGAAGTTAAAATACGAAAAGTATCCGTATGATCAATCAGTAGTGATTACCGGCAACGAAGTGGTTGGCTATTTTGCTGTGCTGATGAAAGCCCTCAAATTAATTTCCCCTGATTTGGCCAAGAAAACCAAACACATTTCGCATGGCATGTTGCGTCTTCCCTCCGGTAAAATGTCTTCGCGGACGGGCGATGTCGTAACGGCCGAGACTTTGCTCGGTGAAGTGAGGGAGAAGATTAAACAAAAAATGGTCGAGCGAGCTTTGCCTCCAGCAGAAATGGAGACGGTTGCCGAGGGCGTGACAATTGCGGCGGTGAAGTATTCGATTCTCAAGCAATCGCCCGGGCGAGATATCATTTTCGACGTGGCGAAGTCACTGTCGCTTGAAGGCGACTCGGGACCGTATTTGCAATATGCTTACGTGCGTGCGTTGGCTGTCTTGGAGAAAGCGCGCGCGGAAAATATTTCGCCGAATCTCGATCACTCAATCGAGATCAGCGAATTAGAAAAACTTCTAGTCCGTTTTCCTGAAATCGTTACGCGGGCCACGGTTCTCTATGCTCCCAACCTACTTATCACTTACCTCACCGAACTCGCCAGTGCTTTCAATTCCTATTACGCCACCCAAAAAATTGTCGATGCTCTCGATCATCATTCACCTTATCGTCTCGCGCTCACTGCCACCTTCACTCAAATCATGAAATCCGGCCTCACCCTCCTCGCCATCCCCGTTTTGGAGAAGATGTAGGTTGCTGGCAGAGTCAATCAGCCTCGTTTAATTTTGTTAATTTTGTTCTTAAAACTAACTAAACTGTCATAGGTGTAAAATTCTAACGATCGTAAACATTTTACACACCAATCGGATTTTGGTATTATGTAGATATATACATCAGGTACATATATTTATGACTGAAAATCGGAAAGTTGAATATCGGAGTCGGGTCAAAGAAGCAGTACTCGCAACTTTGGCTGATGGCGGAGAGATGTTGTTGACGGTGATTGCCCCCAACGCGGCTCAGCTACTCAACTATGTAATAAAGGATAGCCGACAACAGCATGATCGGCTGGCTTATCTCCGTCGGGTTGTCGGTTCTTTGGTTGTCCGAGGTTTGGTAATCAAAGTTAAAAATGATCGAGGGCAAACTTTATTGCGAATTACCGAGCAGGGGAGAAAAGAATTAAAACGTTATTTGACCCATGATCTGGAAATTAAAAAGCCGCGCCGATGGGATGGGAAGTATCGATTAATCGTTTTTGATATTAAAGAAACCAAACGAATTATCAGAGACGAATTGAGAAAGTGGCTAGAACATCTTGGGTTCAAAAGATTGCAGAATAGCGTTTGGGTTTACCCTTATGAGTGTCGAGAGATTGTCATTTTGCTTAAGTCGCAGTTCAAGATTGGCAAAGATGTACTTTACGTTACGGCTGATGATATTGAGAATGATCATTGGTTGCGCGCGCACTTTAATTTGATTTAGATTCCTAAGTCCACTTATTTTTAGTCAGGTGTAAATTTGTAACGGTCGCGGTATTCCCGTATTAATTCTGTTGATTTCTTCCATTGCAAGTGATTG
>CAYIEL010000011.1:0-18247 GCA_964362425.1 uncultured Candidatus Saccharibacteria bacterium | reverse complement strand
CTCTCACTCTCGCGTTCTTTCGTGGTGATGGAGAGACAGACCAAGAACAAACGTTTCAAAACAGTTATCGCCGGTCTCGCTCACCGCCTAAGCGGTGGTGATAGTCTGGCCTCGGCCTTGGCGGCTTACCCGGATGTTTTCCCGCCCGTTTTCACGGCGATGGTCGCGGCCGGTGAAGAATCAGGCAAACTTCCCCAATCACTCCAAGTCGTTGCCGATCAATTGACCAAGAGTTACGATCTTCGGCGCAAGGTGCGCGGGGCAATGATTTATCCGGCCATTATTGTCGTGGTAATTATCGCGATCGGCATTCTGATGATGATTTTCCTCGTGCCCAATCTGACGGCCATTTTCAGAGAGATGGGAGCGGAACTCCCGCTCTCGACGCGGATCGTAATTGGGACTAGTGATCTTTTGTCCAAACACACTTTATTGTCTATCGGCAGTTTGCTCTTGCTGGCTTTTGGCGCGGTCGCTTTCTTCCGCTCGTCTCGCGGTCATCTGGTTGCTGACTGGCTGTCGATTAAATTGCCACTTATCCACCCGATTGTCCACGAAGTTAATGGCGCGGTGACAATGCGGACGCTCGCCTCATTGATTTCATCCGGTGTCGGGATGGTTGAAGCGCTCCGGATTACCGGGCGCGTGATCCAAAATCATTATTACCAAGCGATTCTCGCCGAAGGAGCGGAAGCCGTTGAGAAAGGGAAGCCCCTGTCGACTGTTTTCAAAGCGCATGAGGATCTCTACCCGGTCCTGGTCGGGGAGATGATCGAAGTTGGCGAAGAAACAGGGAAACTCTCGGAACTGCTCTTGAAAGGCGCTCTATTTTATGAAGATGAAGTTTCGCAAGCAACCAAAAATCTCTCGACCATTATCGAACCTTTATTGATGGTGCTGATTGGTATTGCGGTCGGCTTTTTCGCGGTTTCAATGATCGGGCCGATTTATTCGCTTAGTGATAAATTATGAAATCAGGTTTCAGCTTATTGGAAATACTGGTGGTTATCGGCATTATTGCTTTAATTTCAACCATCGTTATTATTCCCTTCAGCCAATTTCGTGATCGCCAAACGCTCGACGGGGCGGCCGAGGAAGTATCTTCGTTGATCGCCATGGCTCGTTCGAAAACTATGTCGTCTGAAGGCGATACTCGGTATGGCATACACTTTACCTCTTCTAGCGCGACGCTCTTTCAGGGGGCAACGGCCTTCCCGGGAGATGATGAATCGGCCAATATTGTGATTAACTTAAGTCCGATGATTTCGATGTCCTCGACCTTGTCTGGCGGCGGAGCCGATATGTTTTTCCAACGTCTGACGGGCGATACGGTCCAGAATGGAACGGTAGTAATTAGTCTAGTGGCTGACAATAACCAAAAGCGAACTTTGGTTGTCGAGACGACCGGGAACGTTAGTTTCCAATGAAAAAAAATATTTCACAATCAGGTTTTACAATCTTAGAACTAGTTATCGGTTCAGCGATTATCGCCGGTTTTCTTCTGGCCGCCACTTATAGTTTCCAAATCTTTTTGCGTTTAAGCCGTGAGAACAATAATTCTCTGCGGGCGACTTTCTTATTGGAAGAGGGGCTAGAGGCCGCTCGAATTTGGCGGGACACGTCGTGGTCGGACATTTCCGGGTTAGTTACTGTCGAGGATAATCCTGCCCAGGTCTATTACTACAATTTCACCGGCGCTAATTGGGCGACGACCCCGACCAATACTTTTATCGACGGTTTGTTTGAGAGGAAACTTCAAGTGGCCAATGCTTATCGCAATGGTTCGAACGAGCTGGTTAGCAGTGGCGGGACGGAAGACCATAATACCCGCCTGCTCACGGTCTCGGTCGCGTGGAAAACTAGTGCGGGGACGACAACGCGCAGTTTGTCTACTTACCTGGCTAATTTATTTAATAACTGATATGTACAAGCTAAAACCTAAAATCCAAGGTTACACCCTACTTGAAGCTCTGATTTATATTGCGGTCTTGGCGTTGATTTCTTATTTAGTTGTCAGTGTTTTAATCGTGATGGTACACAGTTTTCTCGAAGGTCGGCGCCTGCGGGCGCTCAACGAGGCCGGCGCGATCGTGATGGAGCGGTTGGTGCGGGAGATTCGTTCGGCAAATAGTGTAGATGACATTAGCGTTCTTAATAATCACCCCGGTCGATTAGTGCTCAACTCAACTGACGAGGATGGTAATCCGACAGTGGTTGAGTTCACGACGGACATTCACGTAATGGTGATTGGTGAGAATACACTTTGGGTTACTCCCGCTTATGCTTCGGTTTCGATCGATGTCGGGTCAATCGGTTTACAGGTTGGGGGAAATCCTTCCACCATTCTCCATCCTTCTTACATTAGTGCCGATAGTGTGATTTATCGTCTCATCAGTACGCCGGTATCGCAAGCGGTGAAAATTGATATTACTCTCTCTGATGTCCGAAGAACTCCGCCGCTCTCGGTTAATTTCCACGACACGGTTGTCCTCCGCAATTCCTATTAACTATTTAATTATATGAATTTTCCTACAAGCTACAAGCTACAAGCTACAAGCTATCAAACTGGTCAGGCGGTGATTATCGCCGTAATTTTCATTGTCTTGCTGTCAATGATTATCCTTGGCGGTTTTTCAACGTTGGTGATCCGCACAACGCAGACGGCCCGCACTGCCAACTATTCGAAGGTCAGTTATTTTGCCGCCGAGTCGGCGGTGGAAGATGCGGTTTATCGATTGAGCAATAATCTCGTGACAGCGCCGGCGAATTATGATGTGGTGGTTGGGGGCACAACTATCCCAGTCACGGTTACTTCTTCCGGCAACAGCCGAACCATTTCAACTGTTGCCAATTATCAAAATAATTATCGCAAACTAACTGCCAAGCTTGATTCATCCACTGTCGGCGCGCAATTCCATTACGGGATTCAAGTGGGCGATGGGGGGTTGAAGATGGAGGAGAATTCTAAGGTGATCGGCAATGTTTATTCTGATGGGAATATTGAGGGAGATAACGGTTCGAATATCACTGGTGACGCCATTGTCGCCGGTGGAATTACCGAAACGGCAACTCTAGAATACGCCGCCGATGATGCTATTTATAGTTTTCCAATGGATATAAACAGTCGTGATGCGGCTCAATCTTTCACTGCGCCAGCGACGGGGAATCTAAATCGCGTAGGAGTGAGGATTAGCAAAATTGGCACGCCAGCTGATTTGACTTTACGTGTGACAGACAATGTAACCGTCCTTGATGTAGATAAACCGAACCCCTCTCCTCCTTTTAATTTTACTAACGCTAACGCTTCAATACCGGCAGATTCGGTCGGAACGTCGGTTGGTTGGGTGAATGTTTCATTTACTTCACCACCCACCCTAACCTCTGGTAATAAATATTGGATTGTTCTTGACGGCACTGATCCATCGGGGAATGATTACATTAACAATCATTGGATTTGGCAGAAAGATACAACTGATGGTTATGCAAATAATACTGGGAAGAAAAAACGCGATTGGTCTACTGTGGGGCCGTGGCCGGATCTCTTGGCGGATTTATCCTTCCGTGTCTGGTTGGGTGGTGTGCCACATGAAATTAATGGAGTAGAAATTGGTGACACAGATTACAATACGGCGTCTAGCACGGCCACGGCTAATATAATTACCAATACCAAAACCAATGGCGTAGATTGCCCTAATCAATACTGTGTTATTGATAGCCCGGCCCATCTGGAACTACCTTTGACTGAAGGTCAAATTCAGGGGTGGAAGGATGACGCTAGCGCTGGTGGTGTCTGTACGCCGACATCGGGAGGATGTAGCTGGTCCGGCAATTTATTAGTCAGCACTGGTAATAAGATCATTGGTCCAAAGCATGTTACTGGTGATCTAACCTTGTCTAATGGTGCCACTCTCACTATTACTGGCACGATTTGGGTGAGTGGCAATATCTCTCTTGGTAATAATTCTCATGTTGCGCTTGATTCGAGTTACGGGAGTCAGTCGGGGGTTATTGTTACTGATGGGGTCGTGACGGTTGGGAATGGCTCGTTTTTTACTGGTTCGGGGGTTGATCCAGCGAGTTACACGATGATTCTTTCGGATAAAAATGCTACATCGACCAATGTGATTACGGTTTCGGAAACTCCCGCCGATCATTCTCGCGACGTAATTTACTATGCCAGTCAGGGCAAAATTCTTTTTCAACAAAACGCTCGGGCCCGTGAAGTGACTGGTTATGGTATTAATCTTGAGAACAACGCCACCATTTATTACGATAGCGGTCTCGCCAACGCCAATTTCTCCTCCGGTCCGGGCGGATCATTTGGAATTACTAGCTGGCAGGAGACGCAGTAGGATAATATGAAAAAATTTCTAGATTGGATCAACCTCAAAGGGCGCTTACACAATCAAGAGCATAAACCACCGTTAGTTTCGCAGAGCGATATTTGGTGGGCGAGTGTCGGAGAAAATGTGGGTTCAGAAATAAACGGGAAAAATAATTTGTTTTCTCGCCCCGTTATTATTCTCAAAAAATTAGCCCACGGTTTTTATTTTGTCATTCCAACTACGACGAAAAATAAGACAGGCACATGGTATGTAAAGTTTCGTCATCAAGAAAAAGAGATGTTGGCTTGTTTGCATCAAGCTCGAGCAATTGATTACCGTCGACTGTCCTCCAAACTTGGAACGTTGGACGATGCCGATTTTCTGCGTATCAAAGCAGGATTCCACTCCCTGTATAAATAAATATTCCCCGCCATTGCTGGCGGGGCCGCGGGATAATCCCGAATGTAGCTACAGTATACCTGACCTTACTTTGGTGTCAAGTGGATAATCCTGTTATTATATATCTATGAAAAATCGATTACTTGTCGCGAATTGGAAAATGAATCCGGACACACCGCGCGAAGCGCGGGCGTTGATTGTGGCGACACGGTTGGCGGCACGCAAACTTCGGCATACTGATATCGTGTTTTGCCCGCCGGCTATTTTTGCCAGTTTAGTTAAACCTGCTCGCCACATATTATTAGGCGCTCAAGATATTTCGACCGAATTGCGCGGGGCCTTCACCGGGTCAATCTCGGCGCCGATGATGAGGTATTCCGGCGCGACCTATACGATTATTGGTCACTCCGACCGGCGGGCTCTCGGTGAAACCGATGAAGTTATAAATAAAAAAATTAAGGTGGCTTTGGGTCAGAAGTTGCGAGTGATTCTGTGTGTCGGCGAGCGGGAGCGAGACGAGCACGGTAAATATTTAGCTCATTTGCGCGAGCAGTTGGAGAAAGCGATTCACGGTTTGCCGAAGCGCGCGGCCCAAGGGCTAATTATTGCTTATGAACCAGTTTGGGCAATTAACAAGTGTGTTGATCAAGCCCCTCGACTTCGCTCGGGGCAAGCTGATACGCCGGCCGATTTCCTCGAACAATCTATTTTTATCCGTAAAGTTTTGAGCCACTGGTGTGGCCGAGCGGTAGCGCTTGAATTACCGATTCTCTACGGCGGTTCGGTTAACCCCTCAAACGTTGCTTCGTTCATTAAAGAAGGTGAAGCCAATGGTTTACTGGTTGGCCGTGAATCGCTTCGTGTCGATCATTGGCGAGAGATTATACGTCTAGTTGACCGCGCTTAATTTAATATGAACTCAACTCTGCCTCTCCTCGCTGATCTGCCCGCCACCACGCTTCGCGGAAAGCGGGTGCTTCTCCGTCTCGATCTCAATGTCCCGATTGAAAACGGAGTAGTCACTGACGATTTTCGAATCGCTAGTAGCTTGCCAACGATTGAATATCTGCGCGCCACCGGCGCCCGAGTTATAATTATTAGTCATCTTGGCCGGAAGCCAGAGGAAACTTTATTACCGGTCGCCCAATTCTTAGAAAAAACTTTTCCCATCCGTTTTTGTCCAACCGTGGCTGATTTGCAAACTATGTCAGGTGATTTGGCTGATGGCGAAGTGCTTCTGTTTGAAAATATTCGTCGCGAAGTTGGTGAAAAAGAAAATAGCGAGGCGCTGGCACAAACGTTGGCGGCCGTCGGCGATCTCTATGTCAACGATGCTTTCGCTTCATCACATCGCGCCCATGCTTCCATTGTCGGTCTCCCTCATTATTTGCCCGGCGTGGCCGGTCTCCGTTTTGCCAAAGAAGTAGAAAATCTAAAACACGCTTTTACTCCGCCACACCCCTTCCTGATTATTCTCGGTGGCGCGAAATTTGAAACCAAGTTGCCGATACTTGAACGTTTCATCATGTTGGCTGATAAAATTGTAGTTTATGGTGCGCTGGCCCACTCTTTTTTCAAAGAATTGGGTTACGAACTCGGCGAATCATTGGTGGATAAAGATACTTCACTGGTGCGGCCATTTCTCAATCACCCCAAAATTATTTTGCCGGTTGATGTGCGGGTTAAGAATGGCGATCGGGTTTTCATCAAGATGCCCAATGCGCTCTCGGCCACCGACAGTATTCTCGATGTTGGCTTACTCTCAATCGAAAAACTTTTACCGGTAATTGCCGATGCCAGTTTCATTCTCTGGAATGGGCCGCTTGGAAATTTCGAACACGGCTTCCGTGGCAGTACCGATGCCGTGGCAAAATTTATTGTGGCCGGTGATTCCGAATCAATTGTCGGCGGGGGCGACACGATTGCTTCAATTCGCGCACTAAACATTCTCGATCAATTTGATTTCGTTTCGACCGGCGGCGGGGCGATGCTCGATTTCCTTGCGACGGGTACTCTCCCCGGGATAGAGGCACTCAAAACCAGCCCGATTTTCAAGGTGAGTGACAATAGTTGACAAGCTAGTGCTAGGGGTATATAACTATAGTTAGAGTTTCTGTCAAGAAAAACATTGGTTCTTTGACATCTGCAAACGCAGAAGGAAGGAGGTAATCTAGCGTCTATTTAAATAGTGTCGTAGAGAAACGGTGTGTTGCCGTTTCTCGCCATTTTCTAGGAATCTGTTGGAGAATTGTCATGAAGTTCAGAACGGGTTTTTCGTTGGGCAAGCTCACATGTGTACGAACGGTCGCAACGGTTTTTGTGTTGGGTTGCATGACTTGTCCGATGGCTTTTGCTGTCGAGCGTGGCAAACAGGAAGGCAAACGGGTGGCCCGCGAGATTCTCTCGCGCGCCGTTGGAATTGAGCAAGCGGATTCGTTGCTCAGCCAGCTTGGGCGTATGAATCTCGGTACGATCATATCATCTAACACGGCCAGCAATGTTTTGACACTGGAGCGGCCAGATGGCACGTACGTGTTTGACAACTTGGCGCGCGATGCGAATGGTGGTTTGAGTGGCACCGTTACCTTCTACAACCCAAACGGCGACAAGACCGGCGAAATCGACATATCACATGTCATGATTGTCGATGACAACCGGATTGATTTCTCTGTCACGGTATCAACTCCAAACGAACAGCAAACAGTAAACGGGACAATCGTCGGAATGGCGCCCGGGCAAGCGATCGTAGTAACCAGTGCTGACGGAGAGGGTACTCGTCCTTCACTGGTCAGTTTTGAGACTCCGACAGTAGTTGGTTCCTCGACAACGTCTGCCTCTCCGGTAGTGATCACGGCCACAGCTATGACCGCCGTCGATTCCGACCCCGGTGGCATCGCTAGCGGGGGGTGGTGGGAGTGGACGCTTTGCGCAGTTGGCTTCACGACCTGTGCTGTCGTCATCGTGGTGGTTGTGGCCTTCGTCGCTGTCACTTGCCTGGCTTTCGGTTGGTTTGGTTGCGATGCTTAAGCTACTGGTCGTATAGTTAACGGAGACATTATATGAAGAAAAGTCGCGTGATTAAATACCGCTGGATCGTACTGTCGGCGATGGTTATGAGTGGCTTGTTAGCTCTACTCATTGCCTTAGGGGTGCCCCTTCGTGAGGGAGTCACACCTGCAATCGTGCTCGTTCCGTTGCCCATACTTTTGGTGGCTTTGGTCCCCGTGTCTATACCAAAGATTGTCGCACATAAGTGGCTCGTACCCATCTCTACAACATGGGGTTGCTCAACAATTATTGCGGGCCACTTCATTTCTGTGTGGTTGATGGGAGTTGGGCACCAATGCGACGGAGTCGTTCTTACCGCGAGTGGTACTCTGTGGTGTGTATCCAACACATGTTGGGTGGCAAGCAAGTTGTGGCGAAAGCGACGGCCAGCGCCCAGTCAGATGGTTGTGGATTCTCGATTGGTAACCGTAACCTCGTAGGTGTCGCTTCTGCGTTTCGCAGTTTTAGCTCCCGCCATGGTCACTACTCTAGTGATTCAGGCGGGGGCTTTTTGTTCAGATACAGTTGGAAGTTAGCGCGAACAGAGAAAGAAGGTGATTATGCTACGTCTATGGGTGACTTACTCTCTAATTGCGGTTATCGGAATGTCGGTCTGGCTTTTGCCAGCCTATCAAATCGGTCAACTGTCTTTGGCCTTATGGCTTTTGGCGTCGGGGCTCACGGCCTCGAGCGTCGGCTATTTTACCGCCAGCATGGCTCAAAATAGCAAGGAATTCGAACTCTCTAAGAATCAAGCGGAGAGTTTTCTCGCCAGACTGGTTTGGGTTACGGCTGAAGGTTTGTGTGTTGCGTTTGTCATTCTTGGCTTTTTGCTTGCAGTTAACGCAGTTCGTTGGCTTGGATTGGCAACGCCTATTTCTGGCAACAGCCAAAACCCCGCTTGCGTTTTCTTTAGGCACCTGTTTGTCTTGGGCCAGTGGAACGTATCGATCGCCATGGCTTTTGCCCTGATCTTTCCGGCCAAGGAGTTAGTAACGGAAATGTCTTGGCGAGTGATTACCAACCATGACGCCATGTGACCTCGTTTCCCCTTTTCGCAGTTTTGGGTGAGACCTCCGACGCTCGGCGTATGCCAGCCCATCGGAGGTCTTTTTTGTTAAACACCGAGTGTCGCACAACTTAGACACTCGGTGTTAGTGCCTGGCGGATTTTTTTAGCATTGCCGACAAAATCTTTTTTATCGCCAGCAGTTTTACCGTCGCGTGGATCAGGGAAAATCCAGATATGAGCATGAGGAATGTCTTCACCGGTGATTCTTGACCAAACAGCTTCTTGCCCGAACGCTTTTTGTTGAGCAACAGCAATTTTTTTTACGATCTCGAAATATTCACCAACGTTCGGCATTTGCCAGACCCAGCGGTAATGTTTTTTCGGGATCACTTGCACGTGCCCGGGCGAGCGGGGATTAATGTCGAGGAAAGCGATAAAATTTTCATCTTCGTAAACAACCTCGCTCGGGATTTTATGCGCCGCAATTTGGCAAAAAATGCAATCATCCATACGACAATTATATGCTAAAATTGTTAGACAATGAAGCATTGGCGTTTACGAGAACCTTTGCCACCGAGTGCCCACAAGGCACTCTCGGTTTTTCCCGAATTACTTCGGCCACTTTTACACGCTCGCGGTGTTACCAATGAATCTTCCGCCCGCCTTTTTTTAGAACCAGATTATGAACGTGATCTCCATGATCCATTCTTAATGCAAGATATGGCGCGAGCGGTGGAACGAATTAAGCGAGCACTGGCGACGGGCGAGAAAATAATTATTTTCGGCGATTACGACGCCGACGGAATTCCCGGCGCGGCCGTTTTGTCATCTTTTTTCGATAAGCTGGGTTATAAAAATTATGAAGTTTATATCCCCGATCGGCACGAAGAGGCCTACGGTCTTAATGCCGAAGCGATTACTATTTTTGCTAAAAATGGGGCGGCGCTGATCATCACTGTTGATTGCGGCGTGAGTAATCACAGCGAAATCGCACTGGCCAATTCACTTGGTCTCGATGTCATTGTTACCGATCATCACACGGTGCCGGAAACTTTGCCTCCGGCTTACGCGGTTATTAATCCCAAAAGATTGGATGATAAGTATCCGTATAAAATGTTGGCCGGCGCCGGTGTCGCTTTCAAATTAGTTCAAGCACTAGCGCGAGGGTTTGTTTCGCCAAGGTCCTCGGATCTCCTCGCCTCCGGCTCGGCCAGTTCAGCACTGGCAAGGACAGTCCTTAAAGATGCCCCAAGGACTGTCCTTGCCAGTGGCTGGGAGAAGTGGTTGCTTGATCTCGTGGCGATTGCCACGGTGGCCGATATGGTACCACTCACCGGTGAGAATCGGGCGCTAGTCCACTTCGGTTTGATAGTTTTGAGGAAATCGCCGCGGTCCGGGTTGGTCTCGCTCTGCCGTGTGCTTGGTCTCGACCAATCGCAAATCACGGCCGACGACATTGCTTTCCTGATCGGACCGCGGCTAAACGCGGCTAGTCGGATGGCGCATGGTTCGCAAGCGTACCGTTTGCTTACCACTTCTGATCCGGTCGAAGCGATGACTTTGGCCCGAGAACTCGAAGGTAATAACAAAGCTCGGCGGGCGTCCGTGGGCGGCGTACTCGCCGCCGCCGAAGCGTTGGTAGGAGAGAATGCTAGTGAGAAAAACGTCTTGGTTTGCGGCAATCCCGATTGGTCGCTCGGCGTTCTCGGTCTCGCTGCTTCGCGGCTCGCCGAACGTTACGATCGACCGGTTTTTCTCTGGGCGAAGAACGGGCACGGCGAGATTAAGGGTTCTTGCCGCGGCAATGGTTCGACCAACGTTGTCTCGCTGATGCGTTTAGTTGGGGGGGAAAACTTTTTCATCAACTTTGGCGGGCACGTTAATGCCGGCGGTTTTTCACTAACGGCTGACCGATTGCCCGAACTGTCGGAGCGTCTTGCCTTAGCTCAAGAAAAATTTGGTCGAGAAGAAATAATCGATGAATTAATTTTGGACGCCGAGCTTCCTCTCGACCTCGCTAATTACGACACTGCCTGTTTACTTGACCGTCTCGGGCCCTTTGGGCTCGAGAATTCTAAACCAACTTTCCTCTTTCGTAATATTCCGTCGGTCACCGCGCGTTCTTTTGGCGCGGAACGAACGCATCTCGAACTTACTCTCACTGATGGCCATGTCTCGCGTCGGGCAATTGGTTTTTTCATGTCGCCGGCACATTTCGGTTCAGTTTTAAAATCAGGCCAACCGATTGATCTCGCTGCCACTCTTGAGCAGTCCTACTACCGCGGCCGGTCCGAGCTCCGTCTCCGAATTGTCGATTGCCGCCAAGCGGAGTAATATTTAATTATGGAAAATTTTGTGATTTATACCGATGGGGGATCGCGAGGTAATCCGGGGCCGGCTGGCGCCGGCGCTGTCGTGACGGACGATGTCGGCGTGGTGCTTAAAGAGGGACGTCGCGCGCTCGAGACAATGACTAATAACGAAGCGGAATATCACGCCGTTATTCTTGGCCTTGAGACGATTAAAAAAGCCGTGGGCAAAGCGCGAGCCACCACCGCCCAGGTCGAGATTCGTCTCGACAGCGAATTGGTCGCCCAGCAACTCTCGGGCAAGTATCAGATTAAAGAAGCCAGTCTCCAGCTGTTATTTATGAAAATCTGGAACGCGCGAGTGGCCACTTTCCCGCATCTTATTTTTACTCACATCCCGCGCGAGAAGAATCGCCGCGCCGATTGGCTGGCCAACAAAGCGATGGACGAAAAGGAGAAGAACCCCCCAGCCAAACTCTTTTAAGTTACAGAATTATTATTGGTTGTGGGCAGTGAGTAATCACAAAATATGGCGGCGGCGAAGACGGTCGTCCACAGGCCATCTTTGTTGCCGATGGCGGATTGAGTGACATTTGTCGCGCGGACAATTTTGCCACTCATTTTATAAAGTTGTTCTCGTTCGTCCCAAGCTTGATTCGGGTCGAACTCAATTCCCAATGTGGTAGCAAGCATCGAGGCGGCGAGATCTTCGGCATAGTCACCGGCTTTCTGATCGCTTTCCCCGAAAGAATTGTGTTCAGAAAGATAACCATGTTGAGTCGGATCAGCCGGAATAGCCACACCAACTGACGCCGCAATCAAACGATTCGGTTCACTGGTCGCGTTTCGATCATAAGCCGAGAAAACAATCTGACCTGGTTTTAATAATTTTACTCCCTCTTCTTTGCTAATTTTTTTACAGCCGGGTGGAAAAATACTTGAGATGAGAACAAGGTTGCAGTGTTCGACACCGGCGTCACGCAGAGCGAGTTCAAATGAAGCCAGTTTGTCTTTATGCACTCCAACCCCCCTGGTGAGAAACATTTTTGTCGCGACTAATTGCATACCAGTTTATTATAGGTAAGATCACTAGAAATACAATACTGTGCATAACTTTTTCACCCCGTTTCTTCGTCCGCTCGCCCTCGGTTTTCTCATGGGCGTTTTTCTCGAATCCCTCGCGGGGAATTTTTTGGGTCCAATTTGGTTTTTGTTTTTACCGCTAGCCCTTGTCTTTTTTATCTGTGGTGCGAGTTCACCAATTAATCGAAAGGTGACTCTAACACTCGGCTATTTCTGTCTCGCTTTATCTTTCGGTTTGTTCTTAACTGCTATCGCCGCCCGCACTCACGAAGTTAAATTGCCGACAACAAATGAGAAGGGCGTTGTTTCAGTCACCGGTTTGGTGACAACTGAACCGGATGAACGCGATCGCGACATCCGTCTCACTTTCCGCCCCGACGGCTCGCCTCGATTTGGCGAAGCGGGGAGTCGTGGGCAGGTGCTTTTGATTTTGCCCCCGCTGACAAATTATCACTACGGCGATCGGTTGCAAGTGACGGGGAAGCCGGAAGCGCCGCAGGTTTTCGAAACCGATCTCGGCAGGAGTTTCGACTATCCATCTTATCTTGCCGCGCGTGGCATCGGGGCGATGATGTATCAACCAAAAATAGAACGGTTGAGTGAAAACAATGGATCAATAATTGTCACCAAACTTTTTATTCTCAAGTCCGCTTTTTTGCACAGTTTGGAAAAAGTTTTATCCGAACCGCAATCGTCACTTTTAGGTGGTTTAATTGTCGGTGGTAAACGCGCGCTCGGTGAAGTTTGGCAAGAGCGTTTTCGTCAAGCTGGTCTTATCCATCTAGTTGTTCTCTCTGGTTACAATCTGACAATCATTGGCGTTTGGGCGATTTCTTTCTTCACTTTTTTACGTTTGCGGCGCTCGCTGGCACTCGCGGGAGCGGTTGTGGCGATTATTCTTTTTTCCATCATGGTGGGTGGGGGAGCATCCGTTTTGCGAGCGGCAATTATGGCGCTCGTCGCCATTTTGGCCCGTCTCACCGGTCGGACTTACGAGGCCGGCCGCGCGCTCTTTGTCGCAATCATTGTGATGGTGGCAATCAATCCGTTAATTCTCGTCAGCGATATTGGTTTCCAACTCTCTTGTCTCGCTACTCTCGGATTAATTTACGGTTCGTCGCTCGTCGAACGTTGGTTGCAATTTGTCCCAACCAAGTTTGGTTTGCGTGGGACAATCACGACGACAATTGCCGCGCAACTCGCCGTTCTCCCGTGGCTTCTCTGGGTGATGGGCCAAGTTTCGCCTTACGCTTTGTTAAGCAACATTTTAGTCGTCCCAATCGTGCCGATTGCGATGCTTATCTCGGCGATTATTGGTTTGGTTGGTTTGATAATTTCTCCGCTGGCCTATCTCCTCGCTCCGCTCGGCTATTTAATTTCTAGCTACATTCTTACTGTGACCTCAATTTCCGTTTCTCTTCCTGGCGCCGGTTTAGCCATAAAAACTTTTCCCTTCACCCTCGTCATTTTAATTTACGCTGGCTACTTTTTCCTCTGGCACCGGACGCAACCGAAACGAAAATTGACGAAGAATTAACCTTCTGATAGTATTAAGATCAGAAAGTGATGTTGGGTCACTGATCGTTGAAGTCAGCTGTAGTTAGCCGTTTTGGGAAGGAGATGAGTGATAATATCTAGCGAATCAAAAAAAGCACCATCGTGGGCGGTGCGATCGCCCTGTTGCAATGCAAAAATCTCTGTATCTCGTGGAGACGGTGTGTCTATCGGCAATTGTTCCAATTGCCATGGTTATGTATGTCGTGTGAATCCGCGAACTGGCACGCACGAGTGGCTTGACGGCAAATCGCCGTGGACGGCAGAAAATAATCTTCGGCCAATGCAGTAAACAAACACAGTCAACACCGAGTGTTGACACAAGGCGCATGACCTACGGGTCCGGCGCCTTTTCTTTTTTTATCAATATGCTACAGTCATCGTATGTCTAGAGAATTTGAATATAAAATTGAATATGAGGCTGATAAGGAAACGGGGCAAATTACTGCCACTATCCCGGAATTAAATCACACTTCGTCTTTTGGCGATTCGTTTGCTGAAGCCGAGACCAATGTTCGAGAGGCGGCTCTCGGCTATTTGGAGATGCTCACTAAAGAGAACAGAGAGATTCCAAAGCCCGCTTTCCATACCGAAGGCACTTATTTGAAACTTCTAATACCTCAAGCTGTCTAGCAACAAATGGGAAAGTTGAACCGGTTACCAGCCAGAAAAGTTGTTCAGAAATTAAATCGAGCTGGTTTTATTGAAACTCACCATCGCGGTAGCCATATCTATTTTAAAAGTAGTGATGGAAAAAAGTTTGTTGGTGTGCCGATGCATGGTTCTAAAGATGTCCCGACTGGCACACTTTACAATATTGTTGTGCGTCAAGCCGGTTTGTCAGTGGATGAATTTAATCGTTTATGATCGGCCTTTCCGATAATGACCCGATTTCGCCAGTATTTTATTTTTGTTCTGCCGATCGCTTTGCTTCTCGCCAATGCGCTCGTCTGGTATGTTGTTTGGCGCGAGACGCCAAAAGGAATTTTGACCGTTGCTTTTCTCGATGTTGGCCAAGGCGATTCCATTTATATTGAAGCGCCGAATGGCAATCAGGTGCTGGTTGATGGTGGCGCAGGCCGGCAAGTTTTGCGCGCTCTGGGCGAAGTAATGCCGTTCTATGATCACTCAATCGATGTGGTCATGGTCACGCATCCAGACGCCGATCATATCGGTGGTTTGCCCTTTGTCATGGATCGTTTCGACGTCGGGGCCGTGCTCGAGCCCGGTGTCTGGTCGGCAACCACGGCCTACCAAGAATTCGAGCGGCGGGCGAGCGATGGCAGTCACCAACATTTTCTCGCCCGCCGCGGGATGCGCCTCAAGCTCGATCGTGACGTGGCGCTCGAGATTCTTTTCCCTAATCAAGACACGACCGGCTGGGAGACGAATCGGGCCTCGATTGTCGCGCGACTCGTCTATGGCCAGAATTCTTTTCTTCTCACTGGTGATTCGCCAATTGCAATTGAGCGTCAACTTTTGGCACTTGACCCGGCCGGTTTGCAATCAACAGTGTTTAAGGCCGGTCATCATGGTTCGCGGACTTCCACTTCACTCGAATACGCCACGGCGATCGAGCCCAAGTTTGGCATTATTTCGGCCGGTCTCAATAATCGCTATGGTCATCCCAATCAAGAAGTGCTTGATACTCTCACCAAGCTCGGCGCGACAATTCTCCGCACCGATCAGCAGGGGACAATTATTTTTAAGACGGATGGTTTGGCCCTGACTCACAATTAACATGAGTTTCCCGCTGTGCTAAACTAAGGCTAGCGTCGTTTGGTCTTTTTTATTTTTCACAAACAAGGAGGTGGTGAAATGGTTTTGTGTTGCATGGATCAAGACACTTTTGTCGTTTCCGACGATCTGGCCGAAATTGCTGGCGACCTTTACGTCACGCTTGCTCATTTTGTTGAAGATTGTTGCTTGGAGTGGAGTCGTAAAGGAATTCCGTCTTTACGTCGGTTTATCCGAGTTTGTGAAGAAGGATCATTGGTCTCGGAGCTTTTTCACATTTCAGACAGAGAACTCGAAGCAATTCTTGGTCCAGGAGGAATGTTTAATCTCTACATATTACAAACCACCAAACCTCTATTGAGGAGTCGACAGCCCTGAAGTTCCAGACGCCCCACCTTGCTATGGGCGTCTTTTTTGTGTTTACCCAACTAAGTGTCGGCTTTTCTTGAGACAACGAGTGCAAACTTTCACTCGTCCCCCTTTCGGCAAGGTGGCCCACTGGAGATTGGGATGTTTCCGGACTAGGCCTGTAGGATTAAATTTGGTCGCTCGGACGCGGTTGGAATAACCGCCGCCCATGATGCTTCCTTTTTCGCAGATGTAACACTGTTTCATAATTGATGTGAGGTTATGCTAACATACGAAGGTTGGTCTGGCAATCATTTTAATTATGGCAACCGTTTTTACCATTTTAATTCTCATTCTCTCTGTCGTCGTCCATGAAGTGGCGCATGGTTGGGCGGCTTACGCTCTCGGTGACCCGACGGCTAAACTCGCCGGTCGACTGACGCTCAATCCGCTTTCGCATCTCGATCCAATGGGTTCTTTCTTCGTGCCAATTATGCTCTACATTTTTTCGCAAGGCACATTCGTTTTCGGTTGGGCTCGGCCCGTGCCTTATAATCCCTATAACCTCCGCGCCGGGCCGGCGCTAGTTGGTCTCGCCGGTCCCGCGGCCAACATTTTTCTGGCTCTTTGTTTCGCTATTATTATCCGCCTAACTATCGGCGCCACACCAATCGCTTTCATCGAGCTGGCCGCGGTGGTGGTGGCGATCA
The DNA here is from genome assembly GCA_964362425.1 of uncultured Candidatus Saccharibacteria bacterium. Classification (GTDB taxonomy): domain Bacteria; phylum Patescibacteriota; class Minisyncoccia; order Phycocordibacterales; family JACOZG01; genus JAGVGK01. The sequence goes on along the minus strand of CAYIEL010000011.1, from coordinate 1,723 downwards.
ATCTCGGTTTGGCGATTTTCAATCTCATCCCTGTTCCGCCTCTCGACGGTTCGAAAATTCTTTTTGCTCTCATTCCTTATCGTTATCATTCAGTTGAAGAAATTCTCAATCGTTACCAACTCTTTTTTGCCATCCTCGCAATTACCGTCATTGCCCCGCTAATTTTGCCAATTGTGGGCTTTTTGTTCCAACTCACCACAGGTCTGTCATTCTAATTATTTCCAAAAACTTGCAGATTGATCATTAATATACTAGAGTGGTGGGACTTCAAGTTATCAAGAAGTTAATTATGCCGACAATCAATCAGTTAATTAAGCGGAAGCGGCGGTCGCCGCGACGGAAGTCTCGCTCGGTGGCGATGGCGCGCGGTTTCAATGTGCTCAAGAACCAGCCGAACTCTTACCCGTCGCCTTTCAAGCGCGGGGTTTGCGTGCAGGTTAAGACGACCACGCCGAAGAAACCGAACTCGGCTATCCGTAAGATCGCTCGCGTCCGTCTTACCAACGGAATGGAAGTGACCGCTTACATTCCTGGCATTGGTCATAACCTTCAAGAGCACTCGGTAGTGCTCGTTCGCGGTGGTCGGGTGAAAGATTTGCCCGGCGTGCGTTATCATATTATTCGTGGCAAGTTTGATGCCTCCGGTGTCGAGAGTCGCCGTCAGAGTCGTTCGCTCTACGGGATGAAGCGGCCGAAATAATTTTATGCGACGTAAAGTTACTAATGCTCAAGTTTCAACTCCCGATGAACGATATCAATCGCTCAAGCTTGGGAAGATGATCAATTACCTGATGCACCGCGGGCAGAAGGCGACGGCCAAGCAAATTGCTTATGATGCCTTCGATCAAATTAAAGCCGAGACCAAACAGGAACCGCTTGAAGTTTTTGAGGAAGCACTTAAGAATGCCGGACCGCATACCGAGCTCCGCTCCCGTCGCGTTGGTGGGGCCAATTATCAGATCCCGCACGAAGTGACACCCAAGCGCCGCCTCGCCTTGTCGCTCCGCTGGATTCTCGAGGCGGCGCGTTCCAAGAAAGGAGCCCCAATGTCTAAACGTTTGGCCGAGCAACTTATTTTAGCTAGCAAGAATGATGGTGAAGCGGTGAAGAAGAAAGAGAATGTTCACAAAATGGCCGAGGCCAATCGCGCCTTTGCTCACTTCGCACGGACACCGAACCGCCCAACGGTTCTTCGCTAGGTCTCGCTCTCGCCCATGGACCGCCACTATCCACTCGATCGCGTTCGTAATATCGGTATTATTGCCCACATTGATGCGGGTAAGACAACGGTCAGTGAACGCATCCTTTATTACACTGGGGTTTCGCATAAGATCGGCGAAGTGCATGAAGGGGAGGCGACGATGGACTGGATGGAGCAAGAGCGCGAGCGTGGCATCACTATCACTTCGGCGGCCACGACCGCCTTTTGGACCCCGACCTACGCTCATGCTAGCAAGGACTCACCTTTAGATTCAGGTTCCCAAGGTGAGTCCTTGGATTTTCGGATCAACATTATCGATACGCCCGGGCACGTCGATTTCACGGTGGAAGTTGAACGTTCGCTCAAAGTGCTCGACGGGGGGGTGGTGGTTTTCGACGGGGTGGCCGGTGTCGAGCCGCAATCCGAAACGGTCTGGCGGCAAGCGGATAAATATAATGTGCCGCGCATTTGCTTCGTTAATAAGATGGATCGGATGGGCGCCAGTTTCGAATTTTGTTTCAA
>CAYIEL010000010.1:0-19174 GCA_964362425.1 uncultured Candidatus Saccharibacteria bacterium | reverse complement strand
AAACAATCACTTGCAATGGAAGAAATCAACAGAATTAATACGGGAATACCGCGATCAGGAATTTGTCTTTAAGTTAGGTGTGTTGATAAGTTTGACGGGAGTATGATTAGGAAGTGTGGTAAAATAAAACCATATCCAAAGTGAACATGAGTAAAAGTAAAAAGGTCGTGAATCTAAGTTTAGTAACAAAAATATTCGCCTATGTTTACGCGTCCTACTTAGCTTCTTTTGGTTTATTAGAACTTTTGAAAGTTTACTCTGTCCCTCGTAATATTTTAATTACACTTTTGCTTTCTCTAGGAATGTTACCATTGGGTGTTATTGACACTTTTAATAAATCTCGTTCACACATTGTGATTTTTTCTACATTCGTATCTCTAATTTTACTGTTAGCTTTTTTGTTCTTCTTGTTGGCTATCGTTAGTATAACGCAAATAGAACTTTAATTATGTTAAATCCTACCCAAAAACTTAATCAAAAAGTTTTCGATCTGAATGTTGAGCAGGTGCCGATTCGGAAGGGTTTCGGCGAGGGACTGGTGTTGGCTGGCGAACAAGATGAGCGAGTAGTGGGTTTGTGCGCTGATCTAACGGAGTCAACGCAGATGCATTTGTTTAGAAATAAGTTTCCGAAACGGTTTATCGAGATCGGTGTAGCCGAGCAGAACCTCGCTGGTGTCGCCTCCGGCTTGGCGGCAATGGGGAAAATTCCTTTCCTGTCATCTTATGCCATGTTTAGTCCGGGTCGGAATTGGGAACAGATTCGCACGACAATTTGTTACAACAATCGCAATGTGAAAATTGTCGGCTCGCATGCCGGTGTCTCAGTTGGTCCCGATGGCGGAACGCATCAGGCGCTTGAGGACATTGCCCTGATGCGCGTGATTCCTCGAATGACCGTTATTGTGCCGGCCGATGCCCTCGAAGCCAAACGCGCCACGTTGGCCCTTGCCAAGTTTGAGGGGCCCGCTTACCTTCGCTTGGCGCGCGATAAGACGCCGATTATTACTTCCGAAGATTCGCCGTTTGTGATTGGTCAGGCAAACGTTTTGATTTCAGCCGAGAAACCCGATGCCGTGATTGTCGCTTGCGGACCGCTAGTCTACCAAGCCCTCGTCGCCGCTCGGCTCCTCGTACGGGAGAAAATTATGGTGACGGTGATCAATTCCCATACGGTTAAACCGCTCGATGGACAGACAATTCTCGCGGAAGTGAAGCGCGCTAGGGCAGTGGTAACGGTGGAAGAACACCAACAAACCGGCGGTTTAGGCGGGTCCGTGGCTGAATATCTAGCCACGCAATACCCAGTCCCAATCGAGTTTGTGGGTGTCCGAGATGAATTCGGACAATCAGGGACGCCAGCCGAACTGATTGAACACTATGGTTTGGGGACAGAAGCGATTCTGGCGGCGGTGAAAAAAGTAATAAACAGACGGGGCTAGGTAACTTCTTGGGCTATGTTATACTGGTGGGAGTCGGATCTGCCACTCGGGCATCGACATTACTAGCTAAATTTTATTATCATGAAAGGATTACATATGATTGCGTTTATTCTGTTGATCATCGGTGGTTTGAATTGGCTTCTGGTTGGTTTAATTACGGGTTGGGATTTGGCCACTTACATTGGTGGAAGTATTGCCACAATCGTTTACATTCTTGTCGGTCTTTCGGCGATTGTGGAAATCATCAACCACAAGTCACTTTGCAAAAAGTGTGACAAGGGCGGAATGGCGATGCCGGGAAGTAACTAGAGAAATAACTAGATTAGATAATTTTCGGTTGGTAGTTTGCAGGCGCTTGAGCGAGATATTGCTCAAGCGTTTTGCTGGTCAGAAGTCCGGCTTGGGCGCCAACTTTTTGCACGACCGACATCGAATTAATCGGTCCCCAAGTTAGCGCCTCGGGAAGGGTTTTCCCTAGAGCTAAAGCCGCGGTTACAGTGGCCGAGAAAGCGTCACCGGCGCCGGTGCGCTCGAAGGGCGGTTGCGGGTCGGGGTAGGTTGGCATAAATAATGTTTTCTCTCCGTCGAAGGCATAAGCCCCGGCCGGGCCGTCGGTGATTACAACTATTCTTGGGCCCAACCGGTAAATCCCTTTCAGTAGAGTGACGATTTCGGCTTCGACACTAAGAATCTTTTGGGCCTCGTCGGTATTGCAGAAGAAAATTTCTGTTCGGCGGTAAATGCCGGCTAGTGCTTCTGTGCCAAATTTAATTTGGAAAGTGCCGGGTTGAAAAGCTAATTTTATCTCCGGATGAGATTCAAGATAAGTGATAATTTGTTGATGATAAGGAAGCGAGTGTTCACCGAGCGAACTTAGATAAATCCATTTTGGACTGTCAATGTTCGGCAAAGTATACGGATATTCTTCGTGTTTAATTAAAATAGTGCGGTCGTCGTGATACCAGAGTACGTAATGATAATTGGTTTTTATCCCACCATGGCGGTGGACAAAGCGCGTGTCCACATTCTCCCGCCTAAGTGTGTTGAGGGCTTCTTCACCGTGATAATCATCGCCGAGATCGGTGACGAGAGCAGTTCTCAAACCGAGCCGCGCGGCGGCGACGGCAGCATTCGGACTATTGCCGACCGCCGGCACGGTGGTAACCGATTCGTAGGGGATCTTGGCGCCGAAGTCCATGCAGATCTCGCAGTGTTCATGATTAACGTCGCAATGTAACTCGGCATTTTTAAGCCGAATAAAAGCGTCGGTGACAATGTCACCGATGCCGATAAAATCAAACTGTTGATCTGAACGATTTTCCATCACGTTATTATACCAAGTCACTTTTATCTCTAGTATTGACAAAAAACATTGGATATGCATAATCAAGATAGACCAACTAGATTTTCTAGTTGACTGATCCGGCAGATTCCGGAAAGAACATTGTACCTTGTCAAGAAAGGGTAAAACGATGAGCATTGTCATCGGCGCGGAAGCGGCCCAATGGGCTGGTCTGCAAATTGACCTTCATTCCAAATATCGATCGGGCAAAATCACACCCGACCAGTTGGAATGGTGGTTGAACAAATCAAAAGAGGAACGTGACAAGTTGATCTTATCCGAATTGGCTTCGAGGGCAAAACCTACACCTTCGAAAACTCGCCCCCACTCCATCCTCCGCCACCTCACCCCCAACCTCATTATTCCCGCCACCGACGGTACCGAGAATCTGTCTGACGCGGTAGTGTTCCCCGGTTGGGTTGATTCCGATCTGGAGAATTGGGGTTGCAATGTTGTCAGCGAGCGCAGACCAGAAACAGCCACGGCTGTCCACGAGTTGTCCGCCGATGGCACTTCCCAGCAAATCTTCGGTGGACAAGGGGTTGATCTGGATCAGCTTTGTCTGACACCACACCAGATCAAGTTGTTTGTGATTACCCACCGTGAGCACCTCCATCCCAAGGGTTACGCCACCTTCTTCCTGTTTAAGGTGGCAGGGCAGTTTTTCGTGGCGGACGTCTACTGGGACGTTGCTCGCCAGCTGCGGGTGAGCGTGTACCGGCTCGCGTGCGACTTTGTCTGGAGCGCTGGCTTTCGTCATCGGGTGGTGCTCCCGCAACTGGCTCTGGACCCCTCGGTCTAGATCCTTTGACTCTCAATCCCTCTGACCCTTGTCAATTCATTTTGGCAAGGCAGAGGGATTTTTGTATAATCATTAGGCAGTGCTATAATTTGGATATGAAAAGTTTGCGAGAATGTATTGCGGAGGCGGAAGCGCGGAAGGTGGCGATTGGGCATTGACTTCTTGTTGGAGACTAATATAATTAAAATAATGAAAAATATTTTGCCCTCAATAAATTTTACCTTTCTGATCTTGCCCTACAAGTTAGGCGGTTTTTGGGGTATGTGTAAAGAAACTGGGGAAATCAGGCATGGCGAAACATCGGACGAGGTGCAGAAAAAACTGATCAACGCAACCAGATTAATTATTGAAACGGTGATCAAAGATGAGAAGTATTCGCCGAGTTTAACTGTCGGATTACCGTGGCGTTATCGTTTCGCTTTTTATTATTATTCATTTAGTTTATCTTTTGCTCAATTAATAAAACGAGCTGGTCATAATCTCACTTTTTTTACTAGGGATATGAACACTTTTGTCCCTAGCCATGGCTAGATATTTCAGAAATCGTCGCGCCCGAGAGTGGAAGGCGATAGCGAAAGCGCATGGGTTTAAAATTATAAATAAAAATGATGGCGACGACGAGGTGTGGGGCAAGGATAGCAAAATCGGCATTATTATTCTCATACCAAGCAGAGATAATGAAGAAATTATTTTGCCAACAGCCTTAAGTATGGTGAGGAAATTCGAACAGTTAGGAACTAGCAGAAAAGAAATTCTTAGTTGGTGGAAAGAAAATGGTTACGGTGAGTAAGGTGTCTTGTTGTGCTACAATAATCAGGTATGAAAAGTTTGCGAGAATGTATTGCGGAGGCCGAAGCGCGGAAGGTGGCGATTGGTCATTTCAATATCTCAAACATTGAGGGTTTCTGGGGAGTTGTCCGCGCCGCGCGGGATCTCGCGGTGCCAGTGATTATCGGTGTCTCCGAAGGCGAACGGGATTTCCTTGGCGTTCGACAAGTCGCGGCGCTGGTGGCGAGTGTGCGAGATGAAACCAAGCCGCCGGTTTTCCTCAACGCCGATCACACTTATTCTTTTGATCGGGTGAAAGAGGCGATTGATGCGGGCCTGCCCGACGGCAAGGCGGGTTTCGATGCGGTTATTTTTGATGGTAGTAAATTGCCACTCGAAGAAAATATCATCGAGACGAAATGTTGTCTCGAGTACGCACGGGCCACTCGGCCGGAAGTAATTATCGAAGCTGAACTCGGCTATATCGGCACATCGTCGAAATTGCTTGATGCCGTGCCGGAAGGCGTTCTGCTCGGCGCTGATAATTTGGTTAAGCCGGACGAGGCGCACGATTTTGTTTCCCGGACGGGAATTGATTTACTGGCCCCGGCCGTTGGCAATATTCACGGTATGCTCAAGAATCAACCGGAACCGGCGCTGGATATCGAACGAATCAAACTGCTCCGCGAGGCGGCCGGCGTACCACTTGTTCTTCACGGGGCGTCGGGCAATAGTGATGATGATATTCGTCGGGCGATTGCCGCGGGTATTGCGATTATTCATATCAATACCGAGATTCGCGTCGCTTATCGCGACGCTCTCAAACAATCTTTGCAAGAGAATCCGGACGAAGTTGCGCCGTATAAAATTCTTAAACCGGCGGTGCAAGCGATCGAACGGGTGGTTCGTAAAAAATTAACTCTCTTCAACCGTCTTGACTGATATCACTTTATTCTTGCTTCGAGCTTCTCTAAACGCGCGCGCAAATCGTCATTGCTAGTTTTTAGTTTGTCATTCTCTTGCTTGAGTTCTTTGACGGCGTTGACGAGGGGAGCAATGAAATCAGAGTATGAGAGTGAGTAATAATCATCTTTTGATTGTGGTTTACTGACTCCGTAAAAGGGAACATCAATCGCTTCCACTTCTTGGGCGATAAAACCATTATGGGGTTTGCGTGTGACATCTGTTATAAGGTTGTATGATACGGGGCGGAGTTTAGTGATAAAATCGAGCCCGTGTTTGTAGTCAACGACATTCTCTTTAAGACGAGAATCTGAAGTGAGAGCTACCCCATTAACATACACTGTTCCGCTAGTTCTCACCGCGGTAACCGAGGCATTTCCAAGACGCATTTCATTGCTGGTAGTAACGATCGCCCCATTTCCAATGGCGGTGGTATTTGTCAGGGAGGGATAAGTGATAGAAGGGCCTGCCCCAGACCCGATTGCTGTGTTATTGGTGCCCAGGGTGTTGTTGGTAAGAGCACCTTGGCCTATGGCAGTATTCCCAGAGCCGTTGGTGGTTGATTCGAGCGTTCTATGACCAAAGGCGGTATTGTTAAAACCTGAGGTGTTGGCGAAGAGAGCGTTATAACCACTGGCGGTATTATTGTAGCCGGTGGTGTTGGTTATGAGGGCAAATGTGCCATTGGCGGTGTTGTAAGAGCCGCTACTAGAATTAGCGAGGGCGTTATCACCAGTTGCAGTATTGCCAAAGCCCGTGGTGTTGGCATAGAGTGCTCGATAACCAACGGCGGTGCTATTGGCGCCAGTGGTATTGGAATAAAGGGCGCTTACACCATTTGCTGTGTTGTAATTGCCGGTGGTATTGGAGAAGAGAGCTCTCGCGCCGTTTGCAACATTACTGTAACCGGTGATGTTAGAATAAAGAGAAAACACACCGTTCGCGGTGTTATTGGAACCAGTGGTGTTGTAATAGAGGGCACTTATACCAGTCGCAGTGTTGTAATTGCCTGTAGTGTTGGCGGCAAGAGCGCTCGCGCCGTTTGCAGTGTTAAGGCTACCGGTGGTATTGTCTCTAAGAGAATTTGACCCGTTCGCGGTGTTATTGGAACCAGTGGTGTTGTAGTAGAGGGCGCTTACACCAGTCGCGGTATTGTAATTACCGTTGGTGTTGCCGGCAAGAGCGCTCGCTCCAACGGCCGTGTTGGCGACGCCTGTGGCGCCACTGACATTAAGAGTATTCACCCCCACCGCGGTGTTGGTATTTGCGCTCCCTCCCCCCTTACCAACAGTAATTCCGTTTACGAGAATATCGCCAAGTACCTCGAGCTTCTTGGTTAGCGGAGTAGTGATTCCAATGCCGATACCAACCTTGGCCGTGCTGTCGGTGGCGAGTCTAACTCCACCCGTTTTTTCTTGTTCAATCGTGCCCGCATTTATTGGCGGATCGACGTTACCGTATGGTGGCGAAGCTGTCGGGTTGGTCCAGGCCCCCAAAACATAATTAATACCGAAGGAGAAGACGACAGCGAGAAGCAAAACTTTGAAAGTGGAAAAGATTTGTTTGGTCATAATATTTGTTATCTATTAAATCTGAATTTCTTTGGCCGAGAATTCTTTCATATTTTTTATATTCTCAACAGCGGTCACGGTAAGTGTGCTACCTTCGGCGATACTTGAGACATCAACTGTGGTCTTGGTTGGCTGTGGCGGGCGCGGTGGTGTGAGGCCAGCTCCTTTGCCCTCTTCCGTCTTTTTTATAAACGCCTCCATTTCTTTTTGGAAAGCTTCCATGTCTCCCGGCAAGGTTTTGATTATTTGGGTGTCTTTGGTTACAACAACGATGCGGTCAAGAAGAGCAGGATCATCAAATGGATTTCGAGATTCTGTATGAATAACAATCCGATTGCCATCAATCGCCGTAACGACACCCGTGATGGTGCGAATATCGTCGGGACTTTGAAACATACTGCCGATCTCACTCTTTAACACTAGTTTCTTGGCGGTGGGTGTCGAAACCGGCTTGATAGGTGTTCTCGCTGTTTGATGGAGCAGTCGCCGAGGGCTTCAAATATCCAAACACAAACAACGAAGCAACGATTACTCCTCCGAGCAGTAGGCCTCCGATAAACGTTCCAATGTATCGCATGAGTTTAGTTTAAGTTTATTGTACCATAACAGAGCCGGTTGCGAATGCCACGAGTAGTGGATAACCTTGGCAACTCTTAGCTGGTGGCTTTTCTTTTTTCTAAATGTGTGCATAATGGAGCGATGTTTAGTTTACAAGCCGAACCGCGGGCCATTTTTGGTAAAAAGTTGGAGAAGGAGCGCCTCGCCGGACGCTTGCCCATTGTGGTTTATGGACGCAAAGAGAAGGCCACTTCGCTTTTTGTTTCGCTTGGCGATTTCAAAAAAGTGCTTCGTACCGCCGGTGAATCCTCGTTGATTACCCTTACCACGCCAGACGGCAAAAAAAGTGTCTTGGTTCATGACGTGGCTTATCATCCTGTCAACCGCGAACCGGTGCACGCCGATCTCTACGTCGTCGAGCAAGATGTGATGCTGAAGATTAAGATCGCCGTAACTTACACTGGTCTCGCGCCGGCGGTTAAAGAACTTGGTGGAACACTAGTCAAAGTGCTTCACGAAATTGAAATCGAAGCCTTACCAAAAGATTTGCCACCCGGTATTACTGTTGATGTCTCGTCACTCGCGACGCTCGAGAGCCAAATTCTTATTCGCGATCTGGCTTTTTCAAAGGGTGTGACCGTTTTGCATAAACCCGAAGAAGTGGTGGCCGCGATCTCGGTGGCTAAGGAAGAAGTTGAAGAAGTTGCTCCGGTGGATCTCTCGGCCATCGAAGTTGAGAAACGTGGGAAGGAAGAGCCAGAAGCTGGCGAAGAAGTCGCCGTTCCTAAATAATTTTTGTGTTATACTGTCGCCATGAGGCGATGGTTACGGTTTACTATATTCACGGCTTTTTTCGCCGTGATGCTCGTATTTTCCAAACTTACTTTCGGCCAAACGGCTGACGAGGTTAACCAACGTAAGGCCGCTCTGGAAAGTGAGTTGAAGATTGTCGAACAGCAAATTGCCGCCCAGACCAAACTTTTACAGATTACTCAACGACAGAAATCTTCTCTGCAACGAGATTTAGATATTCTTAATACTCAAATCAGTCGGGCCAAACTGATAATTAAACAACACCAACTCGAGATCGAACGTTTGGGTGGTGATATCCGGAAAAAAACGGGAACGATTACTCAACTTGCCAACAAGATTGATGAGACGAAAATGTCTTTGGCCGAGCTTTTGCGCAAACGGCGCGATGCCGAAGATGTGACTGTGGTGGAATTAATTCTTGAGAACGACAGTTTGGCTGATTTGACTGCCGCCGCCGACACTTACCAATATCTGGAAGATTCCATTCATCAAGCTTTTACGACGATGCGAGAGACCAAAGCTGATACCGAGGAAGCCAAGGTGGTGCTTGAAGATAAACAACAGGCCGAAATTGATGCTAAGAACGCGATTGCCGATGAACAACGTTTGATTCAAGCTAAAGAAATCGAGAAGAGCAAACTTTTGGCGATTACCAAGAATCAGGAGGCAGGGTATAAAAGAGTTTTGGCTGAACGCGAGCAACGCAAGGTTGAGATCAAGAGCGCTCTTTTCCGTCTGCGCGGTTCGGATGCCATCACTTTCGGTCAAGCGGTGGAGCATGCCACTTACATCTCGAAAAAAATTGGGATCCGACCGGCGTTCCTTCTGGCAATTATTACACAAGAGTCTAACTTGGGAGCGAACGTCGGTACTTGCAATCAACCTGATGATCCGCCGTCCAGACGTTGGCGAGAAATAATGAAACCGGAACGCGACATCCAACCTTTTTTGCGGATTACCAAAAGTTTGAATCTTGATCCGGACGTTGTGCCACTTTCTTGCCCACAAGGTTCGGGTTGGGGCGGCGCAATGGGTCCGGCGCAATTTATTCCGTCAACTTGGGAATTGTATAAAGATAAAATTAGAGCGGTGACCGGCAATAATCCGCCGAACCCGTGGACACCGCGCGACGCTTTTACCGCTTCCGGTATTTATCTCGATGAGTTGGGGGCGGAAGCGAGTAGTTGGAGCTCCGAACGCAAAGCGGCTCTTAAGTATTATGCCGGTTCGAGGTGGTCGTTAGCCAAAAATGCTTTTTACGGCAATGAGGTAATGAAAATCGCCGGCGAATACCAAGACTTAATTAATACCTTGCAAAATAATTAATCGTCTGCTACGATTATTGCTCATATGAAACCTGATATTCATCCAACTTATCACGAGGCCGCCGCGGTGGTTTGTTCTTGCGGGGAGACTTTTACCGTCGGTTCAACCTTACCGAAAATCCATATTGAAATTTGCAGTGCTTGCCACCCCTTCTTCTCCGGTCAAGAGAAGATTATGGACACGGCCGGCCGGGTCGAGAAGTTTACAAAGCGTCGGGTGAAGAGTATTAATATGAAATCTAACGCTCCAAACTCTTATGGAGTGGTCAACCTTTCGGGGTAATTCTAAAACGGCTTATCTGGCTCTCGAAGCCGATCGGCTAAGAGGGTGGCTTGCTGAACTCGAACGTCTCGCCGCGACCGATGAGACGATGAAAGATCTGGCGGCCGAAGAGGCACGCGAATTGGCCGAACAAGAGAAAAATCTCTACGCTCAAGCGGAAAAAATTTTGGCGAGTGGCACGAGCGCCGGTGCCGGGGAGACGAGCCAAAACAGTTTGATCTTAGAAATCCGCGCCGGCGCCGGCGGGGAAGAGTCGGCGCTCTTCGCTTCGGAATTGGCGACGATGTATCAACGTTACGTCGCCCTTCGCGCTTGGTCTTGCCACTTGGTTTCCGAATCGAAAAGCGAGTTGGGCGGTTATCGGGAAGTGGTTTTTGAAATCTCTGGCGGGGAGGCTTATGCCGAGCTCAAGTATGAGAGCGGCGTGCATCGCATTCAACGTGTGCCGGCGACAGAAAAGATGGGACGCGTTCATACTTCGACGGCGTCGGTGGCGATTATTCCACTTCGCCCGACGGAAACTTTTGAAATCAATCCAGCTGATATTGAAGTGACTTTCAGCCGATCCGGCGGAGCCGGCGGGCAGAATGTGAACAAAGTGGAGACGGCGGTGCGCGTCTTGCACAAGCCGTCGGGAATGGTGGTGCGCTCGACGAGTGAGCGAAGTCAGAGCCGGAATCGCGATAAAGCTTTTCTGATTTTAAAAAATAAACTGGCGGCGATTCAGGAATCAACCGCTGCCGGCGCCGCCTCTGAAGAACGTCGTCAACAAATCGGCACGGCCGACCGCTCGGAGAAAATTAGAACTTATAATATCAGTCAAGATCGGGTCACCGATCATCGTTTGAAGCAATCTTGGCACAATGTCGAACGTATTTTTGCCGGCGAATTAGGGTCAATTGTTGAAGCGTTAAAGAAAGCCAGTGAGTAATTGCCAAAGGTTTTTGTTCCTGCTATACTCTAAATTATGAATACGACCAAGACCAAGAATGAAGTTGAGGAATTGTTTCGCGCGGGTGTGCATTACGGCCACTCGCGGTCGCGTCGGCACGCTTCGGTGAAGTCATTCATTTACGGTTTTAAGAATCACTCGGCGATTATTGATCTCGGCCAAACCTTGGTTCTCCTTGAACAGGCCAAAACTTTTCTTAAAGAAGTCGCCGCGAGTGGCAAGCAGTTGCTTTTGGTCGGCACTAAGCCCGAGGCGATGGCGGCGATCGAGCAGGTGGCAATTAAGCTCGGTATGCCCTATGTTACCACTCGCTGGATCGGCGGGACCCTTACTAATTTTACCGAAATTCGCCGGCGGATCGATCGCTTGGCCACCCTGAAGACCGAACGCGAGCAGGGTGGATTCGATGTTTATACTAAACGCGAACGAGCTAAACTTGAGAAAGAAATTCAAGATCTTGAACGTTACTTCTCAAGTCTGGTCTCGTTGACCAAGATGCCCGGTGCGATCCTCGTGATTGATTCTGGCGCCGAAGCGATTGCGGTGGCCGAAGCGCGTCGCATGGGTGTGCCGATTGTTAGTATTTCTAATACCGATTGTGATCTCACTCTGATTGATTATCCAATTGTCGGCAATGATGGTAGTGTCCAAAGCGTCGAATATTTTGTGAAAGTTTTAGCCGAAGCTTACGAAGCGGGGAAGGTCTTGACGGTCGAGACCCCAGCGCCGGCCGTAGCCCCAGCCCTATGATTACCGCCAAACAAATCAAATCTTTACGTGATCGAACTGGTATTTCGATTGCCGAATGCAAGAAGGCGCTTGAGGAAGCCGGTGGGGTAGAGGACAAGGCGATTGAGTTACTTAAAGCGGCGGGTGAACGAATTGCCAGCAAGAAGGCTTCACGCACGCTCGGCGCCGGGGCGGTGGCCGCTTATATCCACTCGACGGGGACGCTTGGCGCGATTGTCGAATTGCAGTCGGAGACCGACTTCGTTGCCAAGAATAAAGATTTCCGTTTATTGGCTGATGATCTCGCCATGCACATTGCTGCGTTGGCTCCGGCTGATGTTGCCGAGCTTCTGGAACAACCGTTTGTCAAAGATCCGAACCAGACGGTCGCCGATGTGATTAAGGGCGCGATTCAGAAATTCGGCGAGCGCATCGAGGTTGGGGCTTGGCATCGTTTGGATGCCCGAGCCGACGCTTAAAACTAAAATCTTACTATGCTAATACTTTTTTTTGTTGTTATTTCAATCATGGCGCTAGCTTTCTTGGCGATGGCCGCGATGATCTTCGCCGAGAGTCGTCATTTATCAACTCCGAATTTTCCATTCCCCGTCGAGCCGCAGGCCCAGTCGTCAATGAGTGAAGTTGTCGAACCTTTTGTTTCTTCCGCCGCTTACGGCTTGATCGACGCCACGCGCCAGTTAGCCAAACATTTTTCTATTCGTTTCTTGATGGTTTTGCATTCTCTGGTTTCGTTTGGACGGGCGATACTTACGCGAATTGAAAAGCGTTTTGCTCTGCTTATCGATGCGGTGCGCGGTCATGGACACACACCGCCAGACCGTCGCGGTTCCGTTTCCTTCTTCCTTGAGCAGATTAAGGATTACAAAGACGAGATGTCCCGCCGCGCGAATATCCGTTCCTAAACTTTTAGGCCACCTTAGCTCAGTTGGTAGAGCGTCGCTTTTGTAAAGCGAGGGTCCTCGGTTCGAGTCCGAGAGGTGGCTTTACTCTTTTAGCAGAAAGGGATTGTAATTAATATCCCGATCATACACATCAATTCCCTCCGCTCGTTTAAGTTTATTTACAATAAGATAAGTAACTGGAGTTAAAATTATCTCATAAGCAACTTTAGCTAGATACCCAGAAAGAATTAGGATAGCTAATCCAGAAAATGGAATTACGCCGGCAAAAGCAATGATTCCAAAAATAACACTATCGACTCCTTCTCCAACGACAGTCGAACCGACCGTCCTCATCCATAAGCGTTTGCCGTTACTCCAGATTTTCATTTTTGATAAAACATACGAATTACTAAACTCCCCGACGAAGTAGGCAATGATAGAACCCAAAACTATTCTTGGCACTGCCCCGAGAATAAGTTGATAAGCTCCTTGATTTTGCCAAAAGATCGGGGCGGGAAGTATTTGAACAAGATAGTAACAAAAGGACATGAAAACAAGGGCGACAAAACCCGACCAGATAATTTTTCGGGATGCTCTGTATCCATACACCTCGGTAAGAATGTCTCCAAAGATATAACTAATTGGGAAAATAAATATGGCACCAGCAAAAACAAAAGGGCCTATTTGTACGAGCTTTACGGCAACGGTGTTGGAAATCATCAGTACCGCAACAAAGAGAATGCCGATGTAGAGGAAATACTTGCTATTCATATATCAGATTGAGATTGTATCGCAAAAAACAAACCCTGCCAATCCATCGAAGGACTAACAGGGTTTATAACCCCAGACTTTCTCAAGGTCTGAAGGGTTGGGATAATAGATTGGTTCAGAGACCGGTAACTCTAACCATCCTCCCCGCTTCACCAGTGATGTGAGAATGCGCCTCGAAGGATACTTCTTGCTTTGTCTCGCGGTATGTCCAATTTGAAGTTTATAGCCACGTTCTTGGGCTTCACGCTCGGCGATTTTGAAAAGTAAAAGCCCCCATCCAATACCAAACACTTCCTTGCTTACGGCTAGACCACCGAGATGAATGATCTCTTCCATTTTCAAATCAGGGAAGGAAGAAGCCAAAGCCGTTTCTACAAGTTTTCTTTCCCTATCTGGTAAATTTAAAAGAACAAATCGGAAGGGGACGAGACAAACTACTGCGTTGAGAGCTCCCTTATAGAAGTTGCCAATGACCATAGCTTCTGAATGGTGAAATTCATCGTGCACCCAGAGACGGGCTTCTTCCGCGCTGTTTGGCCAATGCCGAGGAATTGCTTGAGCAAAAAGCTCAATCGCCATATCCAACTCATTTTTTTCAAGTGGTCGGGCCTCATAGATTCTCTTAATTTGAATCATTTATCGATCCTCCTTTCCTTTTAATCTTTAACATTTCATCAACTCTGAAGTCACTTTAACTTAAAAAGATAAAAAGTGCAATACAAATGTGGCTCTAGCGCAAAACAGCCCCGAAGTCGCTCGCGGTGCGCTCGCGAATCTGCTAGCCAAGTTGCTTGAGTCCACTCGTTG
Organism: uncultured Candidatus Saccharibacteria bacterium; assembly: GCA_964362425.1. GTDB lineage: Bacteria > Patescibacteriota > Minisyncoccia > Phycocordibacterales > JACOZG01 > JAGVGK01. The sequence goes on along the minus strand of CAYIEL010000010.1, from coordinate 5,147 downwards.
TGTTAGACTAAACGGTATGCCAACCGCAACTATTACTGAGAATAATTTACGTAAAATTGTAACTGAAAGTGTCCACGGTGCTCTTAACTCGGAGTTGATGAAATTTCGCGCTTTGGCTCTGCATACTGTCAGTCAAAAAGAACAACGGGAAATTGAAAAGTCGTTGCGCCGAGCCGATCGTTCTGTCGGGAAGAGAATTAGTATCACGATATGAGTCAGTGGGAGATTGTTCTCTCTAGAGAATCACTTAAGTTTCTCGACAAGAATCACCTGCCCGAGGTTCTAGTGACCGAAGCGATTGCGTTAGCGATCAAGAAAATATCTGGAGAGGATGTAAATGTTAATCTTAAGAAACTTCATCCGCCCTACGGAAGTTGTTTCCGTGTCCGTGTTGGTCAACTCCGAATAATTTTCAGTATTAACTTCGTTTTGTCCTCCGTTGAGGTAATCGAAGTCAATTGGCGCGGCTCGGCCTACCGACGGTAACTTTTGGCTTCAGCGCAGGGTGGCCGAGAAATCGCTCGCGGTTCGCTCGCGAATCTTTTTGTCTAAATCGTTAATCTCTGTGTTGGTCAGAGTTCGATCGGGGTGACGATAAACAATCCGATAGGTATAACTCATTTTCCCTTCGCCAAATTTGGCGACGTTTTCGTATTTATCCAAGAGGCCGACTTCTTCTACTAAATTGCCGCCCAAGTCTCTGATCAAATCGAAGTAGTTATTGGGGACGAAAGTGTTAGGTACAATGAAAGAGATGTCGCGGGTGATCGGCGGATATTTAGAAACTTCTTCATACTTATGGCCGAGTTTCAATTGTTTCTTGACTCGCGGATCATCCGACCAAATTAATCGAATGTCCGGTAAATCCATACTTAAAATGGCGAGCCGTTCGAGGCCAAAGCCAAAAGCCCAGCCGTTGTAACCTTGCAAGCCGAAATTGGCCAGCACTTCTTTCCGGGGCAGACCACCGCCAAGGATCTCAATCCACTGACCGTTTTTATCCACTTCAACTTCCAAGCTCGGATCAGTGTAGGGGAAAGTATCGGGGTTGAAACGGAAATTGACTTTTGCGCCAAAAAGATTTTGGGTAATATCCGTCAGAACTTTTTTCAAATCATCAAAAGTAAGAGTCTGCTTGGAATCAGGCACAAGATAAAGTCCGCCCATTTGGTGGAAGACGTTTAAGTGACGCCGATCAATTTCATCTTTCCGATAAACTTTGCCGTAGCAGAGAACGCCGAGCGGTTCTTGGTTGGCAATTTTCTTTTTGATATCCGGATGATTAAGGTAGTAATGCCACATCACCGTGTCGTGCGTGCGCAGGATATTTTCATCGTCAACGTAATAAGTGTCTGATCGACTGCGGGCCGGATGATCGGGGGCAAAATTAAAGAGATCAAAACTAATTTTAGCCGAGACGATTTCGGGGATAGTGATCAGATCAAAGTCGCGGAAGAGAGGCAGGCGCTTAACCTGCTCGACCAGGGCGCCGATCGGACTATCGATGGTACGCGAGAGGTCAGGCAGATCAAGAAAACGCTGGAGACGTTTACCCTCGGCATCTTGCCGTTTGGCTAATTCGGCAAGTAATTTACTTTCGTCTGGAGATTTTATGGCGATTTCCATAAGGTAGAATATAGCAGGTTTTTTAACTCACCCCAACCCCTCTCTTAGGCTAAGAGAGGGGTAAAGTCTTTTCTAGCTACTTCCTCGTTTTTGTAACGAACAACTTTAATGTTAAAACCTTCCAAATATCTCGTTCGCTCTTCATCGTAAATTTGAGAATCTTTTCTCGAATGTATTTCTCCATCCAACTCAATTGCCAATCTGATACTGGGACAATAAAAATCAAGAATGTATGGGCCGACGCTAAATTGACGAACAAACCTTAAACCTCGAAATTTTCTGTTACGTAGAAATTGCCACATTATTTCTTCCGCTTTTGTTTGGCTTTTTCTTAAATCTCTCCGGTGGTCTCGTAGGATTTTGTTGTTGAAAGGGAATTTCATTGCCTGATTTTAACTCACCCCCACCCCTCTCTTAAATTAAGAGAGGGGATAAAGGGGAGAGTTATAATTTAATTATGTCAAGTATATTGAGACGGCCAAAAATGCTATAATTATGTCAAACAAACTATGCCAAAAGAGGTTAAGAAGCAAAGGAAATACGACGCGGATGACATTCTCGTTCTTGAGGGGCTAGAGCCTGTGCGCAAGCGCCCGGGAATGTATATTGGTTCGACTGGAGCCGACGGTCTCCACCATCTGCTGGTTGAGATTTTTGATAATTCACGGGATGAAGCGATGAACGGTGCCTGCGACGAGATCGAAGTGGCCCTTCTACCTGATGGCGTCGTGCGTGTCGCTGACAACGGCGCTGGTATTCCGGTCTCGATTCACAAGAAGACAAAAGTCTCGGCGCTTGAGACCGTGATGACTACCCTTCACGCCGGTGGTAAATTCGAAGGCGAAGGTTACAATATCGCCGGCGGTCTCCACGGTGTCGGTGCGTCGGTGGTCAACGCGCTCTCGGAGTGGACTCGTGTTTGGGTTTATCGCGACGGTGGGCAATATTTCCAAGAGTATTCTCGCGGGGCGAAAAAGGCGGCCGTTAAGAAATTAGCTAACTCGAATCTTCATGGAACGGTGGTTAGTTTCAAACCGGATGCCCAAATCTTTTCCGAATTGGTTTACGATTGGGAACGAGTGATCAATCACCTTCGCGGTCAAGCTTATCTCGTTAAGAAGTTGCGCATTCGAGCGATTGATGGTCGGAGCCTCGATAAATCCGTTCTGAAAGAATCCGGTTTATATCTCTCCGAACTTAATTTGATCGCGCCGTCACAAACTTTCTATTTCGAAGGTGGTTTGCGTTCATTCATTCGCTTTCATAATCAAAATGAGAAACCGATTAACAAGTCCGTTTTTTATGTGGAGAAAGAGTCAAACGGTGTGATGGTGGAGGTCGCCTTTCAACATATCGATGATATCACTCCGCGCGAAGTGAGTTATACGAACAACACAATCACGCCCGAAGGCGGAACGCACTTGACTGGTTTTCGCACGGCTCTAACTCGCGAGTTAAATAATTACGCCAAGAAAAATAATTTTATTAAAGAAAGCGATGGCAGTTTGACCGGCGATGATGTGCGGGAGGGAATTACAGCGGTGATCTCGGTCAAATTGAAAAATCCGCAATTCGAAGGCCAGACCAAAGCCAAACTTGGCAATGTCGAAGTGCGCGGGGCAGTTGAAACGGTCTTCAGTGAAGCGCTCGCCCAATTTCTCGAAGAGAATCCCGATGAGGCCAAGTTAATCATTGGTAAGACCTTGCTAGCACTCGAGGCGCGGAAGGCGGCTAAGGCGGCTAAGGACAGCGTCTTACGGAAGGGAGCTCTTGAAGGGATGACCTTACCAGGAAAACTCTCGGACTGTCAGACGCGAAAAGCCGAAGATGCCGAACTTTTTATTGTCGAGGGAGACTCGGCCGGCGGTTCGAGTAAGCAAGGCCGCGATCGGCAGACGCAGGCGATTCTTCCGCTTAAGGGAAAAATTTTGAATGTTGAGAAAGCGCGATTGGATAAAATCTTGGGTTTCAAAGAAATTAAATCATTGATCATTGCGTTGGGCACTTCCGTCGGTGACACCTTCACGATTGAGAAGCTTCGTTATCACAAAATTATTATTGCCACCGATGCCGACGTAGACGGCGCACATATCCGCACTTTGCTTCTAACTCTTTTTTATCGTTATCTCGAACCGATTATCGGCGGCGGTTACTTGTATATTGCTCAACCACCGCTTTATAAATTGAAGCAAGGCAAAATGCTTCACTACGCTTATTCCGATAATGAACGCGATGCGGTGGTGAAGCGTCTCGGTGGCAGTGGTCTGCTCGATTCCGGCGCTGATGAAAAAGAAAAAGAGAAAGAAAAAAATGAAGAAGAGAGTGAAGGAGTGGAGGTTGTGACGCGCAAAGGGAAAATCACCATCCAACGTTATAAAGGTCTCGGTGAAATGAATGCCGAGGAATTATGGGAGACGACGATGGATCCCGAGAAGCGCACTCTCCGCCAAGTGACGGTCAACGAAGCATCTGAAGCTGATCGTGTTTTCACCACGCTCATGGGTGATGAAGTTGAACCCCGCAAAATTTTCATCCAAACTCACGCCAGGATGGCGAATCTTGACGTGTAATGCGTATTTTCTTTACCAAACACGCAAGATTGAGATTGGCTGAGCGAAGTATCAAAGAAATAACCGTTCGCGATATTTTAGAAACCCCAGATTTTATTAGTCGAGCTTATGATGATAAATCAGCCTATCGTAAAAAAATTAATGGTGAAGTTGTCGAAGTTGTTTGCGTGAAGTCTCGAGATAAATTCCTTGTCATTACTGCGTATTATGTGTAGACTACTATTATGAAAATTGAATACGACAAAATTGCTGACGCCCTTTACATCTATTTGAATAAAGGCAAGATAGCTAAAACGGTTAAAATGCAAAATCGTTTAATTGTCGATGTCCATAAAAACGGCAAGATCCTTGGTCTCGAAGTGTTAGGTGCCTCAAAACAGATTCCGAAATCCCAAATTACTCGGCCGATTAAAATTAGTGTACCCAGTTTTTCTTCCGCCAAAATGGCGACACTTGATATTTAATCCATAATTTGTGGGTTAATACCCGTTTCGGGTGCCTGATTTCCCCATTCCGTGTTAGGGTGTAAGGGTCTTTTGATTAAAAACTAATTCGTCATATAAAAATGATCAAAAAAATGCCGATTCTGCGTTGTCCGCGCGGTCATCAAAAAGGGACAGAGACGCGGTCTTACTCGCTACTTTTGTCGACACTGCCATAAATCTTTTTCTAGTTGTCGCCGACCGCAAGCTCGTCAACGAAAAATCTGGCAAGAATACATTTGGTTCAAACAAACTAAACCTCAACTTCGAGAAAGATTTTCAATTAATCGCCGGAAATTAAACCGACTTTTAGATAATCACCGGCCAACTTCAAAAATCCACCAACCGCGACCAGTGGTGGTCATCATTGATGCGACCTATCTACTTTGAATTACGAAATGCGCCAACTCTGACATTTTGATACACTAATGGCGCGTCCACAAGGGCGCGCCACCATGTTAAAAAACTC
>CAYIEL010000009.1:0-19342 GCA_964362425.1 uncultured Candidatus Saccharibacteria bacterium | reverse complement strand
TTTCGCATCGTGGTCTGCGCGTACTGCGACATCGCGTAACGATAATTTTCTATTTCAAGAATTGCTTTCTCTGCCGAAACAACACGATAGTAAATAACCGCGTTCACGGTAACCGAAACGTTGTCGCGCGTGATCGCGTTCTGGTCCGGTACATCTACCGCTTTCGTGCGCATATCCACTTTTTCGTGCCCCTGAATAATCGGCCAGACGAGGCGCCAGCCGGGCTCCATCGTCTTGTAATATTTACCGAACAAAAACTTAAGTCCTTTCTCGTACTGATTGATTTGCCGAATCGAGATGAGAACGATTAGAACCGCAACACTGGCGACAATGTTGTACCACATAAAATTATGAGCTATGAATAATGGAGCCACTTCTCGGGATCGAACCGAGGACCCCCACTTTACGAAAGTGGTGCTCTACCAACTGAGCTAAGGTGGCAATTAATTTAATGGGGCAAAAGCCGGAGGAGAGAATCGGACTCTCGACCTCCATCTTACCAAGATGGCGTTCTACCACTGAACTACTCCGGCACCTCTCCGAATCCTAGCACGAAGTTTTTATCTAGGGAAGAAACCTTATTTATGGCCATATTTTAACTGACGGGTTGCCCTCCCAAAATGCTTGACAGACAACACTAAATATGCTAGGATAGAGGTCAGAAGCTGGGCTGGGTTGAGCGGTCAACTCGAGCGACAGCAAACAGTCACTTCAACAGCAAGGAGAAAACGAATGTTGGTACACAAATTTGAAACCTGGACTTTGGGAGAGATTCGGGCCGCGGCGGCAGACGGAAACGGTTACGCCTTGAACTATCTGGAAGAGCTCTTCGTCACGGCCTAAGTCCGGCACCGAGGGGGCGTCGGCAACGGGCGACACTACTGTGTCGCCCATCTTTGCGTCTAAAAATTTATTTAGATTTACTCGCGAAGTTTTTTCGCTCCAAGCCAAATCAGAATTGCCAAAGCAATTGCCAAGATAATTACCCGCAAATAATCATCCATATCGGACCAATAACGGATCGAACCAACGATGAAAGAGAGCACTCCCCCGAGCGAGAAACCGATCGACACCACCGGCATGGCCACCGTCAAAAAACCAACAACCATTGAGACCACACCTAGAACAATCAGGATGATGAAAGCGTTGCGATTGTAGAGACCATTGGCATCAGTAAAATCTTTATTGCAAGTGAAGTTGAGATCGCACCAACCAACCGGTTCGATCATCGTTGAACCGTCAGGGAACGGTTTTACCATCGCCGGACTCGGACCACGATAATTAGCATTCTCCGTCCAAGCGCCCTTCTGCACCACGCATTCTGCCTGATTCTTCGGTTGAATGGTTACCTGTTTCTGCTGACAAAAATTCTCGAAGATTGGACCCTTATACAACAAGTGGATCGAGTAATTGAAAAATAGGTTGAGGACGATAATCAAACCGAGAATCAGCGCCCATTTCAAAAATTTAGAAGCTTGCATTATTTTTAAAATTAATTTTTGCTAATAACGTTTACTGCGTCACCTTAATTATAGTACGTTGCCATAAATAGAGCAAAAGGGTTATGATAAGCGACATGACAAAAAATAAACCGTTAGTTTGCGTTTCTGGTTACTTTAATCCAGTCCATATTGGCCACATTAGAATGGTTCGCGATGCGGCCAAATTGGGTCGCGTGGTGGTTATCGTGAATAACGATTATCAAGTCAAATTGAAAGGGTCAGTCCTCTTCATGCCAGCCAAAGATCGCGCTGAAATTATGACAGCATTTAAAGGCGTCGAGCGGAGCGTAGTGGCGATTGATAAAGATCGGACGGTCTGCAAAACGTTAGCCAAAATTAAACCGGATATTTTTTGCAATGGCGGCGATCGAACTCAAAAAAATATTCCTGAATTAGACGTCTGTGCCCGCCTCGGTATCCAAGCCATCTTCGGTGTCGGCGGGCGAAAAGTTAGGAGTTCCTCTAGTTTGCTAAACCAAGTTGTTTCGTAATCAAACCTGTTTCTCCATTTGGCGCGACCGACCGGACTTGAACCGGCAACCTCTCGCGTGACAGGCGAGTGCTACTAACCAGTTGAGCTACGGCCGCATTTTTTTATGTATCTTTCAAAGATTCTCCTTTTGCGAATCAAAAAAAGACTCTTGCCACCAGATACCCGTTGATTATACATAAAATTATATAATTTCAAAGAGCTATGGATACTGTGAGTTAAACGATAATAATTACCTTTCCCTTTACTCAAAACACCGCCATAAAGATCTAGGTCTTCCAAACGTTTCTTGATTGTCTCTAAAAACACCATTGAGCAAGATGTGAAAACAATGCGGATCACCAACAAGCGAGTTGCCTTGTCTTTATGAACGTACCCCACCCACACATTACCATCACCATCAAAATACCCTCGAATAAAGTCGGGAAAGAACTTCCGTGGAATATTCGGAACAGCAAGACTTTTAGTTTTTCTTTCCCTCATACCGAGATCCCGCAAATCATCACACATTTCTTTACTGCCAATTTGTAATCGGTAAAGAGTTTTGTTATTGCCTTTTCCGATTTTAACTCCAATCTTATGCTTTGATTTAATAACTTCCTTGATTTGGTATAAAAGATCTTTATCAGTAATTTGAATATTCGAGTTTATATATCGGCACGGATTGATTATATCACGTGACAGGACATTATACTAACTAAATTAAAGCACCAAAAAAAAATTGGGGAGAGATGCTAAAGGGGTGCCGATGGGTGGAATTGAACCACCGTTTGAGGCTTATGAGTCCCCCGTTCTACCATTGAACTACACCGGCGTAAGATAAAAGAATACCACAAATTGTAGGGGGGACAGGACTTGCACCTATGTCTGGAGGTTATGAGCCTCCCGAGATACTACTTCTCCACCCCCCTGGCCTCCCACCACTATCAAGTTAACAATTTATCCTACCACACAATTAAATAAATTCAAACTCTCGAAAAACGCGTTCATAGAGTTCCATCACTCGCCGCGCCTCACGGCGCGTCAAAGTGAAATCAGTTTGGTGGGCAATTTGATTCCTGATTTTATGCGCATCCCAAGCATCTTGAAGGGTGAGGAAATCACTCGGCTCGACATTCTTGAGTCGTTCACCAAGATTCTCGCCGGGATAATGCATCGCCGCCACCATCTCATCAAGCAAAGTGTCCGCTTCGATAATCGCCTGTTTCCAATCCGATTGATTATCAGATTCGAGGTAGGCCACCACCTTCTCCCAACGTTTGTTGTGAATCGCTTGGCCACTCGTATCGGTCCGCAAAAGATTCAAGAAATCGCGGACCTCATCGCGCCGAAGATTGATGATTCGAAAAACGAGAGTCACCACAATAATTCCAAAAATAACGGTGATCAAAAACAAAACAACCTTCGCCCAAAAAATAAATTCTGGTGGGACATCGAAAAGGCGCGCGCCAATAAGAGCCCGATAAATCAGATTGAACAAATACTCAATATTCAAATAGTTAGGCTGGAAAATTGGCATGTTGTTTACCAAGATGAAAAAGCAAATCTTCGCGAAAGGCGGGTGCCATGAATTGGAAACCGCATGGCAAACCGGCCTCGTCGCATCCGTCAGGCACAGTTAGCGCCGGCAAACCAGTAATATTAGCTGAAACAGTATAAACATCGGCTAAATACATTTGCAACGGGTCAGTGGTTTTCTCGCCCAGAGCGAAAGCGGTAGTCGGTGTCGTCGGCGTCACCACCGCATCAACTTGCTGGAAAGCGGTGTTGAAATCAGCAATGAGAAGCGCCCTAGTTGCCACCGCCCGTCGATAGTAAGCGTCGTAATAGCCGGACGATAAAACATAGGTGCCAAGAATAATTCGCCGGCGCACTTCTCGGCCAAAACCGATACCCCGAGTTTTTTCATATTCTTCAAGTAAGGTTGCTCCCGCGGTTCGGTCGCCATAACGGACTCCATCAAAGCGCGCCAAATTGCTCGAGACCTCGGCCGGCGAAATAATGTAATAAGCGGCGAGCGCGTCCGCGAGCCGCGGGAGTTTGATCGGCACAATCTTGGCGCCGGCTTGCCTCCACTTCTCGAGGGAAACGTTAAAACTCCGCGACACGGCTTGACTCACACCCTCACCGAGCAATCCTTCCGACACGCCGAGTCGGACATCTTTGATTTTTGGTAAAATTGCTTTTGACACCGGATATTCGACACTTGTCGCATCAAGCGGATCACGGCCACGAATCACTGAAAAAATTATTTCGGCATCAGCCACCGTCTTAGTTAACGGGCCAATTTGGTCAAGTGATGAGGCCATGGCGATCAACCCCGAGCGCGAGACTGCCCCATAGGTTGGCTTGAGGCCGACCAAACCGCAAAAGCTCGCCGGCTGGCGCACCGATCCGGCCGTATCTGAACCCAAACTGGCAAGCGCCAAGTCAGCCGCCACCGCGGCCGCCGAACCACCCGATGAGCCGCCCGGCACTCTCGTTGAGTCAAGTGGGTGCCGCGTTGGACCGAAAGCGGAATTCTCCGTCGAACTCCCCATCGCGAACTCATCCATATTCGTCCGGCCGAGCATAATGGCGCCGGCCTGACGTAACCGGTCAATCACTGTCGCACTATAAACCGCCCGATACGAAGCAAGCATTTTTGACGCAGCCGAAACGATTTTTCCTTCAATTAAAATATTGTCTTTAATCGCTAGAGGCACGCCCTCGAGCGGCCGCGGGGAATTACCATTCTCCAACCATTTGTCACTTTGCTCGGCCACCTCTTTTGCATCACCAAAAACTTCAAGATAAGCATTGAGGTCGGTATTGCGCCGAGCGATCTCGGCTTGATAAACGTCAACGAGATCAACCGCTCGCACTTGCTTCGCGGCCAACTGTTCTTGCCATGAAGAAATCGTTAGAGATTTAAGGTCAATGGCCATAGTCGGTAAAAATCGGCTTCACCACGAAGTAACCGTCCTTCTGCATCGGGCTAGCTTTGAGCAAACGCTCGGTGTGAATCCCCGCTTCATGCGGTTCACTATCAGTCCGTAAAGTATTATCGGACAGCGCGCGCGCCTCCGGCGCGCGAGACAGATCGCTCGCTTCGACCTTGAGCCACACGACAAACCCGAGAATCACCACGAGATCTTGGCGTAATTTATCCACCTCCATTGCCGGCAATTCCAAGCGCGCGAGCGCGGCGAGATTGCTAACTTCTTCTCGACTAACCATTACTTCATCCTAACATTATTTGAGCAGTTTTAAAAATTCCTCTTCGGTTAAAATTGATACTCCAAGTTCTTTGGCTTTATCATATTTCGAACCCGGCTCGATGCCCGCCTTGCCGCGAGGCAGGCCGGCGACCAGATAATCTGTCGCGGAGGAAACGGCGCTCGCAACGTGACCGCCAGCTTGTTTAATTCTCTGTTTCGCTTCGGCACGTTGGAGTGACGGCAAAGTGCCAGTTAAAACGAAAGTTTTTCCAGTTGCCATTGTCGGTTGTGAAATAATTTCTTTCTCAACTCGCTTGATCGCGACATATTTGAGCAATTCGTTGATCATCTTTTTATGCTCGGCCTGACGAAACCAATCGTAAACGGACTGCGCCACAATCGGGCCAACGCCTTCGATCACTTCGAGTTTCTCACGTTTAGCACTCCTCAATTGGTCAAGGGTTTTGAAATGCTTAGCCAAGAGATCGGCAATTTCTTCACCGACATGTGAAATTGAGAGCGACACCAAAAAACGCGGCAAGGTAATCTGGCGACTGCGATTAATCGCCGTGACAAGTTTCTCGGCCGAGACTTCGGCAAAACGCGGGAGCGTTACGAGATCACCATATTTGAGCGTAAAAATATCGGGGAAAGAAGCGATTAATTTCTGATCCAAAAGCAGATCAACCACTTTGCGTCCTAGACCACGAATATCGAAGGCCGACTTCGAGACGAAGTGACAGAACTTGCGCCGCAACTGGGCAAAAGAATTTGGGTTAACGCACCGATGCGCCACCTGACCGGAGATCCGTTCGACTGCTCCCTCGCACGCCTCCAGAAAAGTTGGAAAAATAAATGGTTTCTCTTGGCCATTTCGCAGATCAGGCAAAACCATGACAATATCAGGAATCACATCGCCAGCCTTGCGGACAATCACGGTATCGCCAACACGTACATCAAGACGTTTGATTTCATCTTCATTGTGAAGCGTTGCTCGCGAGACGGTCGAACCAGCGAGCAGAACCGGCCGGAGAATCGCAACCGGCGTCACGACACCCGTCCGACCGACTTGAAAAATAATATCTTCGATCACCGTCGCCGCCTCCTCGGCTTTGAATTTGAAAGCGACAGCAAAACGCGGGGCCTTGCCTGTATAACCAAGTTGCGTTTGATAATTACGTTCATTAACTTTGACGGCGATGCCATCAATACCGTAATCTTCCTTGGGCGCGCGCGCTTGCCACTTCTCCCAATAATGGATCACGGCCTCAACATCTGGACAATATTCCCAATTAGAATTTACTTTGAAACCAAGGGCTTGCAGTCGCTTAAGCTCGTCAACTTGGGTTGCTGGAAAAATTAAAGGCGAAAGCCAAGCAATATCGTAAATAAAACTGTTGAGATGCCGATCGGCGACAATGCGCGGATCGAGTTGACGAATGGTGCCGGCCGCGGCGTTGCGCGGATTAGCGAAAGGAACCTCACCTGCCGCGCGACGTTTTTCATTAATGACCGCGAGCTCCGACTTACTCAACCAAATTTCACCCTCAACAATAACGTTCACCGGCTCGGTGAGGGTAAGCGGAATTGATTCAACTGTTTTTACATTGGCCGTCACATCCTCTCCCACTTGACCATTGCCGCGCGTCGCGGCAGTTATTAAAACGCCCTTCTCATACGTCAGCACAATTTTGAAACCATCAATTTTTAATTCGGCGACATAGGTCGGCTTCGGCGTGGCAAGGACTGTCCTTAAGAGGGGTGCCCCAAGGACAGTCCTTGCCACTCGCTCGTCAAACTCCCGAAGTTCATCCGGTGTAAAAACATCGTTGAAGGACCACTGCGCCACCCGATGGGTCACCTTCTTGAATCCGGGCAGCGGAGCGCCAGCGACGCGCTGGGTGGGCGAATCAGGCGTCACCAACTCCGGAAACTGCTTTTCTAAATCGCTCAACTCCCGCTTCAGTGAATCCAGCGCCTCGGCCGAAATTTCCTCACGATCGAGAACGTGGTAAAGATAGCGGTGATGATTAATCACCTCTCGAAGTTTGGCCAGGCGATCTTCAGCTTGTTTTCTATTTTTTAACAAAATGAGAGACAATGTTTTCCGTGGTTATGCACTCAAAATGAGCAGCGGGATAGGTGGTTTTGAATGAAATCGGAACGGGAACTTCTTCTCTCCATTTGCATTCATAAGCATAAATCTCCGGGCCATTTTTCTCAATCACATCAATCTCAACTCCGGCACGTGTCCGCCAAAACATGATTTCTGGCGGGAAAATTTCCAGGGCTCCCTTTTTCATTTTTTCAGACACAAAAAAGTTTTCAAAAATAGCGCCTCTATCTTTACGAGTGTCCATTGGGGAAACAATATCAACCAAGGCATTGCGAACCCCGACATCGAGAAAAAAGATTTTGAAGGCTTTCTTTAATTCAGTTCGCGGATTATTAGAAAACGAATAAATCCGCTTAATAATAAAAGCTTGCTCTAATAATCTTAAATAACGATTGATTGTCGTTCTCGTCACACTCAACCCTTGAGCTAATTCATTCACCGAAACCATCGAACCAACCTGCAACGCCAACATTTTCAGCAAATCCTCAAAAACTTTTGGATTGCGAATATCCTCAAAAACAAAAACATCTTTATATAAATAATTAGTGGCAATATTTCTAATAGCAAATAATTTTTTATCCACAGTTTCGGCAACAACCACGGCTGGATATGAACCAAATTTCATCAGCGAGAATAATTCCGATTCGCTCATATCAGGATATGCCAAACTAACTTCGGACAAAGAAAGAGGCAGAAGTAAAAATTCAAACGCCCGACCTGTCATTGGCTCCTTTATTTTATTTGCCAAATCAAATGATGACGAACCAGTGGCAATAATTTGCACCCCCGGATAAGTATCATGGAACGCCTTCAAAATACTGCCGATATTTTGGACCGTTTGGGCTTCGTCAAAAACGACAATTTTTTTATCTCGGGTAAGGGGAAGCAACCGATCCGGTTTGCCCAAAACAAAGTGGGCGCGGATATCGGCCAACTGACAATCATAATACTCCCCTTCCTGCCCATATGCCGAAATAATTTTTTTGGCTAGAGTGGTTTTCCCCGACTGACGAGGCCCCAAAATAACCACCATTTTATCTTTGAACAAAACTGATGCGATGCGCGGCTCAAGATCACGATTAAATATCTTCATATATACAAGTATAACAAATTGCTACTAAATGAGCAATTTGTAAACTACGACAAAATATCCTTAATTTACAACGGTTCTATGGCGATGATTGAGTGAAATCACTGTCAAACCTTCACATTGTCGAGGACTATCCTTGTGGTGTCAAGGTTTAACCTTGACAGTAAGCGGACAAAGAAAAACCACCATTTCTGGCGGGATTTCTCATTTCAAGGTTTAACCTTGCCGGAGGGCAAGCAGCGACCTCTAGGGTCTAATATCGCGCACCCGATATTCAAACCTTATCGGTACAACTGTATTACCAGCTCGCAGTTTAATGAAATAGGGCGAATTATTTAGAATTTCAATCAATTTTTCTGGGATCGAAACAGAGAAAGTGGTAGAACCACCAGGGCTAAGAGTTACACAATTAGGCGGGGTGTTAGAACAGGAACCAGGTTGCCCTCCCAAATAACACTGGACAGGAGGATGATTGCCGGGGATCGCATTGATAATGCTTTTGATTGAATTCCCAGTGAAAGAGGTGAAAGAATCAACACACAGTTCTGTGTCCTGGCCAGAAGTTAGAGTTAAGGTTGACTCACTGGATTGAGCGGATTGGCCAGAGTTATGAAACTCAATAGAAATAAGATTGGGATTAACTGTGAAGGTCGGATCATTATTTGCTTGGTCTCTAAACGTAACCGTTACTGATTTGCCTCCCGCACCCACAATTACCGGACAAGACGATGTATTATTTTTGTCACCGGCGCAACTAGGTTCACTCCAAGTATAATGATAATTGGGGTCCCCCACCGGATCTGGAGAATTTGGATTTGACGATGGAGTGGTCGTTAAAGTAACATTGCTATCAACTGCATAATTAGCCACACAGGAACCAGTGGAGGTCCGACAATTAGAAATTGATCCTGAAACTGGAGCGGGGGCAATGTTAGCGTCAACTTTTCCTTTTTCGTCACCACCGACAGGATAAACAGTCAAGGATGGATTGAGAATGTCCTGTACTTGGATAGAACAAACCCCACGACCAGTCTTGCCAGTGGTATTATCTTTCACCATAACCTCTGCGGCGACAGAACCGGCCGCTAGATAATTATCTGTAATGGTTTTGGTGATGCCAATCACAGCACCGGACAAATCTGGGTCACAACTTGTCCCCCAGCAATAGGTATAGTCATAGGGATCTGTACCACCAGAAATCACATCGGCTGTCCAAACCACATTGTCATTAACATTTACTGGACTTGGCGCGGAGCACTGAACATTCAAACTATCCACAGTCACACAATGATCTGCCCCAGAATCGCTAGCACTATTGCAAAAATCAATCCAACCAACAACATCCGAGCCCCAAGCAAAATTGTCGAGCTGGCCAGCCGTATAAGTTACTTTGTAACCAGAAGTGGCACATGAATTAGTATTTGAACAATTTACACTGATCCAACCGTCCCAACCACCACGCTCTGTAGATGACCTTAACTCGCCCTTACATGTATTAGCAGTGCTGTCGTTCTTAAACACCGAGCAAGCCCTAGCCCAACCAGTCAGATCTGTGCCATTACTGTCTAATTCCACACCATAGAGATTGATAGCTCCGCTCGGCCAGCCATCTCCGGAAGCGAAAGTGGTGGAGGGATTAAAATTGATCCAACCGACATTAGAACCCCAAGCGTAATTAATAAATTTGTTGTCCGATGTCAACTCCACCCCGTAATCACCGCTAACCCCCGTGGAGGGATTGGTCCAAGTACCTTTGAAATTAATCCAACCGAGGTTAGAACTCCAAGCATAACCAGACAATGACCGTGAACCACCACCCTGCCCCTTAGCTACTGGCGGAGAAAAAAGCCCAAAAAAAAGCAAGATGGAAAAAAAAGTTACAGCAGAAAAAAACATCCATGGGCCAAGGAGCCATCTATAACTTTTCATACGATTACATTCTATCATCAGAACGATTTAAACTTTAATTGAGTTATCCACACTATCTCGATCTTACTCTAACCCGTCTTTCAACTCGTCGCGGGCTCGCAACATCACAGGTATTATAACCATAAGCCGTAGTCATCACTTTCCCCACGTCATTGACACTAACCCCTTCGCCAAAATCATCAAAGTCACCCGAAAGAACTTTGACCACTTCAATCGTCGCGCAAGATCCAATTAATCCCGGGCCAGTCATTTTATAGCGACTGGCAATACCAGTTGCTGAAAGCCCAATCGAAGAAACAGCCCCTGGGGCTAAATCCATTTGGGCATCAATCAGACTCGCACCACTGGCACAAGGAAACGTGGGAGAATTACCTGTTGGTGGGTCAAGAGTGACCCCAGATTCAGAAAAGGTAAATTTACCAAACGGGTTGGGAGAAGTATCGTCACCGTTATTATCCCTAAAAGATCGATCGGTAAAATAAGCACAATCCAAAGCGCTAAGAGCGGTAAAGTGCGCTATTTGTGACTCACGCCCCACGGCTGTCAAAATAATTTGCTTATAAGTGATGTTCATCAGGCTCAAACTGATCGTTAAAACAATGCTGACCATCAGCACCGCGTAAAGAAGCACCACTCCCTGTTTTTTATTGATTTCTATCAAAGGCATATCGGTATAAGACAATACTTTGTGGGTTTGTTTTGTTTGTCCAAGTGACTGTCGACTTTAATGATACCTCGATTGGCGTCGGTATTTCCACTACCAAGGTCCGCGTGAACACTGGACCGACGAAATTGGCGGTTGTGTTGTTGGTATCATATTGCTTATAAAAATGAGAATTAGAGTCATAGGCAATTTTACAATCGCTAACACTTGAACATGAAGGAAAAGTGATTGGTCCAGAAACAGCCAGGTCACCAGCCGCACAATATGGAGAACTCAAACAATTGTTTAGACCATCTAAAAAAGTATCCCCGTTTTCATAATTATTCTGGATCTGAGCACTCAACAAATCTAGCCCCTCTTGGGCCAGATGAGTAGCTATTAATTGATTCTGAGCATAAAGCCCATCAGTAATTCCACGTGTCGCCACGGTTATTGGGCCAAGCACACCAATTAGCAAAATAGTAATTGCCACCAGGGTTTCAACTAGGGTGAACCCTGATTTAGTTTTTAGTTTGTGATTTGTCGCTTGTATCTTCATATTAGAAATTGGCCTTGACGGTGGTTTGCAAATTAAACTTTGTCGGCGTTTTGCCCGGAACTTCCCCTTCAATAACAATAACAACTCTAGGTGTCGGACTTAGTGATAAAGAGGGTATGTAAAAGAGAAGAGATTTGATATTAACTTCAGGTGAAGTCAGATCAACATATTGTGTTGAACCCGTTGAGGCCTTTTGGATACTTCCTTTGCCCCCGTTATTCTTAAATCGATAGATAATATAATTCGCTACACTTCCGACACGCTCCGACTTAAAAATAACTCCTTGACCATCGCTAGTACACTCATTGTCCAAAAAAGTTCCGGAACTTGCTGCTGACGTAAGATATCCTGTTGGGTTATCGGCGACTGGCCCAGTTAAACAACCAAAACGAGAACCTTCGCGAAGATTAGTTACCATACTATCCATGGCGAAACTGACATTATCCATCGCGATTTTAATCGCTTGAGCTTTGCGGTTGACATCACTGATAGTGATCAAGGCGCCAGTAGTGATCATCGCCACAATGACAAAAATAGACACTGCGACCATCATTTCAATTAGAGTAAAACCTTTTTTCATATAGTTTTGACCACGATCTGGCCAGTATTCCAAACATTGATTGATCTTTCACTATTTAAGCCTCGGGTTGATCGTACCCCAATTTTAACGTAACTGAAATTGCCACTACCACCAATGAACTTGGCCTCGGGATAAAATCGCTGGAAAAGAATGTTTAGATTGTTCAAGGTTTCGACAGAAGTACAAACATTGTCACTACACCCAGTAAGGCTAAAAATCTCCGCTGAACCAATAATAGCAAATTTTTCGACCAGAGAATCACCAGAATTATAACCCTCACTAGCAACAGTATCAGCAAACAAAATAAAACTTTTTTTATCCCCACCAGCCGATAAATCTATATTAAAATAGGTGCCATAAGAAGAGAAGGATGCGCCCGCCTCGCGCGTGCCAATACCATAGACTTGGGCCTGGCGAATGGTTGTGGCAATCTCTTGGGCGATCAAATCAAGAGCAGTTTTGTCACGAAAAGCAGGAAAATTTGCTAGAACAACGGCAGTTATAATGGTAAAAATACTGATGACCACCAGCATTTCAATAAGAGTAAAACCTTTTGTTTTCATATCAAAACGTGAAGAACGATAAGACATGCCAATGGGCGAAATAGACGAGGGCGATGCCAAGAGTTAGGAAGGGGGCGAAGGGGATTTCTCGACCAAGGCCGGCCCGAATTGCCGGCGATCCGACAATTCGGGCCGAAGCAGTGACTCGGAAGTGTTCGATGGCCATTAGGATTAGCCCAATCGCCGCGCCCGACCAGAAGGCGAAGATGGTCGCCGAGATTGCCGGTTCGAGGCCGAGGAAAAAGCCGAGCCCGAGAGCGAACTTCGCATCGCCAAAGCCCATCCACTTGCCACGGGAGAGGAACCAGAGACCGCCGAAGAAGGCGAAGAGCGCCCCGCCGGCGATTAAGCTAGACTGCCAATTATTACTTCCGCCGCCGATGGCGATTCGGACCAGCGCCAGAATACCAAAAGTGTAAACCCATTCATCGGGAATAATTTTATGGCGCAGATCGTAAGCGGTGATCGCAATCAGAAGACTCCAGATGGCCATATCGATGACAATCAGCCACACCCCCGTGTGCGCCAGGAGCGAATCACGGTAAGTCCCCCAGAGAGCGAGCGCGGTGGCGAGTTCGACCAAGGGATACTGCCACGAGATCCGCGCGCCGCAAGTGTGGCACTTCCCCCCTTGAATAATGAAACTCGCGAGCGGGATGAGTTCGTACCAGTGAAGCGTCTTACCGCAGGCGAGGCACTGCGATCGGCCGAGCACGGTGTAACCCGTTCGATAACGGTAAACGGCCACGTTCAAAAAACTGCCGATAATTAATCCGAAAAGAAAAATTAGGAGTGACACCGCGCCGATCATTGCCAATTATTGTATCACATCTCACCCAACGCCAGTCCCCGATTTATCCCCTTTTTGTTCGAGCAAAACCATCAAGGACTATCCTTGATGGTTTGATTCGTCCGCCTCTTCGTCGGTTGAGTAATTAATCCAATCTTTAATAAAGTCGCTAAAATCTTTGTATTCCGTAAAATATTCTGGAAAAACTTTTGGATTAAGGATTGAATCAGATGGTCTCATTCGCCCAGAATAATGCGGGTAGCTAGAGTACTCGTATTGATCGAGATGATTTTGGGCCAGTTCCTTGTTTTTAATTATTTTATTTTTCCAATTTTTTGGATCGAGCGATTTAACCGGGTTGAGATGAATGTAGGCGAAAAGATATTTTAAGTATTCGTCATTATTCACGTGAGTAGCTTTGAAAGTGCCTTCAAAAAGTTGGCCGGTTCGCGTTCGTTTCTTGTTAAAGTACATTGAATAACCAGTCAGCAACTTTTTCATAAACTGCGGTATCCCATTTTCTTTCTTTTCTCTCACTAAAAGATGGAAGTGGTTGGGCATCAGACAATAGGCACCGATGTCAACCAATTTGTCACCGAATGATTTTAACCAAAGAGTCGTAATTGGCAAGGATAGTCCTTGATGGTTGCTGAGATGGACCGGCTGGGAAAAATTTGCGACATGAAGGAGAACAAGGAATCTTAGATAATCACCGTAATCCAAAAAGATGGTTCTCTTTTCGGTCCCGCGATTGTAGAGATGATAATATTCCTCCGGCGCAAAATTAAATTTCCTCTGCATCGCTCTAGTTTATCCTCCACACTCTCACTGTCAAGGACTATCCTTGATAACGAGTGAGCAAGAGAAAACCCAGCGGATGCTGGGCTTTCTGGTTATCAAGGTGAGTCCTTGATGGGGGCTGGCTACAAACAAGTCGTATCTGTTAAAAGTAATGTAGCACCAATATCGGTCGCCGCACCACTGCTATCAACACAGAAAATGGTTATTCCTGAACCAGGATCAATATCTACCCAAGCAGCCCATGAATCCACGAGTGGGTCAGTAATGGGCGATTCGGTACAAAGAACATTGGCCGCTCCCGTGTTATCTTTCACTGCCGTCGCGAGAGTAGCTAGTGGGTCACCAGCTGTCGTAGACACTGTTCCAAGAGCACCAAGGCTTTGGGCACAAAGATTCCCGTTGTATTTTCCACTACTTGGATCGGCCCCCAACTCCGCTTCTGCTCTCATTGAACTCATGCTTGCTTGAGCCGAGGCCATCTTCGCCTTATTCCTCGCTGTACCCAAGCTCGTCAGCACAATCCCCGACAAAATACCGATAATCGCGATGACGACAAGGAGTTCGATAAGGGTAAAACCACGTTTATAATTTAATTTGATCATAGGTTTTATTTCTTGTTAGAGGTTAACTTTACCCACAAAGACCAGTGACTAGAGCTGTCTGACTCGCTTTAGAGGTACCAGATGAATCTACGCAAAAAGTACCACCTCCACCAGGTAAGGTGACGGACGCGGCCCATTTAGTGATCGTGTAGGGCGCTGTACCACCAATGACAAAAGTGCATACCGGAACTGCAGCATTGTTCGTCACGGCAGTTGCTAATTTATCTAGTGGTACACCTAAGGTTTGATTTAAAGTTGCAGCAGTAGTAACACAAAGAGCATCTGGATAATTACCCGAAGAATTAACATTCAACTCAGCTTCGGCCCTCATTGAGGACATAGAAGCCATAGCAGAAGCATTCTTGGCCTTCGTTCTCGCCGTGCCTAAGCTCGTCAAGACAATCCCCGACAGGATGCCAATAATCGCGATGACGACGAGGAGTTCGATCAAGGTGAAACCCGCCCCGCCTGCGGCGGTTCGGGCAGGCCCTTTCTTACCAACTTTTAGGAAATTCAAATTCATAAATAAATTAAATTATAATCAACTAATAATTTCGACTGTTTTTATAATAACATTTATTTCATATCATACCGACCTAGTTTTCCATACCGACCTTTTGTTCGAGATAAGACACCCGAATCCGCAAGTTGGAGTAATCATTTTCCAACGAAGCCATACTCCGAACTAACGGGCCAAGAGTCCCTTTGATATCCCGAATATCCGAACGAATCGCTCCAAACTCGAGGTCCATCTTTTGGTGGACTTCATCAAACTTGCCGTGGACCTCATCAAACCCCTTCTTGACCATAATAGCCAGATCGCTGATGGTCATTTCTTTTGATTTGGGCATAGGGTGATTATAACACTACTATACAAAAAGCAACAAGGATGTGGATAAGTTATCAAGGTTCGACCTTTAATTCCGGGTTTTTAAGGTCGAACCTTTAATTAAATGCCTTGCGCGAGGTTATAAATTGGCAAAAGAACCGAGGTTAAGAGCACACCGACGCCCAAACCGAGCAAGACAATCATGGCTGGTTCGATCAAGTCCACTAAAGTCTTAATCTCGTTATCCACTTCCCGTCGATAAAATCTGGCCAAAGTCTGAAGAACGAAACCGAGTTTGCCGGATTCTTCGCCGACCTTCATCATCTGAACCATGATGTTTGGTATCTCGTTATATTTATACATAATGCTCGAAATCAGATTGCCCGACTTCAAGCTAACCGAGGCCTCGGTCAAAATGTTTTTGTAAACAACGTTATCCACCACTTCAGCGGTGATCTCGAGCGCCCGCACCATCGAGATGCCGGAGGTGAGCATGGTCGAGAGGTTGTCGGCAATGCGCGAGAGATAAATCTTACGGTAGAGATTGCCGATGTAAGGGACGGCGAGCTTGAAACGAGAGACACTCTCGCCGCCGGCGGTCGTCACCATATAGCGACGTAGGAAAACAAATAAGATCGCAATCAGAATAAAGAAGAAGATGCCGTAATTACGAACGAGGTCGCTCAAGCCGATCACGGCGCGCGTGTAAATCGGGATTTGCTGGCCGGTCTCGGTGAGAATGGCTGTCAATTTCGGGATAACAAAAGTCAGCATCAAAATCATCACAGCGACGAAAGAAACGACAATAAAAATTGGGTAGATCAGGGCATTCTTGGCTTTCGAGACCATCTCGTAAGATCGTTCAAGATAATCGGCAAGATAATTGAAGTTATCGGAAATCTTGCCCGATTCTTCACCGGCTTCCACCATGTGGACATAAAAATTGGAGAAGGCCTTGGGATGCTTGCCCATCGCTTGGGAAATCGGCGTCCCCGACTTGATGTCATCGGTCACTTCGGTCAAGATTCGGCTCAAGGTCGGATTGTCGGACTCACTCGCGAGCATTCGGAAGGCGGCTAAGGCCGAAACTTTGGCCTCGAAGAGTGTGGCAATCTGTCGTGACATAATGACCACATCTTTCGTCTTCACTCGACCGCCACCAATATGCCGTGTCAAGAAAGAGCCGGCCCCCTCGGCCTTGATATCAACAATAATCAAACCGCGCCGCTGGAGCGACGCGATGGCCAAATTCACATTCGGGGCATCAACGGTCCCGCTTTGGGCTTCGCCTTCTTTGGTTGTCGCCTGGTAGTTAAATATCATAGCTTCGTTAGCTTGTAGCTTGTAGCTTGTAGCTTGTAGAAAATAATCATAATAATCGGTCGAGGCCTTTCGGGTTGAAGGAGTAGCGGTAGGCATTCTCGGCCGAGATCTCACTCCGCGTCACGAGATCGGCCAAAGAGTGATTGAGATCGACCATCCCCTCCTCCGAACCGGTTTCAATCACCACATCGATCTCCGGCGTCCGACCCTCGCGAATCAAATTGGCCACGGCGGTATTATTAAGAAGTAATTCATGCGCCGGGATGAGCCCCCCCGAGACACGCGGGACAAGACGTTGGGAAAAAATGCCAAGAAGCGAGCCGGCGAGTTGAACCCGAATCTGGCGCTGTTGATTGGCCGGGAAAGAGTCAATGATCCGGTCAACGGTCTGGGCGGCGGAGTTGGTATGGAGAGTCGAAAGAATTAAGTGGCCGGTCTCGGCGGCGGTCACCGCCGTGGAGATCGTCTCGGGATTGCGCATCTCACCGATCATCGCCACATCAACGTCCTGCCGAAACATCGAGCGCAGAGCGGTCCGGAAATCGTGAGTGTCGAAACGCACTTCCCGCTGATCAATAATCGAGCGGTCATTGGTAAACATGTATTCAATCGGATCCTCGATCGTGATAATGTGCTCGGCCCGTTCGTGATTGATAAGCTCAACCATCGCGGCGAGCGTCGTGGACTTCCCTTGCCCGACCGGACCAACGACTAAGAAAAAGCCCTGCTGACGACGAGTGAAATCGGCCAACTGCTCGGGCAAACCCAACTCGGCCAAAGTCTTAACCTTGAGCGGAATTAAGCGGAAAGCCACCCCGACAAAACCTTTTTGAAAAAAAGCATTGCACCGGAAACGAATCCCCTCCGGCAAACTGTACGAAAAATCAATTTCTTTATTCTGGAGAAAAATCGCGCGACTCTCTTCACTCAAAACTTCCATCACGATACCCATTGTGTCGTCGGCCGTCAGCACCGGTTTCTTAACAATCGGGATCAGATCACCGGAGACCCGAATTACCGGATGCCCGCCGACGGTTAAGTGGAGATCAGAGGCCCCCTCCTTAGCCACGATAACAACGAGGTCATCTAGTTCGCGCTTAAAATCGGTCATAACAATTTTGTTTAGGATTTAATATGTTGGGCGATGTCGGTGACCTTGGCCACGACTTCCGACGGCGTGTTCAAGGCTTTGACAATATAGCCATCAACCCCCATCGCCAACGCTTTTTCAATGTCCTCCTTCTGACCAAGGTTGGAGAGGACAACGAGCGCCGCGCCCAGGCGACGGCCAAGACGTTTCAGCTCTTCAATCAATTTGAAACCGCCTTCTTCGTTGCCGTGATTCTCGGCCGCCGACATCGGCATAATAATATCCACTAGATAAATATCTGGTCGCCACTCACCCGCCACCTTCTGCAGGGCCTCTTCTCCGCTACTGGCGCTCTCGACCTGAAAATTATTCTCGGCAAACTTGATCGAGTACATATCAAGCAAAAACTTGTCATCGTCAACAATCAAGATTTTTTTGCTAGTCGCTAGAGTCATAGGCCTTTATTATACCGCGAATGTTTATAACTTGCTAACCTCTTCAAAGGGGACAATTCCATCGAAGGCTTTGAGTAGGGCGTCTTCACGCATAGTGACTAAGCCATTTCCCCTGGCAACGCGGGAGATCTCGGCATCGGACGGGTTAGTGAGAATCACCTTCTCCAATTCACGATTCATTTCCATTACCTCAAAAACGGCGATCCGACCTTTTGTTCCTCCCGGGCAAGTGGCCGACCGACGGGCGCGATAAATCGACCCGGGGATCTTAATCTTCTCGCGAATTTGTTTGGGAATGCCCGAAAGTTCTTGATCAACCATCGCTTTGATGCTCCCATCGATCGGTACCGGCTCCTTGGAATCCTGACACAGGGTTGGCACTAAACGTTGGGCGATCGCCATAATCAACGTGGCCGGAATCAGATACGGTTCGACCCCCATATCAATCAAACGCGGGATCACACCAGCCGTGTTATTGGTGTGAAGAGTCGCGAAAACCAAATGGCCAGTAAGTGAGGCCTGCACTGCAAGCTTAGCCGTCTCGCCATCGCGGATTTCCCCGACCATAATAATGTCGGGGTCTTGACGGAGAATTGAACGCAAACCGTTGGCAAAAGTGTAATTGATTTCCGGCTGAACTTGAGATTGGTTAATACCCGGGATGTTGTATTCGATTGGATCCTCGAGCGAGACAGCGTTATTCTTCTCTTTATCAACTTCATTCAACATCGCGTAGAGCGTCGTCGTCTTACCGGAACCGGTCGGGCCAGTGACCAAGAT
>CAYIEL010000008.1:0-20612 GCA_964362425.1 uncultured Candidatus Saccharibacteria bacterium | reverse complement strand
TTGATTTGAGCGTCTGACATTTTGAATCTTGATTTCTTTTGTTCGCAGTCGGTGCGGATTGTAGTTTATAAAATCATCAGTTGGAATTCCGATGAGACCAATCGTACCTCCGGCACTTACTAGTTCACCACAGGCGGTAATGGCGTTTTGAGTGCCAGCGGTATCAAAGGCGTATATTACGCCCTGATTGTTCGTCGCTTTTTTTATTTCAGCGATCGCGTCTCGAGACAGAAATGCCTTGCCCGCGCCCATCTTTCTGGCAAACTTTACACGATATGGCAAGACATCAATCATATATATTTCACTCATACCAGCTTTCTGTAAAATTTTCATCAGACAGAGTCCAATCGGCCCCGCCCCAACGATGACGGCGCGCTCGGCACTCTTAGGTTGGATTAAGTTCGTGGCGTGCAAACCGATACCGAGAGGTTCGAGCAATGCTGCCATCTTAAAAGACATTTTTGCGGGGATTTTTGCGAGCTGATTCTTGTGAACGATGACGTAATCGGCGAATGCTCCTCCCGCATTTGCGCCCATAAACTTCACGTTGAGGCACAAATTGTGTTTTCCCTTGAGGCACCAGCTACAGAGTAGACAGGCTCTCCCCGGTTCAATCGCAACTCTATCCCCTTGTTTAAATTCTCGATTATCTAAAGAGTCCATCACCACCCCTGCCGGCTCGTGGCCCATTTCCATGGGAAGTTTTTGTTTAAATGTCCCGAGTCCTCCTTCAAGGAAATAATGGATATCAGAACCACATATCCCAACTGACTTTACAGCCACCAAGACCTCATCTTTTTGTAAAGAAGGTAGTTCTTCCTCAAAAATCTCAATTTTACCAATTTTAACTAATCGGGCGACCCTGTTTTTCATAATGTGATTTTTCCGTCGGGGACAATTTTGAATATGGCGTCAATGTTTATGATTCCGTAGTTATATTGATTATATTCCTCCAGTTTTCCGCTATGCCCAACCTCAAACATTGTAATCTCAGGGCTATAAAATAAATTCAACGCGCCAATGGATAAAGAGTACATCCCTGGGTTTAAGGCATTTTTTATATCAATGTCAAAAACCGTGTCTCCTTTCTTGAGAGAGATTGAATGACTATGTGTTGTACATATTCTCTCTCCTCCAATTCCATCTATGCCAATACCAAGCTTGAAATTCTCCACTTCTCTTTTTGAAGAAATAATCGTTTCTATTTTTAGGTTTTCTTTAAAGTGTAGAAACCACGGTTGATTTGAATCATTTTTGAATTCAACTTTTTGAATTTTGAAAATATCTGATTGGGTATTGGGCGTAATGATTTTTTGTCCTAATCGCGCTGACCCAAGATAACTATCTATAACTTGGTTCGTCTTTCCTATTTGTCTCACCTCTCCTTTTTCAAGCAAAATAGTTTTTTTGCATAATTGTTTTATTGCTGTCATGTTATGACTCACAAAAAGAATCGTCCGGCCTTGTTTTTTTGTGACTTCCTCCATTTTGCCGAGGCATTTCTTTTGAAATTCGGCATCGCCGACGGCGAGGACTTCGTCCACGATCAGAATATCCGGTTCCATGTGGGCGGCGACGGAGAAGGCGAGACGGACGTACATTCCGCTGGAATAGTACTTGACCGGTGTGTCCAAGAATTTTTCAATGCCCGCAAATTCGACGATTTCGTCGAATTTGCGGGCGATCTCGTGGCGCTTCATGCCGAGAATGGCGCCGTTTAAGAAGACATTCTCGCGGCCGGTCAGTTCGGGATGAAAACCGGTGCCGACCTCCAGCAGGGAACCGACGCGGCCGCGCAAAATTATTTCACCGGTGGTTGGCGGAGTGATTTGCGACAAAATTTTTAACAAGGTGGATTTGCCGGCGCCATTAGGACCGATAATCCCGATCACTTCGCCTTGATCGACGGTGAAGCTGATGTCTTTGAGCGCCCAGAATTCTTCTTTTTTTTCAAGCCCCACAACTTGTTTGGTTTTGCTTTTTAGAAATGAGAATGGGTGTTTCGTGATATTAGCCAATACATCGCGCAAGGCAATATACCGTCCGCGTCCGTGGTTGATATTGTACTTTTTCCCGATACCTTTTACTTCGATGATTGGTTTTTCCATAAATTATTATATGACGTCGGCGAAATATCTTTCGGTTTTTTTGAACACGTAGATTCCGATAATTAAAATAATTAAACTGCCAATAATTGAAGTCGTAATCAGAGTCCAGTTCACTGGTCCGGTGCCAAGCAACGCTGCCCGCGCGGATTGAATGACGCCCATCATTGGGTTGAGAGCGAGAATTTTAGAATATTTACCGGCGATGCTGGCGGGATAAATAACGGGCGTGACAAAAAGCAGAATTTGAATGAAGAAGGGTAGCGCGTATCTCACATCGCGATACTTGACGTTGATGGCCGAGAGGAAAAGTCCGCCGCCGACCGAGGCCATGAACGAGATGATTAGAAGAAGCGGGAGAATCAGCAGGCCGCTGATATTTGGCGCATAGCCGTAATATATCATCATGCCGACCAGGACGACGGCGGCAATCGCGAAATCAATAAATTTTCCCATCACGGACGAGATGGGGAGGATGAGCCGGGGAAAATAAACTTTGGTGATGATTGATTGATTGGCAATCAAGGCGTTGCTGGTATCGCTAAGGGCGCTAGAAAAAAATTGCCAGAAGAGAAGTCCGACATAAACGAAAATCGGGTAGGGGACATTGTCGGAAGGCATTTTAGCCAGTTGACCGAAAAAAACGGCGAATACCACCATCGTCAGAAACGGTTGGATAATGGCCCAGATCACGCCAATCGCCGTTTGCTTGTAACGAACCTTGAAATCGCGCCAGGTAAAAAAGTAGGCTAGCTCGCGATAAAGCCAAAGCTCGCGCAAATCCCGCCAGCTGAAAGTTTTTTTTGGTCGGATGACAATTGTGTTACTCATATCTTTTTTTGTATCGCCCATAAGTTGATTTTACTCCCACCTCTAATTTAATAGTTGATTGCCAGCCCAATTTTTTATCTTCTTAGCATCAGACACCTAACACAACAGAATATGAGTAATATATCTGTATGCGCAACATTAAGCAATACCGGTGGTTCACCCGCAAAGCGCGACGGCAAGCAGCCTCCATGAATAGCGGCCGAAGTCGTCTGGTTAACGAAGAACGATCGTGCGTTTTTGTGTTGGCAAAACTCCGGCAACATTGGTTAACGACCGACCCCGTGCTGTGCTAGACTACCAGAAGCCTGATAAAGTTATTAACAGACTGATTGCGTTTAAAGCTTGAAACCAAAATAGAAATGATAAAATAACCACGATGTCCAAATTTAAAAATCTCTTTTTATTGGCGATATGCTTTTTGTATTCATTGAGGCGGGGGCGAGCAAATCTACCTCTAATTAATCCTAGAAAGTTTTTAATTTTACGTTTTAAGCCGCACGTGGGAGATATTGTCTACATTACCCCATTGTTCCGAGCGATTAAAGTAAAATATCCCCAGGCCCGCCTTTACGTTTTAGGCGCCGGTCGGGTTCAAGAGGTAATTGCTGATAATCCTGACATTGATGAGTATATTCAGTATCAGAATAACTTTTGGGTCACGGTCCGTCGTCTACGGAAAGAGAATTTTGATTTTGCTTGTTTGGCTAATGCCGGAAGTTCCGAAGGATTAGCGTTGTTGTATTTGGCCGGCGTCAAAAGTATCTCAACTTTTTCTTCTGTCAACGATCAAAAAATACCCTCTCTGTCTTATAAGTTTTTGTCAAAACTAACTATTGGTCAGCCATTTTATACTGGACAATATGTTCCACCGCAATATTTAAGGTTGCTTGAACCGATTGGGGTTGAAACCAATGATTGCCACTTCCGGCTTTACTTTTCGGAAAAAGCAAAAACCGCGATCGGTAATCTTTTTGTGCAAAACAGTATTGACCAAGAAAATGAATTGATCGTCGGTTTCGCGCCTGGGGGATCAACCGAAAATCGATGGTGGCCAGCCGATCGATTCGCTCAGCTAGCTGATTATTTAAGTCAAAAATACAACGCTCGAATATTTTTGCTGGGGGCTAGTCGAGATGCGGGGCCGATCAGCCAAGTTCTAGCTGGCGTCTGCAAAGAAACGAAAATCATCAATTTACTCAATCAATCATTCGATGAATTCAAGGCAACGGTTGACAGACTCCACTTGGTTATCGGCAACGACAGTGGTCCCATGGTTACCGCCGATGCCTTTGATGTGGCTAACATTGTGTTGGTTGGTCCGACCGATCCTCGTGAGTATCATCGTCCGCCAGGTCCGTTAAACCGTGTTGTGGCCGCCGAAGACCGAATAATGGCCTCTATTTCTTTACAGAATGTAATAAAAGAAGCGGACTCAGTTCTAGGAGTTTTGCAGAAACAAAAAATTTTGATAAGATAATAGTCTATGGAAGATACAATTTTGGTTCCAATCGCGCCGGCGGAGTTGCTTGATAAAATAGCGATTCTAGAAGTAAAAGAAAAAAGAATTTCTGATCCGGAGAAGCTAAAAAATGTTCGGTATGAACTTGAGCTGTTGCGACTGATAGTTAAGAATCACATAACGCATTTGCCAGAAATTGACGCCCTGTTTTCTAAATTGCGGGAATTAAGCGAAACCGGCTGGGATATTGAAGATGGCAAACGTCGCTGTGAAAAAGAAAAAAAGTTTGACGACAAGTTTATCGAATATGCTCGCGGAGCCTTCAAAAATAACGATGAAAGAGCGGCGGTGAAAAAAGAGATTAACCTCATCCTAGGTTCTAAAATTGTGGAGGAGAAGTCTTACGAAAAGTAGGGTTGGCAATAAGGTTCTTTGATACTTCTTTTCCGTGGAAACTTTTTGTGAAAGATTCAAGGTCGCTGATAGGGACACGATTCCCGCGGTCTTCGTCTATAACTGACATGGAGAACCCCAATTCTTTGAATCTTTCTAGGAATTTAAGAGGGGAATAGCCGAGTCGTTTTATAGCATTCGGGTGAAATTCGAATATGATGATTAGGGCGGGATTTCTAGCGATTGTTTTCCCCATTCCTTCTAAAGCCAGCGGCTCGGCTCCCTCGATATCCATCTTGATTATGTCGACCTTTGAATAGCCCAGAGCTTTGAGTGAATTGTCCAAGGTGTCGGTGACAACAGATTGGGACCGGCCGGTGCCCTTTTTATCACTGAACGAAGGAGTTGTTTGGTTATCGCCAAAAAATAATTCGCGTGTTCCGGTACAATCTGAAAGGGCGACGGGAAAGGCGTTTACGTTCTTGAATTCATTTACCGAAATATTTTTTTTCAGTAATTCGAAGTTGTGTGGGTCGGGCTCGTAAGAAAATACTTTTCCTGATGGGCCAACTCTACTGGCAGCAATGACGGTGAAGTATCCTAAATTGGCACCGATGTCGATGACTATCATACCTTCTTTGAGGTAGGAGCGGAAAATCGCCACGGTTTCTGGTTCTAATTTTCCAAAACTGATCGCGCCAGCCATGACTGGGTCGTCTTTGTCGAATATAATTTTCCCCTCCGCTGTATCAATATGATCAGGTGTGAGCCATTGGATGGTAATACCCATAAGTTGCTTGGAAAAAGGGATTTTCAGAAGCGCATTGTATATCTTGAATGGCCAAGTCGGCGGAAACAAAGATAGTATTCTCCTGACGAGATTGATTATTGGGTTTGACATGTGTAACATATTAACATAGTTGTATTTTTAACATGTCAGCGACACCTCTATCCTCTCTTCAAAAAATACTGGCAGTACTGATCTTGCTTGTCGTTGTTTTTTTTAGCCTTTTTCATCTCACCGAGAGTCCACCCTTTGGTTTTGATGAAGGATGGGCGTTTCATCTGGCGACGAATATTTCGCGAGTTGGAGAAAGCGTCACTCAATTTTCGCCTGGTCACTTAGAACATAGTTCACTTATATCAGTTGGCTACCCGCTTCTTTACCCGCTGGCATCCTGGTTCAAATTGTTCGGAATCGGCATTCTCCAAGCCCGGCTCATGATGGTTCTCTACATGTTTGCTTTTCTCATAGTGAGTTTCATACTTTTGCGACGTCTGTATGGAAATACTATCGCGCTTGGATCGCTCGCAATTCTAGCAACATTTCCACCATTTTATACTTTCGGGAAGAGCGTGATCGGTGAAGTTTCGGTTTTGTTTTTCTTGACGCTCTTTTTGTTATTTTTCAATTTAGCCACAAGCAATCCAGAAAAAAAACGGTTTTGGTTTATACTAGCCGGTATCTCGGCCGGTTTGTGTATTGTAACCAAAACCATGGCCCTGGCTTTTATTCCGGTTCTTTTTGTTGGCGCAATTCTCGCATTTAGAAAAGGTTTAGTATCTCTGAAAGATATAGGTATAGTTGCTATAAGTGTGATTATTCCGATCGGAGTATGGATCATTGTCAATTTTCAACCAGAAAACTCTCTGATTGTTGCCTTGGACTACTATTCTAATCCATCCGTTTTAACAGATAGGGCCGCTACATTCTGGCTGAATCTGCGGATGTTTTTTAGTGGTATCGGACCGCTCTTCATGCTGTCCTTGATAACCGCTTGGATCATGGGGGTAGCAATTCGTTTAAAAGCCAAGATGAAAATTAGCATAGAAGAATCCATTGCGCTCATATTTTCCGTTGTTCTCATACTATCGTTTTTGTTCCGTTACTGGGATGCCAGATATCTTTTTCCAGTACAGATTTTAGGCATACTGTTTGCTCCATATTCTTTGTATTATATTTTACTTGCACTCCCTATCAAATTAAACCTCGCTAAAAAAACCAAAATCTTTCTACTTGGCATGGTTGTTTTGTTCGGAGCGGGGTTGTATCAATTATCATTTCACTCGTATATAGCAGATTCATATAAAAGTAAACGTACAGAAGATATGTCCGAGTATTTCTCTTCCGTTCCCGATTCAACATCTATTTTTTTCTATAATACCCCTGAAGCATTAGCATTCTTCCATGGAAGCAACTATTATCAGCAAATACAGATATCTGAAAAATGGTTTCTAGGTAGTGATTTTTCTGAGGCAATCAATGATAGGCAGGTTGATATGCTGGTTATTAATTGGTTGGCAAAAAAAGACAAGGGTGTGTCTCTCGGTAATTATATGAAAGTAGCGGAATTTGGAAAGATTCTGATATTGAAAAGAGAAACAAAATAATATAGTCAAAATAATTATGAAACTTTCAATTATTATACCGGCCTATAACGAAATAAAAACGATCGAGGAAATTATTCGTCGAGTTAAATCTGTAAATTTGCCGGTTGGAATCGAGGAAGAGATCATTGTGGTTGACGATGGATCAAAAGATGGGACTAGAGAAATTTTGCAAACTATTCCGGATATTCATTATATTTTTCATGAGAAAAATCTGGGTAAGGGCGGCGCAGTACGGAGTGGTTTTTTGGCGTCAACTGGTGATATAATCGTTATTCAAGACGCTGATCTGGAATATGATCCAGTAGATTTGTCCATGATGCTTGAACCTATTATGTCTGGTAAAGCCGATGTTGTATACGGATCGCGATTGATGACCAATCAGCCTCACCGCGTGATGTATTTCTGGCATTATTTAGGGAATAAGCTTTTGACGCTCATTTCAAATATCTGTACCAACCTTAATCTAACTGACATGGAGACCTGTTATAAAATGATGACTCGTGGTGTTATTGATGATATAAAAACAAAACTATCATCAAAGCGATTCGGTATAGAACCAGAAATTACGGCAAGGATCAAACACTACCGAATTTTTGAGGTCGGGATCTCTTATTCTGGACGCACATACAAGGAAGGCAAAAAAATAAATTGGAAAGACGGTGTCGCTGCCCTGTGGCATATAGTGAAATTTAATTTATTGCCCTAGTTTATAACGCAACTTCATATTAATTATGACATCAATCAGACATTTTATAGGAGAACATAGATATTTTTTTATTATTGTCTCTATAGGGATCATAGTCCATTTAAGTGTTTTTGTTACATTGAAAAGCATAGCTGTTGCTCACCCCAAATCCCTGCATAATATGTTTCCTATTATGGGTGGGGGTTTTGACTCAACTCAATACAGCACGCTTCCAGATAATATATTGAATTATAGAAATTTTTCATTACAGCCTGGTCCAAACGGGGATCCGGAAACATTCCGCACACCAGCCTATCCATTCTTCGTCGCACTGATAAAATATTTCACCGGTGACATCAATGTCATTCCAATCTTTCAGACCATTCTTCTGGCTTTCAGCGCGTATTTTGCGTATATCATCAGCTTATCGATCGCCCCTACATACAAAAAGATCGCTCTTGCCACTACGGCTTTTTTCATATTCGACCCAGTTTCTTTCTTCGCTACGCAATTTTTAGCAACAGAGTCGCTTTATACTTTTTTCTTCTTGTTGAGCATATATTTTCTGGTTAAAAAGTCTGTATCACAGACACGGGCTTTTGGTATGGCCGGATTATTTTATGGTCTTAGCGCTCTCACTAGGCCGTCAGGTCTCTATATGATCATTCCCATCGGATTATGGGCCATTTGGGCTCTACTTTATAATCAAAACAAGGAATCCTCCTTTCGTACTCGTATTGGAATTTTTTGTCTTATCGCCGCCCTTGTGCTTACCCCTTGGTATATACGGAACGGGATCAGAACTGGCGTTTATTCACTCTCATCTTTAGAGGCATATAATACACTGAACTTTAATCTACCGGTGTATCTTTCATACGAAAGCGGATATAAGCTGTCAATTGAAGATGTGCGCACAGAACTCCATAATAAAGTAGGGAATATTTCCGAAGAAGAACAATTAGATCTCCGCAATAGCCCAATGATAAAAAAAGTAGTTTGGAACGAATTAAAACCACACCTTTTGGATTATACACTTTTCCATATAAGTAAAAGTATGAATTTTTTCTTTAGCCCCGGTACAAAACATGATGTCAGCATTCTTCGCGGATTTTGGGAGGATGAGAATAAAACACATGATTATTGGCACCCACAAACAAGTTTGATAAATAGCATTATTGATGGTAGACAAGGAGAGGTTCTTTCTTGGCTATACGCGAATATTATTTATTTACCGGAAAGTGTTTTTCTAGTATGTTTATTTTTGTTTGGCTTGTACTGGAGTATAATCTCAAAATCACATAACGCTCGCTTGCTATTTTTCTGTATCGTATTCCTAGGACTTCTCACCAGTCCAATAACAAATCCTCGTTATCGTGCACCGATCGTGCCCTTTATTTATTTTTCTGGCTTTATGGGAGGAGCGTTGTTGATTGAAAAATTAAGACAAATAAAACAAAGTATATCATCATAACATGATTTCTATCGTCGTTCCAGTCTACAATGAAGAGGAAAATGTCGCTATTTTGTATGGAAAAATAGTTGAGGTGATGACAAGGTTTGGTGGGCCGTACGAAATTATTTTCAGCGACAATGCCTCGACGGATAAAACCATAGAGAAACTTAAGGCTTTGCCTAAGGTTACAATTTTGCGTTTGGCCAGAAATTATGGCCAAACTTCCAATCTCGACGCGGCGATTCATGAAGCCAAAGGGGATATTGTCATTACTATGGATGGCGATCTCCAAAATGATCCGGAGGATATACCTAAACTTGTTGACAAAATTAAAGAAGGTTATGACGTAGTGTCTGGTTGGCGGCAGGAACGCAATGATTCACTAAGCCGACGAATTCTTTCACGGTCTGCTAACTGGTTAACGGCCAAGGTTACCGGTTTGGCCCTTAATGATTCCGCTTGCGCCCTCAAGGCTTACAAGCGAGAAGTTTTGCAAGACATTCATCTTTACGGCGAGATGCATGTTTTTCTGCCAGCGTTGCTTTATATGTGTGGAGCCAAAGTTGCCGAAATCCCGGTACGGCACCACGCGCGACAATTTGGTATTTCCAAACATTATTTTATGAAAGCGGTGAAAGACATTGCCGACCTACTCACCATAAAATTTCTGTCGAGTATGAATGGCCGACCGTTGGTATTTTTTGGCGGTAGCGGTGTTATCTCAATTGGTTTGGGATTTGTCACGGGTTTAATCTCTGTCTATTTAAAGCTGGCTCATATTCGCAACTTTAGCCAGACCCCCCTACCAATTCTCACGATTTTCTTCATTCTTTCTGGTTTCATTTTTTTTATGCTCGGTTTTTTGGCGGAGCTGATGCTTCGGATTTATTATGAGACGAGCAACAAAACCCCCTATACTATTAAAGAAAAGATTGTCATAGGGAGATAAATTATGAAAGCTATAATTCTAGCTGCCGGTAAGGGGGAACGGATGTTACCTCTCACTAAAACAATTCCGAAGCCACTTATCCCGGTTTTAGGAAAGCCAGTTCTCGATCGTCTTTTTGAGGCGATACCCGAAGAGATTACCGATGTTGTCATTGTCGTTTTGCATCTAGCCAAAAAAATACAAAAACACTGTGGTAATAATTTTTATGGTCGAAAAATTTCCTATGCTATAGGTTCAGTGGAAGGAAATGCAAAAAGTTTTTTAGCCGCGAAAGATTTTGTAAAAAACGAATCACGGTTTTTACTTCTTCAGGGTGACGAGTTGCCTTACTCGAAGGATATTGAACGGTGTCTCACTTTTTCTTCAAGCTCACTCTGTTTCGAAATGCCGGACCCATGGAATCACGGAATTGCGGCGCTTAGGCCGGACGGTACGATCGAAAGCGTAGTTGAGAAGCCGAAAGTACCAATCGGCAACCTCGTCAATGACGGGGTGATGGTGCTCACCCAAAAGATTTTTGATTGCGAACCTCTGCAAGGGGCAAAGGGAGAGTTCAGTTTTTCTTCTATGTTCGATCAATACATCAAGAAAGAACGAGTGATGGCAATTAAGGCACAATATGGCTGCGGCGGATTTTCTTCTCCCGCCGATATTCCGCGTGTTGAAGAGATTTTGAAACAGAGGCCGATATAGGTCAAGAGGCCAAAAAGTTGGACGAAAAATAGGAAACGCCATATAGTGGAAAGACGATGATTATCACCAGAACACCATTTCGCATCCCTCTTGGTGGAGGTTCGACGGATCTTAGGGCTTATTACGAAAAGCATGGCGGTTTCATATTTTCGGTTACGGTTAACCTTTATATGTACGTAGGCATTAACCGGCCCCCAATAGACGATCTTATCCGGTTGAAATATCACGACAATGAGACAGTGGCAAGTCCGCACGAGCTTAAAAATCGTTTAGCCAAAGCGGCGCTCTTACGAACCGGTTTTGACCGGATGATAGAAATATCATCTAAGGCCGATGTGCCAAACGGCACAGGACTTGGTAGTTCTGGTACCTATTTAGTTGGGCTACTCAATGCCCTCCATTCTCTTAAAGGTGAGAATATATCGAGAAGACAACTGGCCGAAGAAGCCTATGAGATTACCAGCGAACTTGGTTTACCTGACGGCATGCAAGATCCGTATGCTGTTTCTTTTGGAAATTTTTCTGCATTTACAATCGGAGTTGATGGCAAAGTGGTCGTAGAGAATGTAGATGTCAGTCGAAAAACCCAAGAGTGTTTTGAAAAACAAACCCTGTTTTTTTACACTGGGGTGACGAGATCAAGTGAAGAACTTTTAAGGGAACAGCAGCAAAAAATAAAAAGAGGCGAGAAGAAGGCGTTGGAACTCAAACATCAAATCAAAGAAATAGGTCAAAAAATTCACAACGCTTTTAAAACAAATAATTTAGACACCTTTGGACATTTAATGGACGAGCATTGGAATTTTAAAAAATCTATGTCAAATAAAATGTCAAACAGTGCCTTTGATGAAGTGTACAAAAAAGCTAAAAAGGCCGGCGCCTTAGGTGGCAAAATATTGGGTGCGGGTGGAGGCGGTTTTTTCCTCATGTATGCGATGGAAGGATCCGAGGACAAAGTCAGAAAAGTTTTTGAAAAATATAAGATGCGCGAGGTGCCGATTCGTGTCGATTCTGGCGGAACGCAGATACTAGTCAACCGGCCACGATTCAACAATACAATATGAAACTCAAAAGTAAAACGGCATTAATTACCGGCGCGACAGGAATAATCGGCAATGCGATAGCCAGAGCCTTTGCGGAGGAAGGATGCGATTTGATTTTAAGTGGATCGTCGCAAAAAAAGACTGACGCCCTTCAGGAACAATTTTTCCCCTTTCCGAATGTGAAAGTGAAAACAATTTGTGCAAATGTGTCAAACAAAAAGTCCATGCAATTGCTGTTTAAAAAAATCACTAAAGATTTTGAATCTATTGATATTCTTGTGACGGCGGCTGGCACATACGGAGCCATTGGTGCTATTGGGCAGATTGAACCGGAAGAATGGCTAGAGGCGATTAGGGTAAATCTTTTGGGGACTTTCATGACCATCAAATATGCCTTACCTCTCCTAAGGAAAAGTTCACGAGCGAAGATTATTACTTTCGCCGGTGGTGGTGAGGGGCCACTGGAGAAACATAGTTCCTACGTTGCTTCAAAGGGGGGAGTTTTACGTCTGATCGAGACCTTATCTGTTGAGCTCTCACCGATTGAGGTAAATGCAATTTCACCTGGTCTGGTAACTTCTGGACTTGTCCAACAAATAATTGACGCCGGTCCGCTTCGGGCTGGGGGGAAAAGATATCGAGAAGCAATAGAACAGCAAAGGGGGGAAAGAGAGAGTATTTCTCCAGAAAAGGCGGCGGCACTCGCAGTCTTCTTAGCATCTCGAGACTCAAATGGTATCTCGGGAAAAAATTTGAGTGCCGTATGGGACAAGTGGTACGAATTCCCAAAAAACAAAAAAGAGCTCATGAAATCTGACGTTTACAATATTCGCAGGATTAAACCAAAAGATCGCGGCTATGACTGGTAAAAAGTATAAAATCGCCCTCATTGGTGCCGGAAGAATGGGAGAAAGATGGGCGAAGGTTATAAATGGTTCGCTGATGACCGAACTTGCTTTAGTCGTAGACCCGAATAAGGAAGTTGGAGAAAAAATTGCTCGGCAGTATGGCGCCACCTGTCTTTCTGAATTTCCAAAGAAAAATATTTCCGTTGATGCTTTTTTCATTATTACTCCTCATTCCTGCTTGTATCAAAATGCTAGGCGCGCTTTGCAATTTAACAAACCCGTTTTTATCGAAAAACCCGGAGCCAGGAATGTTTCCGAGATGAGAAAACTGACTGTTTTGGCAAAAAAGAAACGCTTGCCGTTAATGGTTGGCTTTAATTATAGATATTTTGACAGTATAAGAAGAGCAAAAAAGGCCCTGGATGCCAAAACATTGGGCAAAATACTTTTTATACGTTTAATACATGGACATCAAGGCCGGTCCGGTTACGAGAAAGAGTGGCGAATGAATAAAAAAATCGCTGGGGGAGGCGTTCTCATGGATCAGGGCGTGCATTTAATTGATCTTATTCTGTGGTTCATGCCTGGAAAGATTAAAAAACTTTCTGCTGTATCGCAAAACTTGTTTTGGAAAAGCATGGTTGAAGAACAGGCTTCTATCATTTTTAAAAACGCCAAAGGACAAACGGCTTCTATGAGTGTTGGAATCACCGAGTGGCGGCCAGTTTTCTCTCTCGAGATAATTGGAGAAAAGGGATATATCATAGTTGAAGGTCTTGGCCGGAAATATGGTGGAAAAGAGCTGTTTACCTTGGGGGTAAAAGATAAAGATGGCACCGTCATGGAAGAAATGATAGAGTGCAATCCTGAACCTGGAAATGCCCTAGAAACCCTTTTTGCAGAATTTATCATAGCCGTTAAAACCGGTAAAACGTCCGGGCCAACTGGGGAAGACGCTCTACGGGTGCTACAGGTTGTTGAAAAAACGTACAAAATTTTAGAGAAAAAATGAGACAGAATATTAAAAAAATACTAGTCACTGGCGGGGCAGGATTTATAGGTTCGCACACCGTCGATCTTTTGCTTCAAAACGGCTATCAAGTGGTGGCGTTGGATTCTTTGAACCCCCCGACACATAACGGTCGGATCCCGAAATGGCTTAATAAAAAAGCAAAACTAATTCGCGGTGATGTCAGAGAAAAAAAAGATTGGCAGGTAGCTCTTCGCGGAGTGGATGCAGTCGTGCATTTAGCAGCCTATATGGATTATCACTTGGATTTCAGCACCTATGTCCAAACTAACATTGAGAGCCTTGCTATTTTATTTGAAATTATTGCCGAAAAAAAGTTGCCGATCAAAAAAATTGTCATAGCTTCTTCACAGGCAGTGTACGGTGAAGGTAAATACCGTTGCAAAAATCACGGCATCATGTATTTACCTCCGCGAAAAGAGGGGCAATTCAAAAGACATCAGTGGGAACAATTTTGTCCAAAATGCAGTAAAGAAGTCGTTCCAATATCAGAAAAAGAAGAGGATGTTCTTTTGCCACTTGCGCCGTATGGATTATCAAAGTTGGCCAGTGAACAATTTGTTATGGCAATGGGTAAAGCTTTTTCTATTCCAGCCGTAGCACTCCGTTTCAGTATTGTTTTAGGGGCACGGCAATCATTTCGGCATTTTTATTCCGGAGCCCTCCGGTCATTTGCTGTGAATGCCCTTAATAATGAGCCGATAGAAATGAATGAAGATGGTAGGCAACTACGTGATTTTGTGCATGTCAAAGATGTTGCCTCGGCGATACTGAAGACTCTGGAAGATTCCCGTGCGAATTTTGGAGTCTTCAATGTCGGTAGTGGCCGGGCTACCAGAATTTTTGATTTAGGGAAAATCGTGGCAAAACAAAGTAAGGTGGTATTCAAACCATCACTTCAAAATAGATATAGGGCCGGTGGCACCAGGCATTCTGTGATGAATATTTCAAAATTAAAAAGTCTTGGTTGGAAGCCGAAGCATACTCTTAAAGAAGCTGTGGCCGACTACATTGGTTGGTTGTCAAATTTCAAGGGTTTTAGCAAGAATTTACGGAAGACGGAAGAAAAAATGAGAAAGTCCGGCATATTGAAAAAATATTAATATGAAAATCGCTGTTGTCGGCCTATGGCATTTGGGAGAAGTTGTATCCGCCGGATTGGCGGAGCTTGGGCATACTATTTTTGCAATTGACAATAATAAAAAGGTCGTTACTAACTTTAAAGAGGGGATCCTGCCTCTTTTAGAGAAGGATGTTGCGGCGAGCGTGGTGAGACACATTAAAAATGGGTCTCTTTCTTTCAGCACAGACTTTCGCCAAATGAAAGATTGTGATGCGGTCTTTCTAACTTTTGATACTCCTGTTGGTGAAGATGACAAGTCCGACATCACGAATTTACAGCAAAGTACGATAAAATTAGCAAGGTATATAAAAGATGACGCGCTCTTTGTGGTAATGAGCCAGGTGCCAGTAGGGACTACAAAAAGGTTGTTCCAAAGTATTAAAAAGCATAACCCGAAGTTTTCTGGTCAGGTCGTTTATTTCCCGGAAAATTTGCAACTCGGTAAGGCTCTGGAGTGTTTCTTGTTCCCAGAAAGAGTGGTAGTTGGCGCCGAGATAGAGAGTGCCTTTTTGAAACTGGACCAAATTATTGCTCGTGTGAAATGCCCGAGAATTAAAATGAATATTGCTTCGGCCGAGATAGCAAAGCATGCGCTGAATTCTTTTTTGGCTACTTCCCTCTCATTTATTTACAACATATCGGATGTTTGCGAAATGGCTGGTGGAGATATTACGGATGTGGCCAGAGCTCTGCGTTCGGATTCGAGAATCGGTCAAGCCGCTTACCTCGACAGTAGCCTCGGTTTCTCGGGTGGCACACTGATGCGCGATTTGCGAACTCTTTCCGGATTTGCTAAAAAAAATAAAAAACAACTTGAAGTTATTAATGGGGTTTTGCAAACAAACATTAATCGCCGAAAAATTCTTACTGATCGCCTAAGAGTACTTCTTAAAATTCCCCTTTCTAAAACTAACATCAGCATTTTGGGTGTAACCTACAAACCAGGAACGTCTACTTTACGACGCTCTTTAGCGTTGGAACTTATCGGGATGTTGCGTCAGGAAAAAGTCGGAATAAAAGTTTTTGATCCGCAAGCCCTAGACCAAGAGTTTCAAAAAGAGACG
Source organism: uncultured Candidatus Saccharibacteria bacterium (assembly GCA_964362425.1). Classification (GTDB taxonomy): domain Bacteria; phylum Patescibacteriota; class Minisyncoccia; order Phycocordibacterales; family JACOZG01; genus JAGVGK01. The sequence goes on along the minus strand of CAYIEL010000008.1, from coordinate 4,545 downwards.
GGGTTACGACTTTCCAAAACTGCAGAAGAAGCGGCTCGCGGTTGCCACGCTCTTTTGCTCGTCACTGCCTGGCCTGAATTCAGCAGTTTATCTTTTAAGAAAATAAAAGAAGTAATGGTTCCACCCTATCTTTTTTTTGATACCAGAAATTTTTTGAAATCTCAAGAAAAAGAAATAAAAAAGGCCGGTTTTTTGTATTATGGGATCGGCCGATAATTTTTTCTTTATGACATTTTCTAAACAATTTCTTTTTCAAGTCAAACAGGTGGTTGACGAGCTCGATATAAATTCTATTGAAAAGGTTGTGGACGAGTTAGCGAAGGTTCATGCACAGAAAGGTAGATTGTTCATCCTCGGTGTCGGCGGTAGTGCAGCCAATGCTTCACATGCGGTAAATGATTTTAGAAAAATTTGTGGTTTTGAATGTTATGCGCCAACTGATAATGTTGCGGAATTGACGGCTCGCACCAATGATGATGGTTGGGCGAGCGTATTCTCTGAATGGTTAAAAGGGAGCAAACTCAATGCGCGAGATGGGCTTTTGGTCTTTTCCGTCGGTGGGGGTGATCGGGAAAAAAATGTTAGTCCTAATCTGGTGAGCGCCATAGAGTTAGCCCAAGAAGTTGGAGCGACGATCATTGGCGTGGTCGGTCGGGATGGTGGTTATACTGCCAAGGCTGCCAACGCTTGCGTTATAATACCGACTGTATATCTAGGCCACGTGACGCCTCACACTGAAGCCTTCCAGGCGGTGATTTGGCATTTGTTTGTATCACATCCAAAACTAAAAGTCGGTAAGACCAAATGGGAAAGTGTCATGTATGAGGATAAAAAAAGAAAAGCGAAGAACTGAAACTCGTCGCGCGGTATTTTTGGATCGCGATGGCGTTATTAATCGTGCGCTCATACGTGATGGTAAGCCATATCCGCCGACAAATTTGGATGAATTTGAGATATTACCGGAGGTGTTCGAAGCTTGCAAAAGATTGAAAGAAGCCGAATATATGATTGTGGTGGCAACTAATCAACCCGATGTTGGACGGGGGACTTTGTTACAAAGCGTAGTTGAAGAAATGCATAATTTTTTACTTAAACATTTGCCAATCGATCGGATAGAAGTCTGTTATCATCCGGGCCGGGGACAATCAAACTGTCTCTGTCGTAAGCCACTTCCCGGGATGTTGTTAAGTGCTTCAAAAAAACTTGGACTGGATTTGTCGGGAAGTTGGATGGTTGGGGACAGGTTTGGAGATATCATCGCTGGGCAGGCTGCTGGCTGTCGAACCATTCTCGTTGGCGGGGGTTATGGTGAAGAACCGCAGATTACACCAGATTTTCGTGTGAGTAATTTGGCCGAAGCCGTGGAAAAAATTCTAAGTTGCGCTATGCTTAGGCTATGCTAAAAATGCTCAATTCTTTACGAATAAAAATCTTTGCCGATGGCGCCGATAAAGACGGTATTATAAGTTTGAATAAAAATCCATTGATCCGCGGTATCACCACTAATCCGACTCTTATGCGCAAAGCGGGAGTAAAAGATTATGAGAGTTTCGCAAAAGATATCCTGCGAAGTGTGAAAAAAAAGCCGGTATCATTCGAAGTATTTTCAGATGAGTTCACCGAGATGAAGAGGCAGGCTTTGAAGATCGCGGCTTGGCAAAACAATGTGTATGTAAAAATACCGATCACTAATTCGCGTGGTGAGTCATCTTTGTCTCTAGTGGAAGAGCTTAGTCAGAAGGGGGTGCAACTGAATATTACTGCCCTGTTGACTCTAGAACAAGTACGAGATGTCTCCGGAGTCTTAAATCCCGATACCGCAGCAATCGTCTCTGTCTTTGCCGGCCGGATTGCGGATACGGGTCGTGATCCGGTACCAATCATGCGTGCTAGTTTGAAGTTTTTGAAGTTGTTGCCTAAGGCCGAATTGCTATGGGCTAGTGTGCGCGAAGTTCTGAACATATTTCAGGCCGATGCCTGCGGTTGTCACATTGCCACAGTGCCACACGACATTATTTCTAAAGCTATAAAAATGGTCGGAACCGATTTAAATCAATTATCTTTGGATACGGTCAAGATGTTTAAAGATGATTCCGAACAAGCTGGATTTTCGCTTTGGTTTAAACACATTTTGTCTTGAACCACTCATAAGTTGTTCTAACTCCAGTCTCGAGATTTATTTCGTACCGCCAGCCCAGCGTGTTAATTTTCGAAACATCCAAAAGTTTTCTCGGCATTCCATCTGGTTTTGAGGCATCCCAGATTATCTTACCGGCATAACCGACGATTTTTTTTATCGTCTCGGCCAAATCTTTGATGGTGATATCTTCACCGGTGCCCACATTTATTATTTTCGTATCATTATAATTTTTCATCAAGAAGACGCAAGCTTCAGCCAAATCATCAACGTGTAAAAATTCACGTTTTGGTGTTCCGGTTCCCCACAAAGTCATTTCTTTTTTGTTACCGATTTTGGCCTCATGAAATTTTCTGATCAGAGCTGGCAAGACATGAGAACTTTCCAGATCAAAATTATCATTCGGCCCGTATAAATTGGTGGGCATTAAGCTGATGAAATTAGTGCCGTATTGTTTATTGTATGATTGGCACATTGTGATACCGGCAATTTTGGCTATGGCGTAGGCTCCGTTTGTCGGTTCGAGCGGACCGGTCATGAAATACTCTTCTTTAATTGGTTGAGGACAATTACGTGGATAGATACAAGAACTGCCAAGAAAAAGTAGTTTCTTCACTCCATTCACATAAGCATTGTGAATAACATTATTTTGGACAACCAAATTTTGGTAGATAAAATCAGCCGGGTAAGTGCTGTTGGCCATAATTCCGCCGACCTTGGCGGCGGCGAGGAAAATATATTCTGGTTTCTCGTTTTTGAAAAAACTCTCAACCGCAACGTTATCAAGTAAATCAAGTTCTTGCCTTGTTCTGGTAATCAAATTATCATAGCCCTGTTTTTGCAGAGCGCGAACGATAGCCGATCCAACAAGGCCTTTGTGCCCGGCGACAAAAATTTTCTTTCCCTTGTTCATTTTTGTTCTTGTTCTAATTTCAAATCGGCGTCGGCCATCATCCGAGCTAATTCTTGGAATGTGACCTTGGGCGACCAACCTAATTTATTTTTCGCTTTGGAATAATCACCGAGCAGGACATCGACTTCGGCCGGGCGGAAGTAGTACGGATCAATTTCGATAATCACCTTCCCTGTTTTTTTATCCAAACCTTTTTCTTTAATGCCTTTACCTTTCCAGACCAGTTCCATGCCCAAGTTTTTAGCGACTGCTTCAGCAAATTCTCTGACACTGTGGGTTTCATTTGTGGCGAGAATAAAGTCATCTGGTTCACTGTGTTGGAGCATTAACCACATACCCTCGACATAATCTTTGGCATAACCCCAGTCACGTTTGGCATCTAGGTTGCCTAAATATATTTTTTTCTCTTTGCCCAATTTAATTTTAACCAACCCGCGAGTTATTTTTCTGGTAACAAAAGTCTCGCCACGTCGCGGGGACTCGTGATTGAAGAGAATACCGTTGCTGGCAAACATTCCGTAACCCTCGCGATAATTTCTGGTGATCCAATAAGCATAAACCTTGGCACAGCCGTAAGGCGATCGTGGGTGGAAAGCGCTGGTTTCTTTAAGCGGTAGTTCGACGGCTTTGCCAAACATTTCGCTGGAGGAGGCTTGATAAAATCTAGTTTTAATTTTTGTCTCCCTAATCGCATCGAGAATTCTGATGGTGCTTAGACCGGTGACATCGCCGGTGTATTCCGGTAAATCGAAACTGACTCGCACATGACTTTGCGCTCCGAGATGATAAATTTCGTCTGGCGCCACTTTCTCAAGAATTCTATTCAAGTTGCTTCCGTCTGACAAGTCTCCGTAGTAGAGTCGAAGAGTGGCCCCACGTTGATCGTGCGGATCATGGTAAATGTGGCTGATCCGTTGCGTGTTGAAAGAACTCGAACGGCGGATAATACCATGCACTTCATACCCCTTCTCAAGCAAAAGTTCAGCTAAATATGAACCATCTTGACCGGTGATCCCGGTAACCAGAGCTTTTTTCATGTCAGTTAATTTAGCATAATTTATACGTTTATGCTAGAATCATTCGAACATGAAATTAAATAAAATTCTGTATTGGCTAGTTGTTAGCGGCCTGTTGATCCTATCTCTCACCCCCCTCATTGTCTCCACCTCTCTTTTCTTCCCTTTTATCTCCGGCAAAGGCTTCTTTTTTCGGGTGGTGATAGAAGTAGTTTTGGCGTTGTGGATTATCTTGGCGGTTCGTGACTCAAATTATCGACCCCGCCTTTTCGGCGGGCAGGCCCAAAGTTCGTGGCTTTTAATAGCGATGAGCGTGTTGCTGGCGGTGTTGGCGTTGGCCACGGCTTGGGGGGCTAACCCCTTCCGCAGTTTTTGGAGTAATTTCGAACGGATGGAAGGTTTAGTTTCGTACCTGCATCTCTTCGCTTATTTCTTAGTTTTAATTTCGGTTGTTCGGTTAGAAAAGACTTGGAAAATCT
>CAYIEL010000007.1:0-20706 GCA_964362425.1 uncultured Candidatus Saccharibacteria bacterium | reverse complement strand
AGAACAGAACGTTTGATATGCTATGATAGAATAATCCTATGGCCTCTTGGAGTACACGGCGACAGCTCACTTACTTCTTTGGTTTTTTTGCTGTGCTGATAGTTGGCGTAGCTTTTGCTGTGGCTCTCTTCTGGCCACGGGTCACTTGCCAAGATGGGCGTCGGAATCAAAACGAGTTGGGAGTTGATTGTGGTGGCGGATGCCCGACGGTGTGTGCGAGCGAGGCCATTCCCATGCGTGCGTTGTGGGCGCGAGTGCTCGCGTTAGGTGTGGGATCTTATGATCTTGTCGGTTTCGTGAGTAATCCTAATTCTGATTTACGAGCGACTCATCTTCCTTATGAAATAAAATTTTTTGACCAAGCCAATTCTCTCATCAATAGCGTTCACGGCGATCTCTCCCTCTGGCCTCAAGAAGGTTTGCCAATTTTTATTCCAAACATCAATGTCGGTCGACGGATTCCGGTTCGCGCCTATCTCGAGCTCACCGGTGCACCGCGTTGGGAGAGATCAAGCTCTAGTCAACCGCTACTTACTATTTCAGATGATAATTTCACCAATGTTCCAACGCCAATCCTTAAAGCTCGTTTGACCAATAATTCTCTCAATCCAGTGGAAAAAATTGAGATGATTGCCACACTTTCTGATGCCGAGCACAATGTTTTTGCCGCAAGCTCAACTTTTATTAAGCGGCTGGAGCCCAACGGCACAACCGACTTTAGTTTTACTTGGCCAACCCCCTTCACTGCCTTACCGGCTTTTACCGACTTTTACCCCCATGTGGCGATTGAGCCGACTCTCTAGACAGATAGATTGGGTGCTGTTGCTCCCAGCGGTGATCATGGCCGCGGCCGGCTTAGTGACGATGAATTCCTTCGTGGCCCCAAGCTATTTTTTTAGCCGCCAACTTATCTGGCTTGCTCTCGCTTTGATTACCTGTCTCGGACTCTCGTTTACTGATCCGCGCTTCCTTCGTCGGAGCGGAATTGTCGTTTTAGTCTACACTATTCTGTTTGTTTTTTTGGCCGCCTTGCTTCTTTTTGGTCACGCGATCAAGGGGGCTAAGGGCTGGTTCTCTCTCGGTTTTTTCTCGTTTCAGCCGGCTGACTTTATGAAATTATCACTCATCCTTATCTTGGCCAAATATTTTTCGCGGCGGCACATTGAGATTGCCCATTTTCAGCACATTTTTGTTTCCGGTTTATATGCTCTTTTGCCATTAGTCCTTATTCTTTTTCAGCCCGATTTCGGTTCCGCGGTAATTATTTTTATCATCTGGTTGGGGATGATCATGGCTTCTGGCGTTTCCAAACGGCATCTCTTACTCGTGGCTGGCGTGGCCCTGCTCGCCCTCGGCGTTTTATGGTTCGCCGTGTTTACCGGCAATCAAAAAGATCGGATTATTTCCTTCGTCCATCCATTGGCTGATATCCAGGGCGCGGGATACAATGCTTTCCAATCAACGATCGCGGTTGGTTCCGGTCAATTAATGGGGAAAGGTGTTGGCTTTGGCACCCAATCGCGTTTACGTTTCTTGCCCGAGTATCAAACTGATTTCATCTTTGCCGCCTTTGCTGAAGAGTGGGGGTTTATTGGGGTGATTATTTTATTTGTCCTTTTTGGCATTATCATTTGGCGGATTATTAGAACGGCAATGTTGGGGGCAACCAACTTCGAAGCACTTTTCGGCGTCGGGCTCGCGATTTTTTTCATGAGTCACTTTGTGGTGAACGTTGGGATGAATATCGGTCTCTTGCCGGTGACGGGTCTCACTCTGCCATTCACCAGTTACGGCGGGTCGCACTTATTAACCGAGTTTATCGGCCTGGGTATTTTAATGGGTATGCGACAATATTCTCGCGCTTCTCACCGCGACGACATTCACAATGAATTTCTCGGCGGGGTTTGAAAACGTGGCTCTGTTCAAAATCTCTTATGATATTGACGATCGCATTTTTGTTAAGAACATGTTAGGATGCTTGAATGGCAAAAACAGGGGGATTGACGACCAAGGGGAAAGTCGCTCAAGCGATTCTAGTTTCTCTCGCTGTGGGTGGTTTTATTGCGGTGGCGGTTCTCGCTCCCAATGCGCTACAACTACTCGGTCCATTAACCAGAAAGTCAAAACGCGATTTGCATAATCGGCGTTATTATGTGAAATCAACGATTAGTCGTTTGGCCGAACGGGAGCTAATCGTGTTTAAAAAATCAGAGAGTGGGAAAACTTACGCTCGTCTTACCACTAAAGGTCGGCACGAATTGCTGAGATACAAATTAGAAGAATTGGTTGTGAATAAGCCGAGACGTTGGGACGGCAAGTGGCGAGTAGTTGCGTTTGATATTAAAGAATTAAAACGTGTTGCCCGAAATCGGTTGCGCCGAGAGTTGGTCGATATTGGTTTCGTTCGTTTGCAAAACAGTGTTTGGGTTTATCCTTATGAATGTGACGAATTTATCGCCCTGCTGAAAACTTATTACGGGTTGGGGAAGAGTTTGTTGTATCTTGTTGTTGATAAGCTAGAGAATGACTCCTGGATCAGAGAAAGATTTAGTTTGGTCTAAACCAAGTTTCGTTCTTACAATAAATGCGGTCGTCTTAATACTAAGAGATTCAGGAAAATGAAAAATAAAATATGGAAACATCATCACATTATATTGAAAAACCGTGACGACATTCACAACGAATTTTTAGGCGGGGTGTAAGTTATATACAGAGAAACGGAGCACTTCCAGTCATTGTGTCGGTTACAAAGCCCGAGAGGGGTGAGACACGTTTGCTTGCTCCGGACGAATCAACACAATAATAATCTTGGGGCCCGGGCCCCAAAGTAGTCTTTAATAATAATACTATTGCGTAACTTCCATTTGTTGCGCCGCATCTCGTATTGGGGTTGCCGGTTTGATTTATGGCATGAGTGATACCATCATATATTGATTTGGCGTTGTACAGTCCATCGCTATGAAACAATGAGCAATTCGCACCTCCGCAAGTAGTATTAAGTAAAACTACGTTTGGACATCTTGTCGGGCCGTAGTTAGCTCCAGCTGGATCTATATAACTTTCTCCATTACTTCCGTAAAAAATCTCCGCGCCCGATCTTATCCCAACCATATCTGCAATAATCGCCGCGTCGGCGGCTTTACTGCGCGCGGCGCCGAGGGAGGCGAGAACAATACTTGATAACAAACCAATAATGGCAATGACGACGAGAAGTTCGATGAGAGTAAAACCCTTAGTAGCTTCGTTAGCTTGTGGCTTCATTAGCGCTATTATATACCGCGATAGTTTCTTTGACCATGCGGGTAGTGGAAAACTCTTTGGTTACTCGATCGTGGAGAGTTTGCCCGAATTGAGCAGTTTTGGCCGGATGGGTGAGCAAGAATTCAAGCGCGTTAGCGATCTCGCTTGGTTGACGGGGCTTAACTAGAATCCCCGAACGCATACTCTCGATTACTTCAGGAATCCCGCCGACACCGGAAGCAATGACGGGGAGTCCGGCCGATCCCGCCTCGAGAATGGTGTAGGGGAAGGCCTCGGTGATCGAGGTGAGGGTGAAAATATCAAACGCTTTAAGATATTGGGAAGCGTTGTCTTTCCGGCCGAGCAAGAAAATTTGTTTTTCTAATTTTAATTCTTTAATTAAGTTTTCTAAATTGGTTCGTTCTTCGCCGTCGCCGATGATCACTATAATTATGGATCCCAAGGACGGTCTTTGGCTACTGCCAAGGACCGTCCTTGAATACCAAATGGCGATTGCGCGGATCAGATACTCAAGCCCTTTATTTTTATGTAGCTCGGAAATTGTGCCAAGCCACCAGTTGTGACCCTGGGCCATAGCTGATTGCTCACCCAAAAGAGCAACGCGCGCCGCTGGACGATCAAGAAAATTGATTTCCGGAATGCCGTTTCTTACCACGACCATCCGCTTTTTGGCAAAAGGGGCGCGAGACATTTGCCGACGCGTCGCGTTGGCGACCACAATTGTCTGATGCGCGAGCATAATTGTCAGCCAGTGGAGAACCGCGATTGTCACTTTGCTCAACCATGAACGGTTTTCATTGAAGGCCCAACCGTGGGCGGTGAAAATGATCTTAGCCCGCCTCGCCCCCGCCTGCCGGACGGGCAGGGGCGGGTAAACTTTTAGCTTAAGACTAAGATTATAGATTCGGGCCACCAACGCTCCCATAATTCCAACCTTAGAACTATTTAAGTGGATAATATCTGGCTTCTCGCTTTTGAAAAGTTTAAGTAGGGCAAAAAATGATTTCAGATCGCTTCTCGTTTTGACATCGCGAACAAGATGGGGGAGAGAGATTGTCCGGATCTCCCGCTCGGCCTGCCCGACGGCAAGGCGGGCAAGTCGAGTAGATAAAATCGCACCTTCGCCCATGGCGACTGTCACGTCGAATAATCGTTTTGGCAAGTTGGTTGCCAAATCATAGACGTAACGTTGGGCGCCACCCCAATTGCCTTTAGTGATAACGAAAAGTATTTTTTGACTGGCCACGAAGCAGACTATAGCATAATTAGCCGTTTTGTGTTAAGATTACTCCATAAATCTATGATCCGCCGACATGGTTCACGGCAGGCCTTTCTGCTTTTTATCGGCGACCTTTTTTCTTACACGGTCGCTCTCTGGTTGACTCTGCTCATTCGTTATTGGAGTTATCCAGCGTGGGATGTTTTTTCTGACCACCTTTTTCCTTTCAGTATCGTCTTTCTAATTTGGGCAATTATCTTTTTTGTGGCTGATCTCTATGGTCGGCAATCATCAGCTTTTGACAGTCGTTTGGCCGAGACGGTGATTAATGCTCAACTCGCTGGCAGTTTACTGACCATTATCTTTTTCTACTACGTTCCTTTCTTCTATATCACACCGAAGCTGACATTATTTATTGATCTTCTTTTTTCTTTCATTCTCATTTTCATTTGGCGGCGCTATGGTAGTCGGTCATTACGTCGTGGGCGCGAGGAACGTTACGTCTTTCATTGTCAGGGCCCGGAAGTTGATGAATTGAAACGCGAACTGAAAAAGAATCAAAAATATCAAGTGACAGTTGTCGATCATGCCGGTTCGCTCGCCACGCTTGAAGTGCGCGGAGTTTCTGTCTTGGTTCTCAATTTTTATGATAAGCAGACAGCGAGTGAGGCGTCGTCTTGTTATCGCTTGATGGTGGCTAGCGTTCAGGTGATCAGCGCGCACCGGCTGTATGAAGAAGTTTTTGGCCGGATTCCACTCTCGGTGATTAGCGAGCAATGGTTTCTTGAGCACATTGAGCAGGAGACCGGTTTGACTTACCGATTGGTGAAGCGTCTGATGGATTTCGTTGCCGGATTATTATTCGGGATTATTTCGTTAGTTTTCTATCCGTTTATCGCCTTGGCGATTTTCCTTAATGATCGCGGGCCAATCTTTTATCGGGAAGATCGGGTTGGTCGCGGCGGCCGAATTTTTCAAATCACCAAGTTTCGTAGTATGACGACCGAAACTGATTTGCCGAAACGCCGAGTAACTTTGGTTGGTAAATTCTTGCGCAAATCGCGCTTGGATGAGTTGCCGCAACTCTGGAGCGTCGTGGCCGGCGAGCAGTCACTGATTGGCCCGCGTCCGGAGCGACCCGAGTACGTGGCCGTGTATGACAAACAGATTCCGTATTATCAAGCGCGTCATCTGGTCACGCCCGGTCTCTCCGGTTGGGCGCAAATTTATCAAGAACGCCATCCGCACTTCCGTCTCTCGCTCGATGCCACGCGAGAGAAACTGTCTTACGATTTGTATTATGTGAAAAACCGGAGTCTCTGGCTCGATGTTACTATTACTTTAAAAACGATCAGAACCCTTCTTTCCCAAGTTGGTGTATAATATGAACGAAAGTTTATTTATGCCGATTTATGGTCTGGCTCACCAATCAGCCAGCTTCGACCAATTTATTATTTTTTGCGCGGTCTGGTTGCCGTGGTTGATTGGCGTGCTGGCGATAATTAGCGTTTTAGTGCTTGCCTCGCGCGATCGCGTGCCGCGGCGCGCTGTTTTCATTATTTCTGTTCCGGTTGCCTCTTGGTTGATCGCTCATGTCATTAAAATAATTCTCGCTTGGCCGCGACCGGCGACGGTGCTTAGCACGGTGCAACCACTTTTCTCGGCCGATGGGTCAGCTTTCCCTTCCGGTCACGCCACTTTATTTTTCGCGCTTGGCTTCGCGCTCATCCCTTTTCATCCACGTTTGGCGACTTGGGTGACGATCAGTGCCGCCATTATCAGCGTGGCGCGGGTTGTTGCCGGTGTCCATTGGCCCAGCGATATTTTTGCTGGTTTTCTTCTGGCTGGCATCGTCACCCTTATTTCTTGGACCATCGTCAAAACCCGTTTTCCAAGTATCGGCGGAAGAGAGAGAGTTTAGGGTTAACCTATTGACAGTTGCCAAACCATCACTATACTGCCTCTATCATCTATTATTAATTAAGTTATAAATATGGCTAAGAAAAAGAACAAAAAGGTAAAAAAAGAGAAAGTGAGTTTTTCCCGACCAGTAGGGGTTGAGGAGCCGGTGAGTGATCAGGTGGGGGTAAGGCCACTGGGCGACCGAGTTTTGGTTGAACCGTTAGCGGTCAATGAAAGTGGTCTTAGCCAACACGGAATTATCATTCCCGAGACCGTGAGCAAGGAACGTCCCGAGCAGGGGATAGTGATAGCCGTCGGTGCCGGTCGGATGACTGATCAGGGCAAACTTATTCCGCTTAAGGTCAAGAAGGGCCAGAAAATTATTTTTTCTAAGTATGGTCCCGACGAAATTAAGATTAAAGATAAAGAGTATTTTATTATCAGCGAGTCGAATATTTTAGCAATAATTGAATAGTTTTATGTCGAAGCAAATAATTTTCAACGATCCGGCCCGTCAGCTTCTCAAACAAGGGATTGATAAAGTCGCGAATGCGGTCCGTGTGACGATTGGTCCGAAGGGGCGAAATGTAGTGATTGACAAAGGCTACGGCGCGCCGATGATTACTAATGACGGCGTAACGATTGCCAAAGAGATTTCGCTCAAAGATAAAATTGAGAATATGGGTGCCGAGATGGTGAAGGAAGTGGCCTCGAAGACCAATGACATTGCCGGTGATGGAACGACAACGGCGGTGATCTTGACGCAAGCGCTTATCGAGCAAGGTTTCAAAAAGACAACTCTCGGCGTGAACGCCATGGGTATTCGGCTTGGGATTGAGGCCGCGGCCGCGGAAGTAGTTAAGGCCCTTCGTAGTTTGGCCAAACCGATCAAGGGGACGAACGAGACAAAGCAGGTGGCGACGATCTCGGCCGAGTCGGAAGAATTCGGCACAATCATTGCCGATGCGATTGATAAGGTTGGCAAGGACGGTGTCGTGACAGTTGAGGAGTCGCAATCTTTTACCGTTGAATCTGAATTGGTTGAAGGGATGCAATTCGATAAAGGATATGTTTCGCCTTACATGATTACCGATTCCGATCGGATGGAAGCGGAGTATGAAGATCCATTAATTTTGCTCGTCGACAAGAAACTCTCGTCGATCAAGGACATCTTGCCGATTTTGGAAAAAGTGGCGACATCCGGCAAAAAGGAATTGGTAATTATCGCTGAAGACATTGATGGTGAAGCGTTAGCAACACTTGTGGTCAATAAGATCCGCGGGGTTTTTAACACGTTGGCGATTAAGGCGCCCGGCTTCGGTGACCGTCGAAAGGAAATGCTCGAAGACATTGCTGTTTTGACCGGCGGTAAAGTGATTAGTGATGAAGTCGGAATCAAGCTCGACTCGGTTGAACTCGCGATGCTTGGTCGGGCCCGCAAGATTGTCTCGGCTAAAGATGAGACGACAATTGTGAGTGGCAAGGGCAAGAAGTCGGAGATTGACGCGCGCATTACCCAGATCAAAAAACAAATCGAAGGTTCCGATTCGCAGTATGATAAAGATAAATTGAAAGAGCGTCTCGGCAAGCTCTCTGGCGGTGTCGCCGTGATCAAGGTGGGAGCGGCCACGGAAGCGGAGATGAAATACAAAAAGTTGAAAATTGAGGACGCGGTCGAAGCGACGAAGGCGGCGATCGAAGAGGGGATTGTGGCTGGTGGCGGTACCGCACTGATTCGCGCCGGAGCGATTGTCGCGAAGAAGGAGATCAAGTCACCGTCGCCAGATATTGCTCACGAGTTCGCGGTTGGTGTGCAAATTCTTTTGAAAGCTTTGCATGCGCCACTCAAGCAGATCGCGATTAATGCTGGCAAGGATGATGGTTCAGTGATTGTCGAGCGCGTCGAGCAGGGGAAGGGACATCAGGGTTACGATGCCAACGCCGATAAAATTGTGGAGGATATGTTCGCGGTCGGAATTATTGATCCGGTCAAGGTGACGCGAACGGGTCTCGAACGGGCCGCCTCGGCCGTGGCAATCTTGCTTACCACCGAAGTGGCGATTGCTGATGAACCGAAGGAAGATAAACCAATGAGTGGTGGCGGTATGCCCGGCGGTGGCATGGACTACTAATTAGCTTCTAGCTTAATTTGTGCTAAGATGTTGGTTCATGTGGCCAACATCTTTGCGGTTTCTGGCGTCCGTTTTTTTTGTTTTTAGCTATCGTTTTTAGTCCGCTCATGGTCTCGGCCGCGGCTTCGACGACTATCAGTAAACCGTTGCCAGACATGCCGGTGCGTTTGATCAAGCAAGAATACCGAGGCAACGAAGCGACGATTATTACGATGGATCTTGGTCGATCGGATCTTAGCCATTCCAGTTTAACGTTGACGACGAGTAACGAGAATTTTCGCCGAGAAGTGCAGATTGAAGGCAGTGTTGATGATAAGACGTGGGTGAAATTCGAAGGCCAAAGATTTATTTTTGATAATCAGTCGAAGGCAGTCACGAAGAACACGGGAGCGACGAAGAATACCACGATCGATTATCCCGCCACCACGGATCGCTATCTGCGAGTGACCATTTATGATCGTGGTGAGAAGCCACTAATTATCTCCGGTGCCTTAGCTCATCGAGCAGTAACTTTAGTGGCGATAATTGCGACTAGCACGTCCCAAGTTGTCTCGTCGACAACGTCACCCGCGCCCCAGACTCCTTTTTTCGAGAACCCTCTCTATCTTCTAATCGGGCTGTTTATTCTTGTCGTTGGTGTCGTCGGCGGTCTCGCTTTCCGCCTGTTCAAGCAAACTCGGGTGTGATAAGATGTGGTTATGTCTACGGTAACTTTGCCAAAAATTGAATATCAGGAATTGAAGAAAAAAGCCGAAAATTACGATCGGATAATTGAAGTTGCCCAATCAAATATATTAATGCCACCTATTTTGGGAGAAATTAAGCATATTTATTTGAAAGGTAAATCGGCCAAGAAACTTGATCGGCGTGTTGAACAGAGCTTAAAAGAATATCGAGCAGGTAAAACTAAAATTTTCAAACCTATTTTTTAACCGCCAATGTTGCATGGGCTTTTTCTGTTGATTATTCTTACCGCATCGCCTTTATTTTTGTTGATCGTAATGAAGTATTGTATACTGATGTTGGCACCCACGATCAAGTTTATTAAATTAATAAAATAATCACCATGATATACATAATTATCGCAGTTGTCGCCGTTATCGTTCTCTGGCTTATCTTCGCTTATAATCGTTTCGTGCGGTTGGCGAATCAGACCAAGGAAGCGTGGGCGGATATTGATGTCCAACTCAAGCGCCGTTTTGACTTGATTCCCAATTTGATCGAAACCGTGAAGGGTTACGCCGCGCATGAGCAGGGAACGTTTGATAAAGTAACCGAAGCGCGCACGCGCGCCATCACCGCCGAGCAAGGTGGCAATCCGGCGGAAGTGGCGAAGGCCGAGAATTTCTTGGCTGGCGCGTTGAAGTCCGTTTTTGCCGTCGCTGAAGCTTACCCGGATTTGAAGGCCAATCAGAATTTCTTGTCGCTTCAGCAAGAATTAGCCGATACCGAAAACAAGATTCAAGCCGCGCGTCGCTTCTACAACGGCAATGTCCGCGATTTCACCACCGCCCTTCAAACTTTCCCCTCCAATATTATCGGCAGTACGTTCGGTTTCAAACCCGCCGAATATTTTGATCTCGATGAGGCGAGCGCGGAGCGCGAGCCGGTCAAAGTTAGCTTTTAATGAAAAAGTTATTAGGATTATTTATTTTGGTCTTGGGGGCCGGATTCTTTGTTTGATGTTTAGATCGGCTTCATCGGTGCCTATTTTAGATAGCGTAGGAAAGGTATGGGAGGTGGATAGAAAGAACCATTCGTATTCTTTCCATATCGCACGCATGCTCCAGACTGTTGGAGGTTTACTAATCGTTGTAGCCGGCCTTCTTATCCTTGTTTTTGATTACCCTTAAGCTTAAAGTTTGACACCGTAGATACACTGGATATATGAAAACATGATTTTTATCAAACTAATCCAAGATCGTAGGCAAGAATTAGTCGCGTCTTTCAAACGCGTAGCTAAAGATTCAGAAATCAAAAAAATGGCCGATGAAGATTTGAGTGATTGCCTGAATCAACTCCTAGCTTACTAAAATGTCCACTCTTTACACTCATCAGGTAAGCAATGTTCGCAAGACTTGGTTTTTGATGGCCGGATTTTTGGTTGTGGTGATTGCGCTCGGCTGGCTGATCAGCCAGGTCTGGGGCAATCCGGCCGTGCTCTACGTCGCTGTCGTCTTCGCTATCGGGATGAATTTTTTCAGTTATTGGTATTCGGATAAAATTGTGGTCGCGCTCGCCGGCGCCAAGCCGGCTTCGCGCGAAGAATTCTTCGATCTCTACACCATCGTCGAGAATCTAGCGATTACGGCTGGTCTGCCTTTGCCCAAGATTTATATTATTCCGGATTCGGCCCCGAATGCTTTTGCCACCGGTCGGGACGCCAAGCACGCTGTCGTGGCCGTGACCACTGGACTCTTGCAAATTTTAAACAAGGCCGAGCTCGAAGGGGTGATTGCTCACGAGCTCTCGCATATCGGCAATCGCGATATGCTCGTCTCCACCGTGGCTGTTGTCCTTGTTGGTTTCGTGGCGATTCTCTCTGACATTTTTCTCCGGTCGCGATTACATAATTTTGGTGGTGGTGATCGAGATAATAAAGCCGGTGGCATCTTACTTATTCTAGCCATCGTCGCCGCGATTTTGGCACCACTCGGCGCCACCTTGCTCCAACTCGCCATCTCGCGTAAACGCGAATTCCTCGCTGACGCTTCCGGTGCTCTGCTTACCCGTTACCCGGACGGCCTCGCCTCGGCCTTGCAGAAAATTGGTGAAGCGAGCGTGCCCTTGCGGCGCGCGTCGAATGCCACCGCTCATCTCTATATTGCCAATCCGTTTGGCAATCGCGGCGGTTTGAACAAACTTTTCATGACTCATCCGCCGATTCAAGATAGAATTAAAGCCTTGCTCGATCGCTCGACGACATGAAGCCGCTTTTCCATTACACTGACTTAATTCTTTCGCGCACCGTGCTTCGTTTGGTGCCGCACTTCATTGTCCCCAATTACATTACCGTTCTACGTTTCTTGCTTGTTCCGGTCGTTTTTTTCTTTTTCATTTATGGTCACTACCGCGAAGGCGGTTTGCTTTTTATCATCGCCGCTTTCACTGATGCCCTGGACGGAGCCCTGGCGCGGACGACCAATCAGATCACCGACTGGGGCAAGCTCTTCGATCCGCTAGCCGACAAACTGCTGGTCGGCTCGACAACGGCGGTCCTCGTGACGCGCTTTGTTAGTTTCTACCTGGCACTGACGATTGTTGGCGTTGAACTTTTCCTCATCCTCTTCGCTTATTGGAAAAAGTATTATCGCAAGGCGAAGATTGAGGCGAATTATCTCGGCAAGACGAAGATGATCTCGCAATCTTTCGGTCTCGCCTTCCTCTGCCTCGGTGTGATTCTTAATTTGCACTGGCTTGTCCTCGTGGCGACGGTGATCCTCTACGTCTCCGTCGCTTTTGCTTTTCTAAGCCTTTTCGGTTATCGTTCAATATAGATTTTGGACAATAGCCATGTATTTGGAGGGTTCGCATAGCGGTCTAGTGCGCTCGCTTGGAAAGCGGGTGTGGGGAAACCCACCAAGAGTTCGAATCTCTTACCCTCCGTTTTTGTAATTTTTATGGACAATTTTAGTTTTAGTGAATCGCGGGTTTTGGAAACTCTGCTTAACGCCAAGAAGCGGGGGATGGAATTCATGGGCAGTGCGACGTCGGATTTCCAATCGAACCCGCGGCGGAGTGCCACACCTTTTGGGGCCGCGCCGCGTTCGGATTGGGAGATGCAAGTTTACCGAATTTTTCGCGATCAAACCTCCAAGATTTTAGGCCAGCAGGACATGGCCGCATTCCCGCATTTTTTTAGTAAGAAAGATTTATACGTGAAGCGTTGTGTTGAGTTGAGGGAGAATATGTTTCGCTTGTCTTTCGATTTTGGTCGGCTCTGTCCCAAGCCCGGTGAGTTCGATGTCGCGCTGATGCGCGAGTATATCAGCGTCTTGGCACTTGTCCGCGATCAAGGGCTTGAGCCGATGGTCACGCTCTATCATTGGCCGTCGCCGGCCTATCTCTTGAAACTTGGTCGGGATGAGAAAGTTCTGGCCGGCGCTTGGGAGCATGAAGATATTCTCTACCACTTCCAAGCTTACCTCCAAAACGTCTTGCATTTCCTGACTGATCGAGATTTCATCCGGCAAATTCTCCAGCGCGACGGTTACAGCCGAGAGAAGCAAGATAAATTATTAAGTGAAGGGTTGGTGCGTTACTTCATCTCGGTCAACGAGCCGATTAATTTACTCTTGCCGACTTACATCTTGGGTCTCTTCCCGCCGTTTAAGAAATTGCGTTTTGACCTGGCCAAGAAAGTTTTGAGAAAACTGATTTTGGCTCACGATATGGTCATCACCGAAATCAGAAACAGTAAATTGCCCGCGGTGCGCGGTCCGCTCAAGATTGGCGCATCGCACAACTGGACTTTCTTCGACGGTTTGTTTAAGAATTTTTTCCATTCGTTGGTTAATGCGAAATTGGCGCGACGTTTCGAACAAAGCCAGAAAGAAACAGATTTTATTGGTCTGCATTATTTCTTCCGCTTGAAACTCTCGCCCTTCGGGCGACATAAGAAAGTTTACGGTGATGATCCCTACTTCGGCGACGTTCATCCGCCGGGAATGTTTAAAGTTTTGAAACAAATTAGTACTGAATATCCGGGCAAAGATATTTTCGTCACCGAGTTTGGTTTCTCTGATAGTTACGATCACCGCCGACCCTACTGGATTCTCGAGACGATGCGGCAGATGATCGATGCCTTGACACACCAGATTCCCGTCAAAGGTGTTTTGCTCTGGACTTTAGTTAACAATTTCGAATGGAATCTCGGCATGCAGCAGAAGTTCGGTTTGTTTGAGGAAAGTGAATTGAGCCAACCACTCGTGCCGTCGACAGGCGAGAAGATTAAGAGTTGGGAGGTTTGGAGTGCGGCGACACGCACTTTCCTAGAGCCAACGCGCGAAAACTTGGCCGAGATGCAACGTCTCTACGAACTCGCCAAACGTCAATTCCAGTCAGCCATCGTCGAGCAAAATATTTAACAACTGATGGATAAACTAAAATTTTTTAAGGGGTTTTTAAAGAACTGGCGGGCGGTGGGATCGGTGACGCCAAGCTCACGTTTTTTGCTAAACAAAATGATCGCGCCGGTTGACTTTGAAAGAGCCAAAATAATTGTTGAACTTGGGCCGGGCCTGGGTGGCTTAACCAAAAAATTGTTGGCTAGAATGGACGCGCGAGCCAAACTTTTGGTTTTCGAAATTAATCCAGATTTTTGTCATGAGTTGAAGAAAATTAACGATCAGCGTTTGAATGTGTTTAATGTTTCGGCTTTAACATTGGGAAATTATTTGATCGGCGCGAAAGCTGATTATGTGCTCTCGGGTATCCCACTTACCAATCTTGATAGTCAAACCAGGTCAACTTTGTTTGAAACAGTGAAAAATATTCTTCGCCCCAACGGCGCCTATATCCAATTTCAGTATTCTCTCGGCGCCTATCGCGAATTGCAATCAGTCTTCGATCAGGTTAATATCAAGTTTACTTTATTAAATATCCCACCAGCGTTTGTTTACCAATGTCAGATTTAAATTATGGAGCAAATAAAACTTGGGAAGTACCAGCATTATAAGGGGAAACAATACGAGGTGATTGGTTTGGCTAGACATAGCGAAACGCTGGAAGAGTTGGTGGTGTACCGCGCTTTGTATGGGGAAAATGATTTGTGGGTTCGACCTAAGGCAATGTTTTTTGAAATGGTCGAAATTGGAGGTGAGAAAGTTTCGCGGTTTAAATATTTAGAATCATGATCACCTACGACGAATTTAAAAAAGTGGAGTTGAAAGTGGGGGAGGTGAAAACGGCCGAGCGGGTGGTTGGCTCGGAGAAATTGCTCAAGCTCATAGTAGAAATCGGCGAGCCCACTCCGCGGCAGATTATTGCGGGGATCGGCAAGGTTTATGCGCCCGAAACACTAGTTGGCAAGCAGATCGTCATCGTAACCAATCTCGAATCACGAATGCTAATGGGTCTCGAGAGCCAAGGGATGGTACTGGCGGCACACGATGAAAGCGGCCCGATTATTTTATTGCCCGAGCGACCGGCGCAGCCGGGCGCGGTTATTTCTTAATGGCGTCAAAAAATTACACCACACCTCTTAATGTACAAGCCCCGCCCTTGGTAAGGTGTGTTTGGCCCGGGAGCGATCCGCTGATGATTGCTTACCACGACACCGAGTGGGGTGTACCCTGCCATGACAATCAGAAACTTTTCGAATACATCGTCCTCGACACTTTCCAAGCTGGTTTAAGCTGGCAAATTATTTTGCGCAAGCGGGAGAATTTTCGCCTGGCGTTCGATAATTTCAACGCGGTCAAAATCGCCCGTTATTCCGAGATTAAATTGGCGAAACTTTTGGCTGATCCGGGAATTATTCGCAATCGCTTGAAGATTAGAGGCACAATCAAGAATGCCATCGCTTTTCTCAAGATTCAAAAAGAATTCGGCACCTTCTCGAAATATCTCTGGGCGTTTGTGGATAATCAGCCAATTATTCATCGCTACCATCGCGATAGCCAAATTGCTTCTTCAAATCGCGAATCAGACACTCTAAGTCAGGATTTGAAACAGCGTGGCTTCACCTTCGTCGGCACGACGATTTGCTACGCCTTCATGCAAGGCGCCGGTCTAATCAACGACCATTTAACAACCTGCTTTCGGTATTCGGCTGTCTACTTTTAATTTTAGTTGACAGGTCGTAACATTTTGCTAAAGTGATTGTGTGAAAACTTTAGGGATTAAAAGATTTCGCGTTTTAAGTAAATCGCCTCGAACCGCGCGCGAATCTGAATTTTGGAAAAAAATCGCCTTACAACAGCAGGTGCTTCTTCATGCAAAAAACAAAACATAGAGACATACGGAAAGGGGATGTTTGGCTGATTGATAATGCTAACGCCGTTGGACACATGCAAAAAGGAATTCGACCACATGTCGTTGTCACCCAAGTGACAGGTGAAACTGTTACGGTCGCCCCGTGCTCATCAGCTCAAAAGAAAGTTCATCAAAAATATGTGGTAGAAATCCTGCCGACAAAACATAACGGACTAACTATGGTTTCTTTCGTTCTTCTTTACCAATCATTTGCGGCTGACGCCAGTCTTTTGCGGGAGAAGATCGGCCACCTTGATGAAAACGAAATTGCTCGTATCCAACTTGAGTATGTAAAGTATGTCACCGATTAACGACGGCTATCTTTTAATAATTTCCTGTGCTAAAGTGGGAGTGTTCTAGAATTATTAGTCTAAGTAATTAATCATCATGAAAAAATATTTTGTTGTCGGTTTACTCGTTGTTTCTTTTATCTTAACCCCAGTTTTTGCCAACGCTCAAACAAATCAACCGGTTAATTCCTGTATTCAAGATTGCCTTGGGACATATGGAAAAGTTTGTGTCGGTACTGGCCTTAAAGGTGTAACACCCTTTTGTCTTACGAAAGATGAGGTTTCTACAAAATGCCAACTGATCTGTGGGGAATCCGCCACGGCTGTTCTCAATTCAAATTACCCTATGAACATTGGGCAAAGAGTGGTAATCAAAGATTATGACAAAATGGAAATGACTCTGTTACAAATTAAATCAAAATGTATCGGGGAAAAGGAATTGTTAGCTTTTTGGGACAAAGATAAGGATAAGAATGTGCCGCTGAAAACAGTAAAATCTTGCACCAAACTAGAAGACGTTACGGCTGTTTTAAGACTCAAGAAAAATAATGAAGAAACCTTTTTGGAAATTAAAGATAAAGGGAGCAATGAGGCATTCGGTGTAAGAGTGGACTTTGTAACTTATATAACAAACGGTTATCCGGTAAATCAAAATGAAAAAACAGGAGAGTGGGAAGGCGGAGGATCCTCTCAACCTTTTGCTGGAGCATTTGGTGTTTACGAAAAAGGAGCCAGTGGTTTTTGGGCAAGAATTGCTAATTGGCTAAAGAGGTTGTTCTAAAAACTTAACAGGTGTCTCTAGCAAGTTTGGATAAAAGTGCCCCCGGCAAGGCTTAGCCTTCTTGACATTAAGCTCTTGTTGACAGGAATCCTGATCTATGTATACTTAAGGAGTAAGTGCATTCTCAAGCAGTTGAGAGAAGGTCGTCTTACGATTAGAAGTTAGAAGTAAAAACATAGAAATAAGATATATATGGCTAAGAAGTTGTATGTTGGGGGTTTGTCTTACGGCACCACCGAAGACACTCTCCGTTCTTCTTTCGCCCAAGTCGGCGAAGTGACCTCGGCATCCGTGATTATGGATCGGATGACTGGTCGCTCCAAGGGCTTCGGGTTCGTCGAGATGGCGTCAGATGATGATGCCGCCAAGGCGATTGAAATGTGGAATGGGAAGGAACTCGATGGTCGTCGCTTGACGGTTAACGAGGCGCGTCCGCTCACCGAGCGGCCCCCGCGCCGAGAAAATGGCGGTGGAGGTGGAAACCGCCAGAGCTGGTAATTTTTTACTAGTTCTCTCACGACAAAAATAACGCCCCTTGCTCTTCATGAGCTCGGGGCGTTTGTCGTATGTAGTTCTTGTTTTAAGATGTTGCTGTGGCGGGTTCCTTGGTGGGAGTTAGTTCTGCCGTGAGAAGACATTCAGATTCTACCATCTGAACACCATTTCCCGATTCAACAAAAACCGTACCGCCGTTCTCTGTCTCCACTCGACTGATTCGCAAGGGGATTTGTAGACACGTTTCGCGCTCCATCCCGAGGCGATGCAGGGCGTGCAGGTCAACCATGTCGGGATTTACAAAAACATGCGGAGGAATTTCTCGACATGCTCGTGCTCTAATCGCTGCTACGCCAAGGCCACTCAAACTGCCTTCACTGATAGGTTTACCTGCTTTCCAAACCGGTGCCGAAACAACCCCTAATTTAAGTTTCTTCGATCGTGCCATCCCATTCTCCTTTTCATTGGGACACTAAATAGAAGACCAACGCCAAACCCCATTCTATGATATACTAGGCAGATATGCAATCAACGATTCTTGATTTCTCAACGCAATTGAAATGGCAACCAGTGATCGAAGGTGGCGCTTTGCCAACTACTCAACGCTACATCTTATGTGGCATGGGCGGTTCAGCTCTCGCTGGTGGCCTGCTCACCGCTTGTGACCAAACCATTCCGCTCGCTGTCCACCGCGATTACGGCTTGCCGATTATCGCTGGCGCTGATTCAAGCTCGACGCTTTTTATTATCGCGTCTTTTTCCGGTAATACTGAAGAGACGCTCGATGCTTACGATGAAGCGCGGAAGACCGGCCGGTCATTGGTGGCAATCACAGCCGGTGGCGAGCTTCTTACTCGCGCTCGTCGCGACAGTGCGCCCCATATTATTTTGCCCGACGCGACCATTCAGCCACGTCTGGCCGTCGGTTATTTCCTCAAGGCGCTCGCGCTAGTTACTGGCGCGAAGGGGATTAGTGACGAGCTTGAGTCACTTGCTTTGACACTTGATTTAGCAAAAATAGAAACAGACGCTCAATCTTTGGCCAAGAAATTAATTGGCCGTCTGCCACTTTTCTATTCGTCTAATCATTATGCGCCCCTCGCTTATTTCTGGAAAATTATGATGAACGAGACGGCGAAAGTTCCGGCTTTTTCGGATACTGTGCCCGAACAGAATCACAACGAGCTCGCGAGTTTCAGCGCTGGTGGTTCGGCTGTACCTTTTACTGTAGTCATGCTCGAGAGTGACGATGACCACCCGCGCGTGGCGAAACGTTTCGCGCTCTTGGTAGAACTCTTTGCCTCGTTGAATATTCCAACCGAGAAAATTTTTCTTGTTGGCGCGACACCTGTCGCGCGCGTAATTAATTCCATTATCTTTGCCAACGCGACAGCGCTCGCGCTCGCGCGCGGTGTGGATCCTTCAGTCGTGCCGGTGATTGAAGATTTTAAAAGTAAATTAAAGATAATATGAAAAAATACATCATCATCGGTTTCTTGCTCACGGTGGCGGTGATAATTCCTGTTGTTGCTGATGCCCAGATTACTAATACTAATAGTAACGCGGTTATTGGCCGAAAAAAGGTTGCTGTTTTTCTGGTGAATTTTCCCGATGTCCCCCAGGGGATGAAGCAAGCTTTTTCTGCTGGTGACCTCAAAAGTCGATTGGTTGGAGACAATAATTCTGTTTCTTCATACTATCACGAAACATCTTTTGGTCTTCTCGATTTGAGTTTTGATGTTTTTGGTTGGTATACCGTCCCAATGAACAAATATCCCAATTGTGTTGTTAGCCGACCTGCCGTAGCAAGTGACATTCAGGTATCACGGGCGATTTATGAGCTCATTGCTAGTGAGGGTGTTGATATTAAGAACTATGACTATACCGCTGTGTTCATGCCAAATATTTGCGATGAAACCGGGCTAACGGGCCTTCAACAAATCAACACCAAAAACGTTTTTGTATACGGAGGTGATCAATGGACGTTAGCTCACGAATTGGGACACGTTTTTGGTCTTGGGCACGCCAATGCTGAAATATGTACCGATAATTCTTCAAAAAAAAGGAATGTTGTTGACCACGGTAGTAGTTGTGTGAGTGTTATATATGCTGATCCATTCAGTATTATGGGTAACTCAATTATGGGTAACTTACCGCCAAGGCAATTAAGCAATTTTCATAAAGCATTTCTTGGTTGGGTTGACCAATCTTTAATACAAACTGTTACCAAAAGCGGCATGTATTTGATTAATTCTTCCGAATATCTGGCTGGAAAAACTATATTACGAATACCGATAAACAATGAATCTTTTTCAGTCCAACCTAGTGCTCCCATTTATTATTATCTCGAGGTCCGTTCTCCGTTTGGTATATTTGATAATTTCCCTGTGAATGACCCAGCAGTAAACGGTGTTTCTGTCCGAGTGGCTAGTAATTTTTCTTCCGATCTCCCTCAAACCTATTTGCTTGACGTAACACCTCAATCAGAGACTTTGAATGACGCTTTTATAACACTCGGCCGATCGTTTGAAGATACGTATCGGGGGATTAAGATCGAAACGATTTCAATAGATCGGGTTAACCACCAAGCGGTGTTGAAAATATCACTCGATGAGAAAATCTATGTTCAAGTAAAATATCCCAACGGTTCTATCGTTTCTAATCCACAAGTAATTAGTAAATTTTCCAAAACTACAGTTGAATGGAAAAGGCAAAATCTCCCGGACTCACTACCGGTTACTTTAAAATTAGTATCGCCATCTGGCACGACAGCGTGGTCAATGAAAACAGTTAATGATGGGCAAGAAACGGTTGGTTTTGAGGGTGCGTTCCCCGGTCTTTATAAGTTAGTCGTTGAAGCAACTTCTCCTGATGGCCCAACCTATAGCGACTCAAGTGATAATTTTTTCCAACTGGTTGAGTCGCTCCCCGAATTGGGTATTTTGGAACCATTGCCCGGTGCTGTTGTTAAACCCAATGAACCCTTCATCCTAAATTGGTTTTTCCGCGATATCTCACAGAAAAATATAATTTCAATAGAATTTTTTTCTTCTGGTGGTCAAAAAGTCTATTCAATGGAGATGTCTATAAATGCTAACCGAAGATCCTTTTCTTTTTCATCTAGTGATATCCCACCCGGGCTTTATAAAATATTGATCACCACTAACGTAAATGGTCAAAATTTGTCTGCCGATACTTCCTTTTTATTTACTGCTTTAGATAAAGTACCACCGCTTGTTTTGCCCACCCTCACTATTATCAGCCCGGCGAGTGGTTACAAATTTGCCATCGGCTCTTCTTTTCTCCTGTCGGCCACTTTCACCACGCCACCCGGCAGTTCAATCAAAGAGGGGAGATTGTATGTTGATGGTAAACTTGATTGGACTTGGAAAATTAACCCTAGTGTCTGGTTGCGGGAAGGCCGTCTGCTTTCTAATTCGCTATTGTCTCGCCGGTTTGCCCCTGAACCCAAAGTTTACACCATCAAATTTGAGGTGACCGACCAAGCGGGAAGAACGGCGTCAGCCGAACGGCAAATTATTCCCGCCCCCGACACCACCCCGCCGGTGGTAGAGATTACCGCTCCTTTAGTCGGCTTGGTTGATCCGTCTATCCAGAGGGTGATAGTCTCGGCCCGGGCTACAGATCAAA
>CAYIEL010000006.1:0-22123 GCA_964362425.1 uncultured Candidatus Saccharibacteria bacterium | reverse complement strand
TAAAATCTAATCAAAAACCCAATTGGCAAACTAAAATTTATGTGGATGGGTATGTGAGAATTTGCTCTTGACGTTAGTTGCTAAAAGTGTAGTCTGAATAACAGAGAGGCCATGATTGTCCTGCCCCCCAGTTCTTTTAAAAGGAACCTGCAATGGTATTAAGTCTTGGTGTTGCTTATGTTAGGTCGCCGTTCGTGCAGGTTGTCCGAGATGGCGATTCTGCGGTGATTTGGCACTCCCTATTTGGTTACCCAAAAGTTGTTTCCATCGGAACATTCGAATTTCTTCAGCTCTTCTTGAAACCAACTACCATTTATTCGCAGTTGGGCAATGAGCTGACTGAGGAAGACCGGGAAGCGATTGAGGAATTGTTACGGTGTTACTTCCTCGTTCCAGAGGATTTTGACGATCGCGCATTTCTCGAAAAACGGATGCAAGAGAGAGAAGAGGAAATCGTCAGTGGTTCGCTGATTGATTATCTCGAGCTCATCATGAGCGAGGAGTGCAACTTCCGTTGCACCTACTGTATCCACTTTAATAACTTGGAAACTTCCAACCGCATCGACAACCCCAGGAAGTTCATGCGGTATGGCACGGCCAAGAATACAGTGGATCGCTATCTCGTAATTCTTCGCGAGCACGGAAAGTGTGTTGCCGAAATCAACTTTGGTGGAGGAGAACCGCTGTTGGCCTGGCCGGTTATTAAACAAGTGCTTGAATACTGCCGTATTGCCTATGGCTCGGAATTCGAGTTTCGCTTCTCGATCAACACGAACGCCTCTCTCATCACGCCAGAGATCGCTGCAACATTAAAGAAGTACCGGGTTGAGATTGCCTCCAGTCTTGATGGCTTGCGTGAGGGAAATGACAGTGTCCGATTGACAAAATCGGGAGGTGGCACATTCTCTCAGATTATCCGTGGATTCGATGCGTTGACACAAGTGGGGTATTCGCTTAACGGCATTGCGGTGACTGTCACCGAAAAGAATTTTCATGAACTTGATGAGTCGATTGTCGACTGGGCGTTAGCCCGCGGCATGAAGAACATCAGAATTGATATCGATGTTGTCGACATGGTGGAAATTCCAATTGAGAACGTTGTTGCAAAGCTTATACGGATTAAACGCTACGCGTTGACACGAGGCGTTGATATTCCCGGCTTCTGGTCTCGGCCAGCTGAGAATCTTAACGAGTCAACGCTTGAAAGTCGGGTTGCGTTCTGTGGCGCAGTCCGTGGCAATAGTATGTGTGTGGACCCCTCCGGAAACATCTACGGATGCGGCTACAGCACGACCCAACTCGGGAGTCTCCCTGAAATCCAATTGTTTTACGCGCCCGGTACCACTTACCATCGCTTTGTGAGAGATCATCTCACGGGAGTGATGGAGATGTGCAAGGGTTGTATGATTGAAGGACAGTGTGGCGGTGGTTGCAATATTACGCAGGAGTTCGCTCGTACGACAAAAACTACCAAGATTGAACGAATGTGTGACTTCTATCGTTGCATGACCCAAGAGATTATTCGAGAACAACTGCGAGAAACAACGGCATCAGAGCTGGAACTTCTCCAACCTGCAACGGAAAGGGGGTGAATACTATGCAAAAAAAGTCGGCGAAGAAACGACCCTTGACTCTCAAGGTTAAGTCGTTGCCAAAGATGAAAGTGCTTTGCACTTGCCAGAAACCTAGCAACTGCCACTAGATGGACAGTGCGCGGGGTTGAGAAAAGTGATATACTTTTTCTCAACCCCGTTTTTTTATTTCATTTTTATGAACAAATGAACAAAATTTCATTAAGAAAAATTAAATCTAGCGACAGGAAATATTTTGCTAAATGGTGGAGAGATAAAGAACTACTTAAATTAACAAGTGGTATTTTAAAACTTATCTCTGATAAAGAAGTTGACGAATATTTTCAAGCGTTGCTCAAAGACAGGGAGGACTACCATTTTATGATAGCTGTGAATAAAAAGATCATTGGTCATGTGTCTTTACTTAAACGACAAAACAACTGGCACGAAACACAAATAGTTATTGGCGAGAAAAAGTATTTTGGAAAGGGCTATGGTTCGGAGGCAATTAGACTTCTTATCCTAAAAGCAAGGCGACTTAAAATTTCTAAAATTTATTTAGAAGTTAGATTAATTAATACTAGAGCTATCAACGCTTATAAACGTTGTGGCTTTCAGAAAGTAAAAACGGTACTATATCCAAAAAATAAATATTTATCAAAAACATTAAGAATGGAATTAACGTGCCCAAAATTAAAATTTTAAAGATTTTGGTCGAGTGACTTAAATTATGGAAAAAACAATCCAATTGTCGTTCGAATTTTCTAAAGAGTTAGAAGTGAAAAGGATGTTATACACAATTGGCAGATTAGATTGGTATTTAAGTAATAAGTACAGTCTTGATTGGATGTCTTTCCCAAGAAGCATTGATTCAAGTAAATTAACGAATGTCTCTAAGGAAAAGATAGTTCAAGCGATTGAAGAAGAATATGATGCCAACAAATATGCCTCTGCCGAAAAATCTCTAACACAGCTGTTTAACCCATATGGGTTTAGGCTAAAAAAATTTATTGAGAGTCTCGGTCTCCCAGTGATACACTCTATTGTCGTTAGCTTAACTTTCTATGGCATGGGTGGTAGTTATCATACGCCAAACAAAGTTGTTTGTAATATATCAAAATATTCTGGCGCTGAATTACTTGGAAACCTTTTACACGAGATTCTTCATTTGCATATACAGCATTTGATTGATAAATATAAAATCGATCAATGGAAAAAAGAAACCCTGGTTAATCTATTGTTCGAAACAGCTTTTCCGGATATACGAAAAGAAAATAAGGTGCCGATAGATACAAAAAATGTCGAGATGATATATAAAGAAAATTTTCCGAATATTGAGAAAATAGTTTCATTAATATGAAGTTTCCCATAAACAAAACCCAATTAGAGTCTTCTGAAAATATTAAAAAGTTGGTTGCTGGTATCGAGAAACCTATTACCATGGAGAAGCTCATCGAACTTCGAGATTTGATGTACTCGAAACTTGAAATCCTCCCTTACAACGAAACGACCGTTGAACAGGAGAAGTCGATTAGATGGAAAAGGACGGCCGCCCAGATATTTGAAGACGGCTTCGTTTTTTCAGGAAAAGCTTGTACGGATTTGGTTGTTTCATTTCTAGCTCTTTGCCAAACTTTCGAACTTGAAACTCGTTTTGTAAAAGTTAAAAACGAAAAGATGGTGCATTCGGTCGCCGAAATAAAACTTAATGACGGCTGGTACATTTTTGATGTTTCAACCAAGACAGGCATACCAATAAAAGGAGAAATCACCAAAGAAAATCCTTACAAGAATTGGCAACTTTGGAAAAAGGGCCGAGACGCGTGGGATCTTGGTCTTAATAATTTTGAAGCAATCAACAAAGTACGGTAAGATATAGGGTAATGGACATTCTGGGAAATACATTGACCTAATAGTGTCGGTTTGCTAGGATTTGATAAGTTGATTAGATTGTTCGTTTTGCACTGTTGAACCATGGAAAGGAGGTGAAAAATGAAGCTTCCTCTGAATGCTGGTTATAGCGACGTCAGCGAGGATTCTGGCCCGGACAGCCCAGACATTGAAATGGGTGAGTAACCAGCGGAAAAAATAGCGGGCGGAGACTCAAAGTCTTCCCCGCTATTTTTTATTGTTTTAGTATCTTTTTTAAAAATGCAATAACTTTTGGATAGGCATCCAATCTATTTTTTAATTTTGAGAGCCCGTGACCTTCATCTGGATAAACAACGAATTCAACATCCCTGCCTAGTAACTGGAGTTTTTTTACTATTTGTTTCGCTTCATCCAATGGGACTCTTGGATCTTTGGCGCCATGTATCACAAACAATGGAGCCTTGATGTTCTGCGCATGGTTAATTGGTGAAATTAAGTAAAGTAATTCCTTGTGTTTTTCAAGTGAACCATACTCAGCTTCTCTTATGGCTCTACGATAAGGAGCTGTGTTCTCAAGAAAGGTTACAAAATTTGCTATACCCACAATACTAATTCCCGCAACCCACAGATCGGGATAAAAGGCGAGTCCGGCGAGCACCATAAAACCACCGTAACTCCCGCCCATAAGTACTACCTTCTGGCCATCTAATTGGTCGATCGTTTTTATGTAACCATGAAGTGATGCCAGATCTTTTACCGAATCTAATCGTTTTTCAACATCGTCTAGGGCTAAATACTTTTTTCCATATCCAGAACTACCTCTTACATTCGGTGCGATTACAGCGTAACCATGATATACAAAATATTGTGTCAGCAACGCCAGTGATGGTAGAGATTGAGATTCTGGTCCACCGTGAATATTAATTATGACAGGAATCTTTTTCTCCCTCGCAGTGTTTCGCGGTAAATATAAGAAGGCTGGTATTTCAAGCCCATCAAAAGATGCAAATTTGACCAAGCTAGGTTCGACCAACTCTTTGGGTGGTACGTCTTGTGGGCTGTGCGTAATTTGCCAACATTTGTTGTTTGTAATTTCGTACACCCAAATATCGACAGTATGAAGTGAGTCCCCAACACAGAGAGCAAGGTATTTCGAATCTTTTGAAAATCTTACTGAAGAAACGACGCCTATTTTTGGTAGGTTGTTTAGCCCAGTCTCTTTTAGAGAATTACTCTCAAGTAAACTTAGTTTCTTGTAACCATTCTCATTCACTATTGTTGCCAAAAACTTTCCATCATAAGAAATACTGGCATTTTCCACATCCCATTCAGGAGTATAGACATAATTAAATTTCTTACTTTGCACATCAAATTTACTTAAACCAATAAAATCTCTGTCTTGGTTGGTAGTTGTGTAAAAGGCTGTTTCGTCTGGTAACCAAGTTGTGTTACCAAAGTACATGTCGCCGCTATGGGGAGTAATGAGTTCAATTTTTTTGTTACCCAAGACTAAAAGGAAAAGATCAGAGTTTAGGTTTGAATGCACCTTTTTTATTACAAGATACGAATTTAATGGAGAAAAACCCACAGCGAAACAATTTCCTCCTTGATTGTAAACGCATTCAATTTTCTCATTTTGTAAATCCATTATGCAGACATCAAAATCTTTTCCATTTCTTTCGTTGTGCGAGTATGAAATATATTTACCATCTCTAGAAAATTGACCGAAGTTATATTTAACTAACGGGTTATCGGTGATGGCTTTGATTTTTTTAGTAGCCAGCGTGTATAAAAAGAATTGTGTTTGTTCGTCTCCTTTTGTGGCTTTACCGAAAATAATCTTGTCTTGAGTTGGCGAAAAGACGGCAAAGGCGATGAGATCATCATATGAAGTTATTTGCTTTGGTTTGCCATTTTTGCTTGACGTAATATAAAGTTGGTATGTACCAGTAAGATTACTTAAGAAGGCGATCTTGCTACTGTCGAAATTAAATGATGGGCAAAACGCGGATTTAACTTCAAGAAAATCCCTGATCGTGTATTTTTTAGATTGTTTCATTCACTTTAACTTAGCGTAAATACTGCTCAATGTAAAATAGTACTTTTGACAGAAAATGAGATTGGGGTAGTATCTGTTAAGTTCCTTGTTTTTTAGTTGTCTGTTTGAAAGGAGAAGAAAATGGGTGAAATGACTTCAGGCTTGGTCAATTTGGCCTTTCGATCCGGTAAATATGTTTGTTTAAGGCCATTTGAGGGTACCGATTTGCCATTCTTGTTGCGGCTTGATAATGATCCGTTGGTGAATGAGTTTTTTGTTCATCACCGGCCAGTAACTCTTGATTTGGCAAAAAGACAATTAGAGAAAAGATTGTTGAATGAAAGTAGTAATGTCTATTTAGGAATTACGCCGGTCAAAGAACATGATCTTTTTGGTATTATCAACTTGCATCGGGTAGACTTGGTTCATGGCACTGCTTGGGTTGAAATTAAGATTGCGGTGAGTTGGTGGGGGAAGGGGTATGGCTATGAAGCACTAATGATCCTCCTTGACTATGCTTTCAACCAACTCAATCTCCGAAAGGTTTGTTGGGGAACCCTTGGGTGCAACACAAGAGGTATCGCTTGTGCTAAGAAGTCGGGATTCGAGGAAGATGGGAGAATGAAAGCGCAGTTCCAAAGAGGAGGTGAATTAATCGATGATGTTCATCTTTCTGTCTTTCGTGAAAAATGGTTGCCCTTTTGGGAGAAGTATCGACAAAATCTATTCTAGGTTTATCCGTAAATTTGGGGTATAAAAGGCCCACGCAAAACGCGGGCCTTTTCTTTTATCTACCGTTTCTACTATAATATATCGTAATGGACATTCTGAAAAATATTGATTTACTTGCGGTCGGTCTTACCGTTGCGATGATTGCCATCCTGGGTGTTGTTGTTTTTCTCAATGATCGGAAAAGTATTACGAATAAGACTTTTTTGTTGTTTTCTGTTTCAGCTATTTTTTATGGCGTGTTTAATTATTTTAGTTATAACTATATAAATGCCAATCAAGAAACTAGAGAGTTATTCGTTCTATGGTTTATTAGATTAGCTGTTTTCTCGGCTACCTGGTACTCTTATTTTTTGTTTCAGTTTTTTTATGTTTTTCCAGACAAAAAGGTAGTTTTTACTAAAGTTCACAAATTTATTCTTTTGCCCGTAGTAGCGTTAGTTTCTTTGTCAGCGCTAACGCCGTTTACTTTTTCCGGGATAGAAAAACTGGCAGATCCTGGTCAGGTTTCTAAAACAGTT
The DNA here is from genome assembly GCA_964362425.1 of uncultured Candidatus Saccharibacteria bacterium. Lineage (GTDB taxonomy): Bacteria > Patescibacteriota > Minisyncoccia > Phycocordibacterales > JACOZG01 > JAGVGK01. The sequence continues at coordinate 15,392 of CAYIEL010000006.1, read as the reverse complement.
TATGAATTAGGGTTTGCTTTCTTTGTAGGATCAACCTTTTTCCTTGTTTTTGAAAGTTTGTTCATCTTGATTAGAAAAACAATCCGAGCAAAAAATCGTGAAAAGAACCAATTCCTTTTAATTTCTGTCGGGGCTATCACCACTTACTCTCTAATCATAATATTTAATCTACTTTTGCCGGCCGTTTTTAACGAATTAAGACTTATTCCTCTTGTTGCTTTTGTAACCATTCCCTTCATCATCTTTACCTCCTACGCTATATTAAAAGAAGGGTTGTTTAATGTGAAGGTAATCGCCACGGAGTTGCTGGTGTTTGCTCTGTGGATACTGATTTTGGTACGCGCTCTGCTCTCGACACAATTACAAGATATTGTCTTGAACGGCGGTTTGCTTGTGGTGCTCGTCGTGGTCGGGATTTTTTTGATTCGCAGTGTTTTCCACGAAGTTAATCAGCGCGAGAAGATTGAAGGGCTGATGACGGAATTGAATAAGTCGAACGATAAATTGTGGGTGGCGAATGAGCGTCTGCATGAGTTGGACAAGATGAAGACGGAGTTCGTGTCGCTCGCTACGCATCAGCTTCGCTCGCCACTCACGGCGATTAAGGGTTACGCTTCGATGCTTCTCGAAGGGTCATTTGGTCCGGTGGAAGAGAAGGCGCGGGGAGCGGTTGATGTCGTTTTCCAATCCAGCCAGAAGTTGGTGCAAGTGATTGAGGACTTCTTGAATATTACGCGGATTGAGTTAGGGACGATGAAATACGAGCAGTCCGAGTTTGATTTTAAAACTGTTGTCGAGACGGTTGCGAAGGAGTTGAAGCCAAGTGTGGAGAAGAAGGGTTTGCAATTTTCGCTCGAGATTGATCCGGCGGTGGATTATAAGGTGGTGGGGGACTCGGGGAAGCTCTCACAGGTGGTTGGCAACTTGATTGATAATGCGATTAAATATACCAAAGAAGGGCAGATCAAGGTGGTGTTGAAAAACCCCTCGACTCTCCTCGACTTTGCTCAGAGTAAACCACTCGGGGCAAGCAAAATTCGGTTGGAAGTCTCCGATACTGGTGTCGGTATTCCAACAGAAGTGATGCCGAAACTCTTTCTCAAATTCAGTCGCGCCGGTGACGCCGGTAAGACGAATATTGCCGGCACCGGTCTCGGCCTCTACGTGGCGAAAGAAATTGTCGATGCTCATCATGGCAAAATTTGGGCTGAGTCGGAGGGGGTGGGGAAGGGGAGCAGGTTTATTGTGGAGATTTAACAAATTTAGGAGTAGACTTTCGTTGACATGGAAAAAGAACAAGAAATAATTTACGATATGGAAACAAAGAAAAAGGGTTTGACCGCAGAAGATTTGCGGGTTTTGCTCGGGAAATGGCAAGAACGGTTAGAGATGAGCGACTGAAAATTTGATATAAAGATTGTTGATTTTAAGACAAAAAATAATTATCGCAAGAGTGGTGATTTCGTCGCCGACTTGAATAAGAAAGAAGCCGCCATTCTTATGACTTGGGATCCTTGGCGGGGTGACGAAGAATATACTTTGGTCCACGAAATGCTTCATGTTTTGGTTTATAATTATGACCAGTACAGCGAAAAATTTGTTTTGAAATCTTGTGAAAAAGATTCCGAAGACCACAGCGTCTATGTGGACAAATTAGAGACCACGGTTCACCATCTCACCAGAATAATTTTAGGCCGCTCGGACAGATAAATAATTTTTGAACTTGGTTTCTACATCGTCAATTGTTTTACCGTAGATTTTTTTGAAGATGTCATTATGTTTGTCGCTCAGGAATTCTCGGTTTGTTCCCTTGTAGAGATTTTCAAATAGCTTTTTGCCGTAAGAGTTAACCATGTAAGATACGAAGGCACCCGCTAGGCTGTAAAAATAGATCATATTATTTTCACTCTGTTTGGACCAAACTTTATGATCAAAAATCTCTCGAAGTGATGGAAAAAATTGTTTCTGGTAACCTTCTCGGCAATATTTTTCGTGAGGAACTCCGTCCCAAGCATGACCCACCAAGTGCTCTGCGAGACCTTCTTGGAGAAAACCAGTAGATAACCCCCACGGTAAAGATAGAAGATGGGTGTCTTCGTGTTCACCGATTGGTTTATCTTTCTTGGTATAAAGTACGTGGATTCTAAACTCATTGTATATCGCTTGTGCATACCAAGTGTCCCCCATAAGTTCTTTTTTGGTTTGCTCATCAGGATAGAAAAAATATTCGATAGGGCGATCCGGCTCCTTGATTCCAAGGAAAGCCATAATTTTCTTACGGGCTGCTTCTTGTTTTCCTACGATCTGCTCTATGTCTTGTTCCGCTTCAGAATTTGGAAAGTAATGAAAAAGGTAATGTGAAGACGCCCTCGTTTTCCACCGCGGGTCACGCTCAAAATTGTGAATATATGTGGGGAGATATTGGGGATACATGACAAGTAACAAGTAATATTTAATAAAATGACCCACTCTCGTCAAGGGATAGAGTGGGTCAAGGTTTAATCGTCGCAGGTGAGCAGTAAAAGACCCTCGTTTATTTCCTTAAGGAGCTTTTTTTGACAGAAGCGTTTGCCGAATCCGTCTGATTTCCCGTTCGCAACGATAGCGTCATGAACACAACCACCACCACACATTGGAAGATAGGGGCATTTTTCTTTGATGCACAAATCTGTTCGATCGAAATGCTCAAATCGCTGATCGCGCAGATATGTTTCAGTGGCCGGTTGGTAAATTGTCCCAAAGTCATATTTTTCTCGGCCAACAGTGCAAAAACATTTTTGCAAAGCTCCATTGGGTTGCAGAACAGCTGAATGTTTAGCAATTGCCACGCACCAAGGGCCGACCACTAGTTCGTCTGGAATCTTGAAACCACAATCTTTGGCAACTTTCCACGCCGACAATATTTTTTCGCTAATATTTTGTTCCGGCATTATTCCGTTAGGGTTTTCTAGAGTCGAGGTTATGAACCCAAAACTCAAATTGATTCGGTCCTGGTAGTCTAGCGCAGCCAAGAAACGAACCAATTCTGAAACGCTGTCGGCGTTTGTGGAATCAAGCGAAATTCGAATGTCGACAATTTCGATGTGGTTCGTTGAGAGAAGCATGCGAATATTTTGCATAATTCTATCAAACGTGGGCCTCATGTTTTTCCCATGGCGACGAATGTCATGGACATCTTTGAGCCCGTCCAGAGTGATTTGAACTCGGTGCCACTCATGCCGCGAAAGCATCATTGCTGTCGATTCATCGAGCAGTTCACCATTACTTGTGAGTTCACACCAGAAGTTAAGTTTATGTTCTTGCGCTAAGGAATGAAACGATTCCGCTGCCTGTGCAACTAAATCTCTACGCAAAAGTGGTTCACCCCCAAAGAACACCAAACGAAACGTATTGATCTCGGGATGGTTTCTAAAATATGCATCGAGCCATTTCCGAGACTCAGCTATCAAGTTTGATTTCGCTTTTTGCTTGTGGGTAACACCTTTTTCGAAGCAGTATGCGCATTCAAGTTGGCAATACGTTGTTGGTAAAAAGTGAAGTACAAATATGTGCGCGGCGTTATTTCGCTGATGGATTAAGCGGTTACGCCAAGCCCAATGTTCGTCGCTCCCTTTTTCTACAAGAAGTCCAACGTTTTTGTCGACAAGGTGGTCGATACTAAAGAATGGTTTCTCTCCGTCACCACTTACCCAGCGGTCAATTGCTATTTTATCGTCACGGTTAAGCGCGACGATAGCGCCAGTGAGAGTGCTTTTAATGAGAAAAACCCCGGTGGGGAGTTCGATACTGATTAGAAAGTTACTCCACGATAGCTTGTTATCCATTAGATGTTCCTCTCAAAAAAAGACACCCCTCCTGACACGCTGGAGTATGAGGGGGGGTGTTTTTTCCTGTTTGCTACGGTTCAGTAGCCACACCCATCCTTACTGACTTTCGGCTCTGCTCCAAAACGGCGCAAAGCCGAGCCATGTTTGACAATCTTGATACCCAAATTGTTGTCGTGTTTGGTCGTTGTCGTAGCTACCCCTTGGTTGCTGGCTTTGCGGAGCGGGATTTGAGCAATGTTTGTCTTGGAATTGTGGATTTCGTTCATTGGTTACTGCCCTTTCTATGGCAAGGTGCTATTCGGAGCAAAACAATTTTGCTCTATCTGTTTGCAATAATAGATGATTGCCATTCGTTGTCAATACCCCATTGGTGAATAAGGCGGTCTAGTTTGATTTCCTATGAGTAAAATTTCAAGGCTCGTTTTTATAAATTGTTCTGCGTTTGGTTCTTTCTCCCAAATTCTCTTAATGTTTTCCAGTTTGTCTTTTAAATTAGGATAAAACAAAAGCTCTTCGGCACCTACCGCTTTTTGAATTGATGGCAAATTTAGAAAAATTACATTAAAAATCTCGGATAATTCCCAGAGGTTATTATCGTCCTTTATCCCTAGCTCATGGCAAAAGTCATAAAAAGAAAAATGGGTTAATTCGTGAGCGATAACTTTTTTCCGCATTGCCTGTGAACGTTTGTAGTAAACTTGAAAACTTTTGCTTTCAAGATAACGGGGGTTGCAATTGAAGATAGATAAAAAGCAAGTGTAATTTTCTTGGCTGTAATCTTTACTGAAATATTTTTTCAATTCGAAAAACAAGGGCTCTTTTATTTCATCAAAACAAGATTGGGTGTCTCGAAGAATATTATTAAGCGCATCCACGTTGGAATCATAGAAACTGTCTATGTAGTTTGAATAGTTTTCTTTAGTTATCGTTGGATGATCATCACGTATTTTCTTATCAAAATCGGCACCGCCGACAACCGCATCGCAGAATGCCATATAAACCTCCTTGTCTAATTGTTTATTTAGTTTTATTTTCATAAGAATAAGTATATCTCAATATGTTATAATCAACTTATGGATATCGAATATGAGGCGACTTTTGTCGATGTGGACAAGGAGATAATAAGAGGGAAGTTGAAGAAAGTTGGCGCCGAGTTAGTTCGACCGGAGTTTTTGCAAAAGAGAAAAACTTTCGAATTGCCTGTCGGTCACGAGATTCCCGGCGGGTGGCTTAGGGTGCGCGACGAAGGTGACAAGATCACTTTGAGTCTAAAGATTGTTGACGGGAATAAGATTGAGAATCAAAAGGAAATTTGTTTGAAGGTTAATGATTTTGAAAATACCTGCAATTTATTGCAAACCATCGGTTGTGTCCAAAAGGCGTATCAAGAGACAAGACGTGAATTGTGGAAAATAGATGATGTGGAGATAACTATTGACGAGTGGCCTTTTCTCGAGCCGTTCGTGGAAATAGAAGGTCAATCGGAGCAAGTCGTGAGACAGGTTGCTGAGAAGCTCGGGTTCGAGTGGGGCCAAGCGAAGTTTTGTGCAGTCGACGTTTTATATGCCGAGAAGTATGGTATTTCAGAGGACCGAATTGATAATCACACATCTGAAATTTTGTTTGATATGAAGAATCCATTTCAATGAAATTCAACGTTGCCGCTGATAACTATCACTCAATTCGTCCCGGGTATCCGAGTGTAATATTTGAAGATATAAGGGTACAGTGCAAAATTGGTCCTCGCTCTCGTTTATTAGAAATAGGGGCTGGTAGTGGCATTGCCACGGTTGAATTGGCTAAGTTTGGTGGTCGGATTGTGGCCATCGAACCAAGTTTTGATTTAGCAGCAATCGCCAGAGAACAAACCGGGAAATTTACAAACGTTGAAATTATTGAAGAGACATTTGAAAGTTTCCAGGCCACTGATAGGTTTGATGCAATCATGGCCTTCACTGTCTTCCATTGGCTTAACGAGGCGGTTAAATACCAAAAGGTTTTAGACCTACTGGATGATTCAGGGAGTCTCGTTTTGGTTTGGAATAGTTTTTTCCAGGATGATTCACTGGTTACGTCTGAAGTAAATAATGCCTACCGTGAATTTTTTCCCGACATCTATACGGAGAAACCAACAGTTGCCGATGTAAACAAAGAAACGTTAGCTAAACTTAATCATCGAGAACAAGAAGTTATTGCTAATCCGCTGTTCCGTCAGGTCTTTTTGAAAAAATATTCTACCACTTACAACTATGATGATCAGACATACCCCAAATTGCTTAACACTTTTCCTAAAATTGCCCAAGTAGAAGAAAGTAAACGCTCAAAGTTTTTTGAACATATTTCTGAGATAATTAAAAAATACGGTACAATTTCTGTACCAGTGCTGACAACTTTAATCATATGCCAGAAAAGAGGTTTTCCAATCTAGGTTGTGTCGAACGCGCAAGGGAGGGTTTCTATGTGGGGAAGGGGAGTAAATTTATATTAGTTGAGATTTAACAAATTTAGGAGTAGACTTTCGTTGATATGGGAAAAGAACAAGAAATAATTTACGAGATGGAAGCTAAGAAAAAGGGGTTGACCGCAGAAGAGCTGCGGGTTTTGCTCGGGAAATGGCAAGAACGGTTAGAGATGAGCGACTGAAAATTTGATATAAAGATTGTTGATTTTAAGACAAAAAATAATTATCGCAAGAGTGGTGATTTCGTCGCCGACTTGAATAAGAAAGAAGCCGCCATTCTTATGACTTGGGATCCTTGGCGGGGTGACGAAGAATATACTTTGGTCCACGAAATGCTTCATGTTTTGGTTTATAATTATGACCAGTACAGCGAAAAATTTGTTTTGAAATCTTGTGAAAAAGATTCCGAAGACCACAGCGTCTATGTGGACAAATTAGAGACCACGGTTCACCATCTCACCAGAATAATTTTAGGCCGTTCAGACAGATAAAAAGGCCCCGAACTCTATGAGTCGGAGCCTAATCTTTGGTTAGCCATAACTTTGTGGCTAACTCCCACGACAACATTCTGATAATGTTGAACGTGGGGTAACGACAGTTTTCACTACCTACGCTTTTTTACACGTCTCATTTGCATCACCTCTTTTCTATCAAGAAAGTACCACAAAGACTTTATCTTTTCAACTGCTGTTTTCTTGAACGAAACGAATATTCTCTTCGTTAATCACTAACACCTCAAGGAACCCCAGCAGATCATTCTTCCAGCCAAGGCAGTAATCAGTGCCATCTCCAAGAAACCGCTTCATGTTACACCCCCCATACAGATAGGAAGAAATGCACACTCGCGACAGCGAGGAAACTCCAGAGGATTTTTTTTAACCCATCTTTTGTCTCTTTGAGAATCAAGTTTGATGGAACCGTTTTCTGTTATTTTCCCAACTGCGTCTGTTTCGAGCATTTGGCCGCAACGATAAAGATTACCGCGGAGGTCAATGACAAAGCGGTTCGGGTATTCTCCTACACAAAACCCCAGCGCTCTCATTTTTTCTGTCGGGGGAAGAACGACCCAGCCATTTTGGGCGGCTTTTTTGTAGATAGCCATGACCTGCTTGGCTAGTTCGTACCCAGAAAGACAGTATTCTTGGCAGGGATTTGCAGGGGAAGAAACTACTGGTTGGAGATTGACCTCGGCTCTGTTTTTCAGGCCATGGTTTTCTAAGATGTCGTAAAGCGCGTGAATCTCATCTACATTATTGGTTGTAACATTAACCCGGAGTGAGACTTTAACTCCAACTGATACGGCATATTCAACATTGTGGAAAATGGTCCAGAATGTTGGATGACCACCTTTGAGTGGACGGCAAATGTCGTGTGTTTCAGGTGGGCCGTCCAGGGTAACAGTCAATAAAGATAAAGGAGTCGTTCGCAAATAGTCAATAGCTTCTCGGTTAAGGAGATAACCATTAGTAGTGATCGAGTGCCTGTACTCAACATTGGAAGCTCGTGCTATGGCGATAAAACTGTTATTCATGTCGCGCAAAACTTTAAACGATAAAAGTGGTTCACCACCAGACCAGTCCACTTCGATTTTTTGCATTTTGCCTGTCAAGTGTTGAAACATATTTAGAACTCTGTTAGTTCCAGCCGTCGAGAGGTTTTCCTTTCTGCGTTTTTCGAAGCAGTAGAAACATCGGAAATTGCAGTCCATGGTCAAAATGACACAGAGGAAACACTCGTTTTTTCGTGCTTGTCTTTCTGCGCATGCATCAGCAATTGAGCAAAGCTCGTTGTGATTGTCCTTGACCAAATATCCATCCTCGATCATGTCACCCAGAAATTTACTGGGAATTTGGGTGGCGTCATTTTTTTCCAAAGACTCGAGCAATGCTTTTTCGTGAATCCAATCGAATGTTGCTAGCGCGCCAGTTAAGGTGTTGAACAGAATTAGGCCCTGATCATAATGTGCCCACACATTAAACCGAGATAGTTTCATTCCAAGATCCTTTCAAAGAACTCTTTAGTTGCCAAAAACAAACTACTACCTTATTTTTTTAGCACAAGAAAAGGCCCGGCGCAAGTATGCGTCGGGCCCAGATATTTTTTCTCCTAAATTAGGAAATGGAAGTCAAGAACGGTTACGCAGTCGGGCAGAGGACACGCGATTTTTTTCCGCGCTTCCCTTTCAGGATGGCCGCAACGCCGCTGATCGCGAAGAGTGCCAACGTCGCCGGTTCAGGAACCACGGTGAAATTTGTTGCCGTGATAATACCCGAAGCGTTGAAGTACGCGCTCCAGTCCGTGAGCCATTCTGGTCGCGGTCCCTTGCCGGTCCAGTGGTTCTCTTGGAAGTTCACGTCAACATTTGTGAACGTTCCGCCGACAACTCCGAAGTTACCGGCGAGCCAGCCAGAGTAATTTCCATCCGGATCAATCCAGAAACCACCGTTACCACGACTTGAGAGTTCCAACGTTGGGTCGAATAAATACGTTGTCCCGCCGTCGCCCCAAGGTTCGGAGTGAACATTGTTGGTGCGCAAAAAGGCTCCCACTTGTGGTAACTGTGCACTTGGAATCGGATCGCCGGGGTGGTAAAACATTCCCGATGCCGAGACGTTCATATTGAACGTTCCGATGTTCCCAGGTTCCGGATTTGGATTCGCGTTGGTCCAAATGCCAGATGATATTTGTTGGGTAACCAAGGGTCCAGAGACGGACCCATTGGCCCAATCCAGCCCCCACGAGGAGTTCGTAGAGATGTCCGAAATAATCGGGCTTCCACCTCCACCTCCCACTGGCACTGTCGGCATTGGAATCGGTACCGGCGGAATTGTTCCCGCCTTGACCGTTCCGGACAATCCGAAAATAAGCCCCAACAGAGCCACAAAAACCGTACTCTTTTTCATTGTACTGTCTCCCGTTTGTCAACGAACTTCCACTCGGCCGATCACATCGATCAACCGTTGGCTCTATCCTAGCAGATAACGATTATTCTGTCAAGAGGGAAGTTAGAAGGCAGTTTGCTATTATTAATCTCAATATGAACGAACAAAAAATAATTCTCTCGGGCGTGAAGCCAACCGGCCGCCCGCACATTGGCAATTATTTCGGCGCGATGAAGCAGTTTGTCGATTTGCAAAACGAATATCGCACATTCGTGATGATTGCCGATCTGCACGCGCTCACCAGTGTCACTAATGCGGAAACTCTTCGCCGTGACACGCTCGACGTAGCGATTGATTATCTGGCGATCGGGCTTGATCCTGATAAGGTAACAATTTTTAAACAGTCGGACGTCCCGACCCACACGGAGCTCGGCTGGATTTTCAATTGTCTCACAACCATGCCCTTCCTCGCCCGCGCGCACGCTTTCAAAGATGCCGAAGCCAAGAATCGCGAAGTGAATGTCGGTCTTTTCACTTACCCTCTGCTTATGGCTGCCGATATTCTGCTTTACGAAACGGATCTCGTGCCCGTTGGCCAAGATCAGAAACAGCACGTCGAGATTGCGCGGGACACGGCCGAGAAATTCAATCGCACTTTCGGCGAAATTTTCAAATTGCCCGAACCCTTGATTCTTGATCAGGTGAAAACGGTGATCGGTCTCGACGGTCAGAAGATGTCGAAGAGTTACCGCAACACGATTCCGCTCTTCAGCGAGGAACGCGAATTGAAGCAGTTGCTGATGGCGATAAAAACTGATTCGAAAGGCGAAACGGAAGCCAAGAATCCAGAAGAATGCAACGTTTTCGCTTTGCACCGGCTTTTCTCAATCAAAAATTTGCCAGAACTCAAACGGCGTTATGTTGAGGGTACAATTGGTTACCGCGAATCAAAAGAAATTTTGTTTGGGAATATGAATCGCTATCTGGCCCCTCTGCGAGCGAAACGTACCGAGATCGCTAGCCGACCGGATGAGGTTCGGGCTGTGCTCGAGAAGGGAGCGACTGTGGCCCGTGAAGTATCAGAAGCCAAGATGGCCAAAGTGCGCGAAGCCGTGGGGTTGAAATAAAAACTTGGTACTTATCCACAGTTTCGATTAGTTTTTTTATTGACCCGAATAAATAGTCGGGTATGATTAAGGTGTGGAAAAGCGAGTAACCGAAAGGCAAAAACAGCTTCTTGAAGTTATTTATAACTTCATAAAGTCTACTGGTTATCCGCCAACCTTTGAAGAAATGCGCGAGAATCTCGGTGTATCTTCAAACCAGTCAGTCGTTGATCTTTTAGAAAAACTAAAGAAATTGAGTTTAATCAAAAAAAATACTGGCGCGAGAACCCTAGCTATTCTACCTCTAGGTTATAAAATACTGGGGTTGCCGCCGCTTGCGCCGGTTCTTGGTGTAACGACAGCCGGTTTGTTTGCCGAGGCGATAGAGGTTTCTGGCAACTGGCAAGTTATTTCCCCTGAAATTTCTAGATTTACCGAGGAAATACTTGTGCTTAAAGTTTCTGGTGATTCAATGATCAATGCCGGGATTGATGATGGTGATGCTGTATTGGTCCAAACCAAAAAAGAGTTTGTGTCAGGCGAGATTGTGCTGGCCGAAAATGGCGGAGAAGCGACCATTAAAAGATTTATGTCTGACGATAAGCCACCGTATGTTTATCTGAAACCAGAAAATCCAAAATACGGAAACATTCTTTTTACAGACGAAGTGCGATTAAAAGGGAAAGTTGTATCGGTATTTAGTAAAGATCAATGGAAATCAGTTAAATAACATGCCCACGAAAAAATTAAATAAATCAGAAGAAGTTATTGGAAAGATTTTTAAAAACAGCGAGCTGGCCTATGGCTTGCGGGAATTTGAAGGAGTCGATATTTTTTCGGTGCTCGAGATCACCGAAGAAGAACCCGGCCGATATTATCTTAAAGATTTGAAAACTGGCAAAAGTCGTTTCGTCTATGATGAGAAGAAAGAGTCTGGTAAGCCTGAAGAAATTGTTCGCCAACTCTGGCTTCACAAACTAAATAAACTTTACAATTACCCGCTTGATCGATTAGATACCGAAAAAGATATTCATTTCGGCCGAGAGATTCATAGTAAGGCCGTTGACATCGTTGTCTATAAAACAGACAAAATTACCCCGTACATTCTCGTGGAGGTGAAAGCGCCAACTGAAAGCAAGGGTATTGAGCAAATGAAAAGTTATCTCAACGCCGACGGCGCCGAGATTGGCGTGTGGGCTAACGGGATCAAACGCGTTATTCTATATCGTTTCTATCCACGCGAATTCAACGATACCTTGCCGGATTTGCCGAAAGTCGATCAAACTATTGATGATCTCTTGGAAGCCAAGAAGACTTACTACGAACACACGACGACCAAGGTCAACCTCAAGGAGATTATCGATTCAATGCAAGAACTTGTTTTGGCTAATGCCGGTGTCGATGTGTTTAATGAGGTTTTTAAATTAATTTATGCCAAGCTTTATGATGAAGAGGGAGCAAAACTTCGATCAGACAAAGAAGTCTTTTTCCGTAAATATCGTGATCCGGCAAAAACTTACAACACAATCAACGATCTTTTCAAAAAAGCGATCAAGAAATGGCCCGGGACATTTTACGAACAAGAAAATATCAGTCTGTCTCCCGATCATCTCTCGATCGTCGTTGGGGAACTTGAACGAGCGAGACTTTTTAGTTCCGATCTTTCGATCATCGATGAGGCGTTTGAATATTTGATTCCTGAAGTGGCTAAAGGTAAGAAGGGGCAATACTTCACACCGCGGCATGTTATTAATATGGCGGTCAAAATGCTTGATCCGAAACCCGGGGAGTATGTAATCGATCCGGCCGCTGGGTCCGGAGGATTCCTGATTAGTGCCATGTATTCGGTTAAAGACAAGCACTTAAATGGTTCCGAAGAAGCAATGCGCGAATATGCCAAAGAGAATATTTGGGGGATTGATTTTGCCGACGAAATTTCTAAAACTTCTCGCGCCCTGATGCTTATCGCTGGCGATGGTCGGTCACACCTTTTCAAACTGAATTCTCTCGATTCGCGGGAGTGGCAAGGCGAGGAAGCTCAACTGCTTGACGCTCGGTCGAAATTGCAAACAAGATTACTCGATCTTGGTAATAGTTCTGACAATGCCGAGAATAAAAAGACTTTTCACCATCTAAATTTTGATGTTTTGCTTACTAACCCACCGTTTGCCGGGGAGATTAAAGATCAAGGTCTCTTGCACCAATATTTCTTTGGCAAGAAAAAAGGGAAGTTGGTAAATAAAATAGAACGGCATATCCTCTTCATTGAGCGAACACTGGATATGATTCGCCCGGGCGGGCGCATGGCTATAGTTTTACCGCAGGGTGTGCTTAATAATACCCAGATGGAATATGTGCGCGAATATCTTTTTGACAAAGCACGAATACTCGCTGTTGTTGGGTTACATGGTAATACTTTTAAACCGCACACTGGGACAAAAACAAGCGTTCTATTTTTACGCAAGTGGGAAGAAAAAGAAGAACCAGAAAAAGATTATCCGATATTCATGGCGGTGTCGAAGAAGGGTGGCAAAGATAATTCTGGTGATTACGTCTATAAAAAAGACAAAGATGGTAACTATGTTCACGATGCCAAAGGTCACAAAGTCCTCGATCATGATCTAGGTGAGATTGCTGATGGGTTTATTAAGTTTGCGAAAGAGGAGAAGTTTAGTTTTTAAAATATAGATTATGAATGGGCCAATCGAAAATTTTGATGAGGTGAGAATAAAAGGCGAAGAGTTTTACAAAACCCTTGAACCAGTACCATGTCCTTATTTTAAAGAAAAAGTTTATTTTAATTCTCAAGGCTTGGAACATTTAAAATTTAAACAACGTAATGGAGCCAGAAATAGACAAGACCAATATATGCGTTTCAAAATGTTACGTTTTGTGCAAGAAGTTTTGCGTCTATCCCATACCGTTCAGGGAATTTTTCACACCAAACATCTTGAGCGAGTCCGTATAAATAGTCGCACTGACACAATCCTGAAAGAGGTTTCCTGTTATGAGTTTGTTGCAGTTATTGAAAGTATCAGAGTTAAAGTCATTGTCAAACAAGTAGGAACTGGCCAATTATTATTTTGGAGTGTCATTCCGTTTTGGGGAATAAACAAGGAAACAAAACAACGAAAATTATATGTTGGAGATCCCGAACATGATTAAAACAAACAAAAAACCCGCCCAACGGGCAGATCCTTTGTTGGTGTTTGGTTACAGCTTACATATAGCCGTGAGAGGGCGAACCCTCCAAACACCGGTGCCAGTATACCAAAGAGAATACGTAAACGCAAGCAAAGTGGATAACTAAAAGAACATGACAAATAATAACGAAATTTTTCCTGAATTGAATGGTTGGAATGAAATAATACATACACATTTAACGGACAAGAATATTGTAAGTTTGATTAAAGCAACACAAAAACTTGTGTTATCGTTAGTAAATCTTCGGTCGACAGTGTCCTCGCATCTAGGATATTTACAAAATAATGTCAATCATCTCAACCAATCTTTTGTTCAGTTGAATGAAAATATAAAAAGAGCAGATGATTCATCAACTAAATTAGCTAATGCCCTAAATAGATTGACTCTAGGCGGTGTTTTAATTGCTGGTTCTGGAATTTTTCTTGCTCTTATTCAATTTCTTTTCGAAAATAAAATATGGCCGTTTTTTCAATAATCAAAAAATCGCAACTTGAAGGCGCACTGCGTTTGGATGCGGAATATTACCAGCCGGAGTATTTAACAGCAAAAAGTTTGTTGCTTACCGCTAAGTCGATCTTGCTCAAAGATATTTCTGTTATAACAACAGGGCCAGCATACTCGAGTGAAGGAATTGGTGAAGCGTTTGATATACCTATCGCGAGAATAGGGGATGTGGTAAATAAGATAGAAATTAGTAGTTGGCTTAAATTGTCGAAAAAGGAATTTGCAAAATTTCACGAGAGAAAAATTAAAGATAAAGACATTCTCCTGTCTATGACTGGAGATCCACCAGACGTTGGCAAATGTAATCTAGTAACTTTTAAAAATGGCGAGATTTTTGCTTTTAATCAACGCGTCGCAAAAATTTCTTCCAAGATTAATCCTCATTATCTTTTTGCTTACTTAAGTACAGAGATTGCCCGTTTGCAGACCGAGAGAAATGCTCTTGGAATACGTCAACGCAATCTTGGTATAAGCGATTTAAGAAATACTGTGGTCTTCACTCCAAGCCAGATAGACCAAGAAACTGTAGCACGCTCGATAGAAAATTACTTGTTTGAACTTGAGAAATCAAAATCCCTTTACTCTCAGGCGGGAAATTTGTTGCTAGAAGAATTGGGATTGAAAGGTTTTGAGTCAGAAAGTGAATTATGGAGTGTGGTTAATTTTTCTGAAGTCAAAAAAGCCGATCGGATTGATCCGGAATATTTTCAGCCCAAATATCAAACCATTCTATCTTTGATTCGTAAAAATGGAGGAGTGGCTCTAGGCGAATTGGCTACGATCAAGAAGGGAATCGAGCCGGGGACGGAAGCATATCAAGAAGAGGGGAAGTTATTTATTCGTGTCAGTTCTATTTCTAAAGATGGTATCACTGATAAAGACCAGAAATATTTAAAAGACGAGTTATACGATAAACTCAAAAAAGATTACCAACCAAAAGTTGGTGAGATATTACTAACCAAAGATGCTAGCCCGGGTATGGCTTATGCTGTTAAAGAACCAATCGAAGGAATTGTGTCTGGCGGTGTGTTGAGAGTCAGATTAAAGGAAAATGTTGAGTCGGAATATCTGGCTCTTGTCATTAATTCTATTGTTGGGCAATCCCAAGTTGAGCGAGATGCCGGTGGATCGATTATCGCACACTGGAAACCCGATCAAGTTAAAGAAATGCAAATACCAATTTTATCTAAAACAATCCAACAAAAAATAGCGGATTTGGTTAGGCAATCACATGAAGCTAGAAAGAAGGCCAAACAATTATTAGAAGAAGCCAAGAGGAAGGTTGAAGAATTAATCGAAAAGCGCTAGCCTTATATGCTTATGCCCAAAACCAAAAAATTTATCCTGTTTATCGCGCTAGCGATCATTGTCTTACTCTACGCGATCGTGAATCATTTGGGAGAGAAGA
>CAYIEL010000005.1:0-23171 GCA_964362425.1 uncultured Candidatus Saccharibacteria bacterium | reverse complement strand
ATCAAACGTTTGATGGGACACCGTTTCGATGATCCGAATATTAAACGTGACCGCGAGATCTCGCCTTTTGCCATTGAACGTTCCGACGACGGTGGGGTGAAGGTCAAGACTGACAAATTTTATCGACCGGAGGAGATCTCGGCGATGATTCTCCAGAAGTTGAAGCGCGATGCCGAAGCCAAACTTGGTGAGAAGATTGAGGAAGCGGTGATCACTGTGCCGGCTTACTTCGACGATTCCCAGCGCAAAGCGACAAAAGACGCCGGTGAAATCGCCGGTTTCAAGGTGCGCCGAATCATTAACGAGCCGACGGCGGCGGCTTTGGCTTACGGTTTCAATAAAAAGAAAGATGAGAAAATTGTCGTCTACGATTTTGGCGGCGGAACTTTTGACGTGTCGGTGCTCGAGATCACCGGCGCGGAAGGTGAGCAGAGTATTGAAGTGAAATCAACTGATGGCGACTCGCATCTGGGCGGTGAAGATTTCGATCAGAAAATAATTCGTTGGATTGCCGATCAGTTTAAGAAAGAATCGGGGATCGATGTGACGAAAGATACGTTGGCCCTCCAACGTCTTAAAGAAGCGGCCGAGAAGGCCAAGCATGAACTCTCGGAGACCAACGAAACGGAAATTAATATCCCGTTTATTACTTCGGATGCTTCTGGCCCCCGTCACTTACTACTTAAACTCAATCGCGCGACGCTTGAAGGTTTGGTGCGTGAATACATCGATCGTTCAATCGAGATTACCAATCGAGCGCTTGAAGCTTCCGGTTATAAGATGTCGGAGATTGATGAAATAATTCTCGTTGGCGGACAGACACGGATGCCGGCGATCGTTGATGCGGTGCGCAAACTTTTCAATAAAGAGCCGAACCGTTCAATTAATCCGGACGAAGTGGTGGCGGTCGGCGCCGCAATTCAAGCCGGTATCTTCCAGGGTGACGTCAAAGATGTTTTACTCCTCGATGTTATTCCACTCTCACTCGGTATTGAGACGATGGGTTCGGTGGCGACTAAGATTGTCGAACGCAACACCACGATTCCGGTTTCGCGAAGCCAAGTTTTCTCAACGGCCGCGGATAATCAAACGTCAGTGGAGATTCATATTGTTCAAGGTGAACGAGCGATGGCCAGTGACAATAAGTCGCTTGGCCGTTTCATTCTCGATGGTATTCCGCCGGCGCCACGGGGAATGCCACAAGTTGAAGTGACTTTCGACGTCGATGCCAGCGGGATCTTAAACGTAAAAGCGAAAGATAAAGCCAGCGGCAAAGAGCAATCGATTCGCGTGGAGGCGCGTTCGAGTTTGACGGCTGATGATATTGAAAAAATGAAAAAAGATGCCGAGCTTCACGCCGAGGAAGACAAGAAGAAGCGCGAAGAATCCGAAGCGCGCAATTTTGCCGATCAACTTATTTACACGGCCGAAAAGGCCATTAAAGACGCCGAAGGTAAGATCAGTGTCGAGATTAAGCAGGGAGTTGAGACCAAAATTACCGAACTAAAACAAATCAAAGAAAAAAATGGTAGTGTCGCTGAACTTAAGACGGCGACGGAAGCACTCTCGCGTGAGATGCAAAAGATTGGTGAGGCAATGAATAAGCAAAATTCACATACATCGCCCGAAAATAAAACAGAGAATAAAAAAGATGATGGCCCGACCGATAACGGTCCGATTCGCGACGCCGAGACCTCATAAATTATTATGGCCAACAAAGATTATTATGAAGTGCTGGGGTTGGGACACAATGCCTCGACGGACGAGATAAAAAAAGCGTTCCATAAATTGGCGCACAAGTATCATCCCGACAAGAAGGGGGGAGACGAGAGTAAATTCAAGGAAATCAATGAAGCTTATCAGATACTTTCTGATGAGCGCAAACGTCGGGCTTACGATACGCATGGTGCCGGTTGGAATAGTAATGGCGGAGCAACTGGGGGCGGTTTCTCTGGTCAAGAGGCTGGCGGTTGGGATTTCAGCAACTTCGGCGGGTTTGCCGGTCAAGCTGGTCAAGACGGGGCGAGTTGGGATCTCGGTGATCTCTTCGGTGAGTTTTTCAACGGTGGACGTGGTGGGGCGGCGGGGAATCGTCGCGGGCGAGACATTTCAGTTGATATTCAAATTCCTTTTGCTGACTCGATTTTCGGCAGTGAACGCACCGTTTTAATTTCTAAAATTGGCGTGTGTGAACACTGCAAGGGGACAGGTGGCGAGCCCGGCGCGACCCTGAAGAAGTGTGAGACTTGCAATGGCCAAGGCAAGATTCATGAGACGCGACGTTCCTTCCTTGGTTCTTTCGCTAGTGTGCGTGAGTGTGGCAGTTGTCTCGGCCGTGGCGAAGTGCCGGTCGAACGTTGTTCAACTTGCGGCGGTCATGGCGTGGTGAAGCGCAATGAAGAAATTCGCATCGCGATACCGGCCGGTATTCAAGATGGTGAAATGATTCGAATGACCGGTCGCGGCGAGGCCGTGGCGCGCGGGACAACCGGTGATCTCTACGTCAAAGTTCATGTCGAACGTCATAAAGTTTTTCAACGCGATGGCGAGAATCTAGTGATGAATCTGTCAGTCAAGCTCTCCGATGCTCTTCTTGGAGCAGAATATAAAGTAGAGACGCTTGACGGCGCGATCAATGTTAAGATTCCCGAAGGCGTTTCGCCCGGTGAGATTCTGCGGGTCAAGGGGCGCGGTGTGCCAATTAGTCAGAGCCGTCGCGGTGATCTATATCTGAAAGTGTCTATCAACATTCCGCCAAAACTCTCACGTAAAGCCCAAAAACTCATTCAAGATTTACGCGAGGAGGGACTATAGACAAGTTTTACTTTTTATGCTAGCTTAAAAACAGGTTGGACCTTGTTGTTTTAAGTGACAAACCGTAAACAAATGAAAGGATGGTGAGTAATGGAGTCGATATTCAGTTGCATGGGGTTGTTAGGAGCGCAAACGAAAATTCGAGATTTGGCTGTGGAAATGGGATTCGAGTGCGACTGCGCTCCCCATACGGTCTTAACCGGCGGAGCGATGCATCCGCTCGGTATCCAGTTTTTGTCTTTCAGACCCAAGGCCCTGAAGATCATCATGGTCATCTCTGGCACACATGGTGTCGAAGGACCGGCCGGGTATGATTTGCAGATGGATCTGCTGGAGAAGCGAGTCCACGAGAAGTTGCCAGCGGATATTGGCCTCATTTTCGTAGTTGCCCTGAACCCGTGGGGTTGGGCGCATGGTCGACGGACAGACGAGAATAATGTCGATCTAAATCGTAACGGCTGGTTTGGCGCGTGGCCAGACACCCCAGCATTCACTCCGGAAATCGCCGCTCTGGTTCATCTCGCAAAGTGTGATGAAAAGTGGTATCGCGCGTTGTCTGAAATTTTGGCCGATTCGGCTAAGTGCGCCTCTCTGCGAACTCAAGTATTTCGCGGGCAAGACGCCGACCCCAAAGGGATTTTTTACGGGGGCAGAGAGCGGTCGTGGTCTTTACATCAGCTAGAGGAATATCCTCAGTCTCTCGCGGGAACCTGTAAACAGCTGGCGGTTCTCGACATTCACACTGGTCTCGGGGAATTCGGTGAAATTATGTTGATCTCGCCGGCCCGACCGGATGATGACAAGTTGATTGCCCGAGTCAAGTCATGGTTTGGCCTTACGCCGGTTTTTCCGAAGTTGGGTCAAAACAAAGTGGTCCCCGCTGTCTCATCCGACTTGCTTTTCTTCATCGCCCAGTGCCTGCCGAGAGTTCAGGTGACTGGACTGGCGGTCGAGATCGGCACGATCCCATTCGAGGAAAGCTTCCCAATTTTCGTGGCGGAGAGTCGTTTGTATCACGGTTCCGAAGACGACCTAGCTTTCCTCTGTCAATCTGAGTTTGGTCTAGGCGACGTTGAGCGAAACGTGCAAAGAATTTTTTATCCGCCTATGTCCGATCATTTTTCGGAAGTAGGGATGGGCAGCGATAAAGAAAGTTGGTTCGCCATGGCTCGCGCTGGTTTTGGACCGATCTTCCGCACGGTTGCCCAAGGCTTGTCCGAGTCGTGATCATGTCAAGGTCGAACCTTGACAGTAGTAGCTAGCCGCTGGTTGAGAATCTTAACGATTCCGCCAGCGGCTTTTCTTTTGGGGGAATAAGTGGTATATTGGAATATATAACTAGTCTAGTTAATAAAAATGGCTAAAAATAAGCTTATTTTGACCGGCCAAGACTTGACCATCGACCAACTAGTCTCTCTAATGAGAGACGAATCTTTACTGGTGGAAGTTTCGGCCGAAGCGTTGAGGAGGGTGGTGAAGTCTCACGATTTTCTTGAGGCCGAATCTAAGAAGCGGGTGATTTATGGCGTTAACACCGGTTTCGGCCCGATGGTTTCAAGATTGATCGGCAAGAATCAGCTAGTTGATTTGCAATACAATTTAGTGCGAAGTCACGCGATGGGTTTAGGTGAACCGATCGCGCCCCGGTTTTCTCTTATGGCTATGGTCGTGCGTTTAAACACGTTGCTTCGCGGTTATTCGGGGGTGTCATCAGATTTAATTAAACAACTCGAACTCTTTATCAATCATCGTTTACTGCCGGTGATTCCGGAACACGGCGCAGTCGGTACAAGCGGGGATTTGGTCCAACTGGCGCATATTGCCTTGGCCTTGATCGGTGAAGGTGAAGTTTTTTATCACGGTGAATGGCAAGAAGTAGCGCCACTTTTGAAAAAGCTTAAAATTGCGCCTTATAAATTAAAAGCCAAAGAAGGTTTGTCGCTGATCAACGGTACGTCGGTGATGGCGGGGGTAACGGCGGTGTTGGTTGACCAAGCCGAGTTGGCTCTCTCGGTCGCGACGCGTAGTGGCGCGCTGGCGATGGAGCTCATCAGCGCTTTTCGCGATGCCATTGATCCCAATCTTCAAATGATTCGTCCGCACCCGGGTCAAATTAAAATTGCCGAAGCAATGAGAGATTTGGTCAAAGATTCCCAACTGCTTCGCGAGCGCGCCGATTTCCAATTTAAACACAAACTTAACGATGAAGTTCAGGAGATAAAAGAGAACGGCCAAGAAGTTTATTCTTTCCGTT
This sequence comes from uncultured Candidatus Saccharibacteria bacterium, assembly GCA_964362425.1. Lineage (GTDB taxonomy): Bacteria > Patescibacteriota > Minisyncoccia > Phycocordibacterales > JACOZG01 > JAGVGK01. The sequence goes on along the minus strand of CAYIEL010000005.1, from coordinate 18,103 downwards.
GTCTCCCGCAGATCCTCGGCCCTATTTATGAGACTATCGCGCAGGTTAGGAAGACAGTCGAGGTTGAAATCAATTCTGTTACCGATAATCCGGTGGTGGATGTCGAACATGGAAGGTTTATTCACGGAGGCAATTTCCACGGCGATTATATCGCTTCGGCCGTTGACCGTTTGAAGGCCGCTTTGATCAAACTCACTATTTTATCCGAACGTCGGCTCAACTTTTTCTTGCATGACAAAATTAATATGGTTTTTCCACCTTTCCTTAATCTCAAACAGCCGGGGTTGACGCTCGGTCTTCAGGGTTTGCAATTCGTGGCTACTTCGACGACAGCGCACAGCCAATCGCTCGGTTATCCTCATTCGCTTCACTCGATTCCAACCAATGGTGACAATCAAGATGTGGTTAGCATGGGCACGGACGCGGCTCTTTTCGCGGCTAAGGTTGTCGAGAATACTTTCATCGTTTTAACCATCGAACTCACGGCGCTCGCCCAAGCGGTAGATTTCAAAAAAGATCAGGAAAATTTATCTCAAGCATCGCTCAAATTATATCAATCTTTCCGCCAGCATTTGCCGGTAATAATTGACGATCGAGTCTTGATACACGAATTGCCACTGGCGGCCACTTGGCTCAAAGGTGATCGGGATCTCAAACTCTTCCACTAGAAATCCAGATTATGAAAGACCCTCTCACCATTTTCCCGCCCCTCGGTCTAAGACAAAAGTTTGATGTCGGTGAGCTGGATCGTTTACTCAAAACTAAGGGCGAAGATTATTGGCAGACGGAAGGCGCGCGACGCGCGCTGAAGGTTTTTCACCAAGCCGCTTCTCGCGTGCCGGCCTATTGCGATTTTCTTAAAAAAAATAAAATTGACCCCGACCAAATAAAAACGATCGAGGATTTCAAGTCAGTACCTTTTACCGATGCTAAGAATTATACCAGCCAATACTCGCTAGCCGATCGTTCTTGGGACGGCAGTTTGCGCTCGGCCAAGCTGATTGCCACTAGCTCGGGGACGAGTGGCGAACCCAAATTTTGGCCCCGCGATTTCAGTCAAGAAGGGGAGGCGACAATTGTTCACGAATTACTGTATCGGAATCTATTTCAGATCGATCAGCATCGAACCTTGTTGATCATTGGTTTCCCGATGGGCATCTATGTTTCGGGGATCGCCACTCTCTTGCCGACTTGGCTCGCGGCTTCGGGAGAATATGACTTAACAATCGTCAGCGCCGGTAATAATAAGAATGAAGTACTTCGGGCAGTTAAACATTTGCAGGCGGAATATGAGCAAATAATTCTAGTTGGCCATCCCTTCTTCATTAAAGATGTAATCGAGACTGGTCGGCGCGAAAAAATCGATTGGTCTAAGCGCCGTTTGAAAATGATGTTTTGTAGCGAGGGTTTTTCTGAAGGTTGGCGGCGTTACCTTTCGAAAGAAGCCGGTTTGCAATCCGGGCTTTGGGATATTTTCAATACTTACGGTTCGTCCGAAATGTTACTGATGGCTTACGAAACACCGGTGACCGTTCTCTTGCGCAACATTCTTGATCAGCATACCGGTTTGCGCAAACATATTTTCGGTGAGGCGGTGAATCTGCCAAATTTGTTTCAGTACAATCCACTTTGGCGTTACATCGAATCCGAGAAGCGCGAGCTTTTGTTTACCTCAACTAGCGGTTTGCCTCTCATCCGGTACAATCTTCATGACAGCGGTCAGATTGTCAGTTTGGCCGAAACGGAGAAAATGATTCATCAGTTAAAACCGCGCTGGTTGGATAATTGGCGGAGAGATTACGATAAATCGCATCAACTTTGGCGTTTACCGCTTGTCGCTCTCTGGGGTCGAAGCGACAACACCATCATTTTTTATGCGGCCAACATTTATCCGGAGCACATTCAGCAGGCGCTTAGTCTCAATGTCTTGTTCAGCAAGTTGACCGGCAAATTCGTGATGCGCAAAGATTATTTGGACAATATGGATCAGTTTTTGGAAATAAATATTGAATTAAGGAAGGGGATTAAGCCGAGCAAGAAGTTGGAGCACTTTATCCGGCAACAGGCGACAATCAGATTGAAAAAAATAAATTCCGAATATCTGGATGCTTGCAATCATCTGAAAGATAAAGATTTGCGGCCGAGAATAAACCTCTGGCCTTACCAAGATGAGAAATATTTCAAACCCGGTTTAAAGCCGAAATATATTTATCAGTCGTAATTAATAAAATAAACTATGAATAATTTAGAGAATTTGCTAACCAAGAAATCTGACGGAGGGATGGAGTATGAGCCAGAAATTTTTGATTTAACTAAAACGGAAGATCAAGTGTCAGTAGATAGTTTGTTCTCCGCTGGTAAGATTCACCGCGTGGTTGATGATTACCAGGAACAAGTTAAAGAATATTTTCAGATTAGTAATCCGTCCGGTGTTTATGCCCCTGATTTCGAAGAGAAATTCAAAAACCATCTTGATTCTCTGGTTAAAGAAAAGCCACTGTGGCAACAAGGCCGTTGGGTTTATTATCCGTGGCTGTCTAGTTTAGTGCATTTGCTCGAAGACGAAGCTTTCCAAGTCGTTAGAACCGGACGCAACCGCAACCTGATTAATGTTGAAGAGCAAAAGAAATTTTACAATTGCACGATTGGTGTGGCCGGCTTGAGCGTGGGCAATAGCGTCACTTTGGCGATTACCTTGCAGGGTGGGGCGCGCCACATCAAGATTGCCGACCACGATGTCCTCGCCCTTTCTAACCTTAATCGGATTCGCGCCGGCGTGGAGTTCTTGGCTTTGCCAAAAGTGATTATGACGGCGCGGCAGATTTATTCACTCAATCCGTATGCCAAGGTGGAAATTTTCCAAGCTGGTCTAACACCGGAAAATATCGGCAAATTTTTTGATGGTCTGGATTTAGTAATAGATGAGATCGATAATCTCGCCACTAAATATCTGATTCGCGAAGAGGCCAAGAAGCGGTGTTTGGCCGTGGTGATGGCTGCTGACAATGGCGATAACGGTGTCGTGGACGTTGAACGTTATGATCTTGACCCGCAACCGGAATTCTTCCACGGGCGGTTGGGCGAGGTCAGTTACGATTTCTTGAAATCATTAGATAAGTTTGGGATTGGTAAATATATCACTAAGCATGTCGGACCGGAGAATGTGACCGAGCGAATGCAGCAGTCTCTGCTCGAGATGGGCAAGACGGTGGTCTCTTGGCCACAACTCGGTGGGGCCGCTCTGCTCAACGGTTCGGCGGTGGCCTATTGCGTGCGGAAAATTTTGACTGGTCAGCCACTTGAGAGCAACCGTGCACTTGTTTCGCTGGATGAAAAGCTAACGCCGGATTATAATTCGGCCGAGCAAGTGGCTCGGCGCCAAACCGTTGCCGACAGCTTCCGCAAAATCTTCGGCTTATGATTAATAAAATAATTGAATCAGCAATTCTCGCTCCCTCGGGTGAAAACTGCCAACCGTGGCGGTTTGAAATTGCCGGTCAAAAAATTCTTTTGTTTAATTGCCCGGAACGCGATCAGTCGGCTTATAACTGGGAGCAGAGAGCCTCGCTGGTTTCCCACGGCGCGGCCATCGAAAATATGGCGATTACCGCTCACCAACTTGGGCAGACGTTAGATATTAAATTGTTTCCAGACTCAAATCAGCCAAATTTAGTTGCAACGTTGGAAGTTCGATTGGCGGGGGACAGTGCAAGAAGTTCTGATTCACTTTACCCTTTTCTTGAGAAACGTTGCACTAATCGAAAGCCGTATGCTGTATCAGCGAGCTTGCCACCTGAAGAAAAACAAGATTTAGAAGCCGGTAGTTCAGAGAGTGTTACGATTACCATACTTGATGACAAGACAAAAATTGGTGAGATAGCTATGGCGGCTAGTGTGGGGGAGAAAGTTTTGTTTGAGAATCGTCGTTTGCACGATTTCTTCTTTGGTCATGTCAGTTGGACCAAGCAGGAAGACGAGGAAAAAAGAACTGGTTTCTTTATCGAAACATTAGAATTACCACTGCCGGCCAAAGTGGGGTTTAAGCTTTTCAAACATTGGTCGGCGCTAAACATTGCCAACAAAATAATTGGCGCGTCGAAGGTGGTAGCGAAAGAGAATGCCAAGAATTACACGGCTTCGTCCGGTTTCGGTGCCGTATCAGTCAATAGTAAAAGGCCGGAAGATTTTATCGCCGTTGGTCGGGTGTTAGAGCGCGCTTGGCTTACCGCGACTAAACTCGGTTTGAGTTTCCAACCGGTCACCGGTGTAATTTGGTTCCAGCGCCGACTGGAGAATGGGGAAGGGGATTGGTTCAGTGAGAATCATAAAAATTTGATCGGCGAGGCTTATCGCAAAATTTTTTCAGCCTTTGGCCTACAAAACAGCCAAACTCTGGCAATGATGTTTCGCGTTGGCCGATCTACTCCGCCCAGCGCGAGATCCCTAAGATTTCCCTTCGACAAATTCGTCAAATAGTATGTCTGAGACAAGAAAAGGTCTGCGGGCCATTTGGCGTCACGTTCAACCGTTCAAGAGAGAACTGCTTGTTCTTGTTGTCCTCGGGGTGGTGTCTGCCGTCGCCAATGGTTTTGTCCCTTACGTGACGGGCCGTTTCTTTGATACTCTCATCCAGATTTCTCAAGGTAAATATGCCTTGGCCACGAAGACTCTGCCCCTCTGGTCCGTTCTGCTTGGGGTTTGGGTTTTAACCCAACTGGTTGCCAATAATATCGATTGGATTATGGATCGCTTGCAACGGCGGGTGAATACTGAAATTCATTTTAATATCGAAGTGCAAGGATTTTCGCACCTTCTCCACGCGCCGATGATGTATCACAAGAATGTCCACATCAACGGTGTGATGCAAAAAATAAGTATGACCGGTTGGAGGGTCTCGGCCATTATCAGGACACTGGTGGGCATTGCCCCTCAATTTCTAAGCATCATTATCGGCATTGTGTTGGCCGCCAGTATCAACACTTTTTTGGCGAGCATTCTGGTTGTCGGAGTTCTTCTGTACGTGATTCTGTTGGTAAAGATTCTTTCACCGATTGCGGCGATTGACGCCGCCGCGCACAAGTCTTGGAATGAAGGTTGGGATGACGCCGCTCAAGCGGTGACACAAATTGAGAGTGTCAAACAATCCGTCGCTGAAGATTACGAGGACCAGACCGTGCGCGAGTCATTGCTCGGCCGAACCTATCGCTTGTGGTATCAAATTGAACGCAATTGGAGCAACGTCGGCTTTTTCCAGCGCATCATTGTCTTCCTCACCCAGTTTGCCGTTTTTATTTTTTCGGTTCAATTTATTTCAAACGGCACGATCACGGTGGGGGAGCTTGTCGCCCTCAATGGTTACGTGGCGATGTTTTTCGGACCCTTCGTGTCTCTCGGATACAGTTGGCAAACGATTCAAAATGGGATCACTTCCGCGTCGCAAGCTGAAGAGATTTTTGACGGTGCCGAAGAGAATTACAAACCCCAAGAGGCAGTCACTCCCGAGCATTTCTTCGGAGAAATCAATTTTGAAAAGGTTCACTTCGCTTATGGCGAGAATCAGACCGAAATACTTTCCGGTCTTGATTTCAAGGTTAGGGTGGGTGAAGTGGTCGCTTTTGTCGGTGAATCCGGGGTGGGGAAGAGTACGGCTATCTCCCTGATTTCCGGTTATTATTTTCCATCGCAGGGGCGGGTGCTCATTGATGGCGTCGACACGCGCAAATTGAATCTAACTGATTTGCGGAAGAATATCGCCGTGGTGCCACAAGAGGTTGCTCTCTTTAATAACACGGTCAAATCAAATATCGGCTACGGTTCGTTCGGCGCTCCGTTTGAGGAGATTGAAAAAGCGGCGAAAGAAGCTTATGCCGATGAATTTATAAAAACCCTTCCCGACGGATACGAGACGATTGTCGGTGAACGAGGGGTTAAATTATCAGTTGGACAGAAACAGCGAGTGGCCATTGCTCGAGCGATTCTGCGTGACCCGAAAATTTTAATCCTAGACGAGCCGACGAGCGCGCTTGATTCTGAGACCGAACATAAGGTGACCGAAGCCTTAGAAAAACTGATGAAAGGGCGGACGACCTTCATCATTGCCCACCGTCTCTCCACGGTTCGTAAGGCCGACCGCATCTTCGTGTTGGAAAAAGGGAAAATTGTGGAGGAGGGCACTCACGATGAGCTGATGCAAATCGAAGGTGGCAATTACCGCCACCGTTACGAACTTCACATCGGATTGGTGTAGAGACTGAATCGATGCTTGATCAATTCTAGCCTATTATGGTAGGGTGAGTATGGATGTTTTTTGGTCTTATCAGGAGAATCTATGGTAATGATTGAAGATGGTTGGTGGAGTCCGTTTTTGTTTGATGGATCTCAGTATTTTTCTCACTTGGAGTCTCAAATAAACAGTTTTGCGGTAGAAGAGATTATCAAAAAGGAGATGTCGTCCGTTGACCCAACGTCGTGTACGCGGACTGATGGTCCGGACACTGCATGCCCAGATGATGATCAGTGAAAATCTAACCAAGGATAGCTAAAATGGGGGTGTTGCTTTAACCATCAGCCATCCCCATTTTCTTTTTGCATTCAGTAAGTGGCTCAAGGTCCATCGATCGTCTAAGGTTGACACAAATAAGCTCCCAAGAATGATTGTTCGTTGGGAAAATGTTCTTCGGCAATTATTTCTAACGATAACCCTACCTCTCGACACAATAAGTCGATATTTCCCTCAACTAGCGATATCATTTCTAAATCTTTGTTTACAGTCAAACCAGCCGGTCTAATGGGAGATAAGATAAAAATTTTGCCGCCCGGTCTAAGCAATTTTTTGGCTGTCTCGAGTAAACCTTTTTTATCATCGATATGCGCCAACACAAATCTAATAAAAATAAGCTCAGCGTCTAAAAGCCTTTGGTCTGTTGGCAGTTTGTTTATATCAGCCTGGATTAGTTCGACATTAGGAAAAAGTTTAAGATTGATGGAGGCGCGTTCTATGGCTTGAGTCGAGTAATCAACTCCAACATAATTCAGATTATGTTTACCTACTTCAATACCGAGAGAGGCGTCGCCGCATCCGAGGTCGACGACTTTTGTGTGAGTCGCTAATCTATCTAATAATTCCTTCTCGTATAATTTAATAGGCAGGCAGTGTTTACCTGATTTAAAAAACTTATCCCAATTTTTTTGTGCTAACGATTTCATTGTATAAAAATGCCACGCATCATCCATTGTCATTGATGTAGGCGTGGCATTATGGGTTGGGAAGACCCGAGAGTAATCTAAATGTTGAATCCGCCGGCTCTGACCGCGCTGAGAAAGTTCTGCCACTCTTCTTTGTGGAACCGCACTGTCCTCTTGTTCTTGTCGTGCGTACTCCTGACCGCCACAACCCCGTCCTTGATTGCCACTGCTACACAATCCAAATCCGGATGAGGCGGGTTGCAACTTTGGGCGGTGACAAAATCACTGTCCCTAAAAACGACCCTTTTACCTTTGAGTTTCGCATTCATATTAACAGTCTCCTTTCACTCGTGGATCTTCCCATTTGGAGTTTATACCTATTATTATTTGTGTCAAGTTGCCATGTAGATTTTGCTAGAATGTAAATATAGTACTCCGCGCTGGGTTTTTCTTTCCTAGACATTTTCAGACTGGCAGATGAATGATATGATTTATCTCAATGGATATTATTTCTAGGAAACAATTGCTCGATGAGATTATCGCTGATTTGGAGGCGCACAAGAGGAAGTGGACAGTGTGAAAATATCTATGCCCTTGAGGCTAATTTAGCCTTCTTCCGCTCGCTGTACCGTTTCCGCGACTTCTGGCGTTGGTTTAGACGGGTGCGCCCGGCCTTGGACGGCAAGCGCCTTTTGGAGCTCTCCGATTTCCATTTAAGCGATGGCAAGTGGGAGAGAATGTTGCAAAGAGAACTATTGGAAATAGAGAAATGGAAATTCCCGGATATTTTGGGGCGAATCAGGAAAGAACTCCTGAAGCAAATCGCTGAACTCAATCAGCCGGATCGGCACTTGGTTCTCGTTAGTATCGGCTCGGGTTCAATGGAGATTGAGAGGCAACTGATTACTAAATTGCGAGAAGCGGGGAGTAAACAAAAGATCATTTTCTTTGGGATTGATAATAGCGACGCCTCGCTTGATATCGCCAATGGCAATTTGGCTGATTTGGGAGTTAAACTTATCCGAACCGGCCGTCTCGATCAAACTAAAATTAACCAACTAAAAGAAGAATTAAAAGGGGAGCAATATGCTATCGTCTTAGCGAATGCCGATGCGCTAAAATTGGAAAGTTATTTCGGTCAGAAAAATATTGATCTGATCTATCACTCTAAATTTAAACACCATTTGCCAGATAATCTCAAAAACGAACTTGATCAGATGATTGAGACGGTGGCGAAGAGGGGGGTGGAAAATGATGATCTGAATTCTTGGGTAATTAATCTCGGTTCTATCAAGGCGAACTGGAAAAGCCATCTAATACTACTAAACGGTGCGTTGTTAAGTTTCTTGCGTGACCCAAGCAAAAAAGAATTAAAATCTAATCAAAAACCCAATTGGCAAACTAAAATTTATGTGGATGGGTATGTTAGAATTTATATATGAATAAAACAAACAAAGGAATTCTTTTACTGACATCGGCTGGCTTCTTTAATCCCAAGGTGGTTGATAAGTTTATTGAGATAATGGGTGATCCGAAAATTAAGAGAGTTGCGATTATCACTACTGCGTCTGAAGGCAAGGAAACCAACGTTTATTCTAAACTCGCAAAAGATCAGTTGGATAAAATGGGTTTTGGTTCAGTCGATTTTATTGATCTTGAAACTCAAGGAGCTAATTCTGTCTCTGATTACGATGTCGTTTATGTTTGTGGTGGCAACACTTTTAAACTCTTGAAATTTGCCAGGGAAACTAATTTTAAAGATGTCATTTGGGGGATTCTAAATAGGGGTGGTGTATATATCGGCGTAAGCGCTGGAAGTTTACTTGTTGGCCCATCAGTTCAAATAGCGAATGAGATAGCTCCAGATAAAAATGATGTCGAGATCGCTGATTTTTCTGGTCTAAAAATTACAGATCTGACAATATTTCCACATTATGATCCAAAATATGAAGCTGAAATTGAGAGTTTCGAAACAAGAAATAATGTTAAGGTAACAAGATTAACAAATAATCAAGCGGTAATAGCAAGGGGCAAAGAAGTTAGTTTGGTCGAATGATTTAGAAAATACAAGTTTAATTTAATGAAACGACACATAGTTTTTATTACTGATTGTAGTGATGTGGCTCACAATGAATTAAGAGCAGCTACCTTAAGTGAGTTGAACAAACTGGGTAAGGGTCATTTAATAGAAATAGAACCGGCAGTTATTGCCAAACCATTCTCTCTTATAAATGGTAGTTTTCTCCTTCGTCTTATGGCTGAATCCTATCCTGATGATACAGTTTTTTCCGTTATATTAAATCCGTCCAAGGTGCGCCCGGAAAGATTATTCGGTAGAACCAAATCAAAAAACTTTTTATTTGTCGGAACCAATACTGGTGTATTGGAATGGTTTCTGCGCGATTTTGGAACAAAAGAATTGTACGAACTAATAGACCCAGGTTTCGTGTCTTTTGGTGGAAAATATATTCATGCCCCGGCTGTCGCTTGGATTGCTAATGGGGCAGAATTTTCAAAATTAGGAATCCCGTTTCCCCATAGTAAATTAAATAAACTAAGTATGTTACCCGGAGTTGTTCTTCATGTAGACAATTTTGGTTTAATTAAATTTAATACACATTTAGAAAAAATGAGCGAGGGGCAAACTGTTTCTGTGCGCATAAAAAATCACAGTATCTCCGCAGTTTACGCTAAAAGAATGATGAGTTGTGAGACTGGAGAGTGGGTTGTCTATAATGGGAGTTCTTTGGGTTTGGCAGAACTTGGTAAGGTTCGTCAGAACGGGGCAGAAGAGCTTGGCGTGAAAGAAGGTGACACCATTGTAATTTCTGAAAATTTGTGCTAGATTCCACTTTGGCATAAGTGGTGCATGGGACATTGAAATAAACATCAAAAATTGAAAGGAGTTTGTCATGGCAAAACCCCACTTGATAGGGTGGTTAAGCTTGTTGGGACAAAAGAGATTGTGGAGATACTTGCTGGCAGATTGAGTTGGGCTGATCTGCAAACACTCATGATGTTTGCTTACGAGAAAAGGATTCGCGCTTTATCAGTGGCTGAAGTTTCCCGTAATCATAATGGGAACCGTTTATCAGAGGTAGCCAATGTTGATCCTCGAGATTTGTTGGCAGTGGATCAACTTCTTTACCGTTCGTTGCCAGAGGCATTTTTGCCATTGGAGTTGTCCCCGGTTAATTCTATTGGAGCAAATTATTTGTTGGCTGGGGTTGATCCCAAAATAGTGCTAGACACTATTAGGAATGTTGAGGTTGTTGGGGATTCTAGCTTGGTACTAGCTCTCGAGTGTGCAAAACGAAGGAAGCGAGACTGTCGATCAAAACAAGGTGGCGAAAATATAAATTTGGCAACGAGCCATCGTTCTCTTCGTTTGCAAATGTTTGCTAAGGATTCCGGGTTAACGCCCCACTTCAGGTCGTTTGCTTTAGCCTCGGCTGGTAGAGACACCGACGGCTTCAATAATTTTGAGCTTAGTTCCATTTTTCTCCACATCGATTGTTGGTTAGACTTTCTTTCTCGCGCCGGCCCAGTTGGCTATGAAGTAAAAGAAATATCCGTGATTATATCGGACGTTCGAATCATGGAAAAACTAATGGCTGGTGGAAAGATTGAGAGGGAAGAGGTTCGCCGAAGAACCAAGGATCCAAGTTTTGCTCCATTCAGGCAATATGGGGTTGATTTACCGGGAATAGTTGAGACCATCGAAGGGGTTGGTGTAACTTACCCGGACTTGGAAACGAACATCAATGAGATGAAATTTACAGAGGGAAAGTTGGTCAAACCTATAAAGGTCAAGTACCCTAAGGTTCGTTTTCTTTTTGATCTTGAAAGGTGCTCTGGCGTAGGATATTACTCTGGGCTCTGTTATAAGGTAAGTGCTAAGGCGTTTGATGGAGGTACTTATTCTGTCGCCGGCGGAGGTGCCTGTGATTGGACAAGGAAACTTCTTCAGAGTAAACGGGAACACCTCATCGCTAGTGGTTTTGGCACTGAATCGTTCGTTCGAAAATTCAAGGTTTGTTGAAATTCAAACCCCGCACAACCCCGCACAGTGAAACGGTGTGGGGTTGTGCGGGGTTTTCTTTTGTCTACCGTTTCTACCATAATATATAGTAATGGACATTCTGAAAAATATTGATCTACTTGCGGTTGGTCTTACGGTTGCGATGATTGCCATTTTGGGTGTTGTTGTTTTTCTCAATGATCGGAAAAGTATTACGAATAGATCGTTTCTATATTTTTCTTTTTTTACTATAGCTTATAGTTCTGCGAATTATCTTTTTTAAATGAGGAATCCCATGTTTGTTCCACGGTTTTCTTTTGGCGAAATTCGGGTGGGCAAAAATTGAGCCGGGTTCTTATTTAAATTCGTCAATTACAATATATCCATCAGAAAAATGTTCAATCCAACTTCTGTATCCTGAAAAACCACTTGGCCAAGAACCTCCCCAACCTTCCTGCGGTCTAATGTTTGTGTGATTGGTATTAACTGTGTAGCGAGTAAATCTAGTATTATTTATAATATGTTTAACAAAATCGTTATCATAACTTTGGATATTAAGACCTAACAAAAATTTCCTTGAATTTAACATCTTGGTTAGTTCTTCTTTAGAATCAAAAGGCGAAATCCATAATACAGGCAAAAAGTAAGCGTTTTTAATAAAATCACTATCCTGTTTCGGATTTATAACTAATAAAGGCAAACTTTTAATTTTTATAACCTCGTCTGCTTCAGATTTATCTACATCAAGTGAAAGTAGTTCGACCATGACTTCTCTTGCTGAAGCATAGTTATTATCGACAAATTTATTCAAGTCTTTTGACTGACATAATTTAGTAAACTCTTCTCTAAGTATTCCAATATACTCATTATAGAAGTTTCTTTGTACAAAAACCCCTTGAATTCTCTGGCAGGTTTGACCCGAGTGACTAAATGATTCTTTAAGAGTCAAAATAACATCTTTCTTAATAGCAGATCTATTTTTATTAAAAATTTTTGAATCGGCCGTCTCAATTTCTGGATAGAATTCTACATAATATTCACCACATATTTTAGAAATATCCTGAGCCGCTCTATGCGAACCAAAAAAATAAACAGCTCGCACGCCTTGAATTAAGTTTGCAGTCTTGCTGTGTGTTTTTGGAGAAACAATTTTTAAATTTAATTCATATTTCTCGACAATTCCTGATTCTTGCCATATCATTCTAACAAAGCCTTCAGCTTCTCGACTCGGCTTTAAAATAACATCATTACCAACAATGAGAGCATTTAGTAAAGGTATTATAGATAAAATAAAAGGCTCGTTATAAGATAATATAATCAAAATTTTACCCTTAGGTTTTATCTGCTTAAGCAGTTTTAAAGAATAGTGATTTTTTATGTAATTTTTAAGATATACTTTTACTGCCTCGTAATCTTCAGAAATCCAATAACTAGTGTCTAGCGTTATCTTTCTGTTTAGTTCAAAAAGTTCAGCTTTTTTCTCACTGATTAGGTTGATTAAATCGGAGATTAAATTATCCAAATACTGTTTATTTTTTGTTGCCATATTCAACGAATTTTACTTTAGTATTTTCTTCTCTTTGGAAATAATCACGACTAATATGTTTAACATCAAAAGTTAGTAATGTTTTTTCTTTTAATGCCTTTTGAATAACCAATAAAAGATTGGTGTTGGATGGATTTTTTAGACTCACTAACATTTCTGGACGATAATTTTCAAAACTACTCCCCACTCTTATTTTGATGTCGCTAAAAATATTATCCCCCGCGATTTCGAAAAGACACTCTTTCAACTCATAAGGATCAACCTTTACACCTTTAATAAAAATTAAATCATCAACTCTTCTTTTTATTCGATCTATTCTAATTGAACTTCTACCGCAAGGGCATTTACCAGATTTTATAGATGTAATATCGCCAGTTCGATAACGTATTAATGGCGATGCCTTCTTCTTAAGTGTTGTAAGAACTAACTCACCTTCATTATCTGTTGGTAATACCTTACCATCTTCTGGGTTAATTATTTCTGCTAACACATAATTATCTAAGAAATGTAACCCTGTTCTGAACTCGCATTCATATGCGATGCCAGTATTGACTTCACATAATCCATAGTGATCAAATATTTTTATCTTAAACTTACGTTCAACTTTTGCGCGAACTTTATCCGAATAAATTTCACCAGCCATTATTCCACGCTTGAGAGAAAATCGTTCAAGCGGAATCTGCTTCTCTTTTATATAATCAAGGAGATAAAAGTAATAACCTACCGTACCAACAACGGTGTCAATTTTAAAATCCAACATCATTTGAATTTGTTTTCCAGCAGATTGAATACCAGCAGGAACAACAAAACCACCAAGTTCTTGAATAGCATAAGTATTAAGAGTAGCACCGCTAAACAGCCCATAACTCATCATAAATTGTACACGGCTACTGTGGGTTATTCCAAAACATTTCCAAGCTTTTGCAATTGCCTTGGAACTATTTTTTAAATCTTCTTTTGTAAGATAAGACAGCGCGGCTTTTCCTGTAGTACCAGAACTTGTGTGTAATTCGACGACATCATTAATTGGTACCGCTAATGCGCCAAAAGGATAACAATCTCTCAATTCTTTTTTTGTTGTAAAGGGGAAATCTTGTAATTCTAAAATGTTTTTTAATTCCAATGGAAAATTTTGAAGTTTTGATTTGTAAAACTTGGAGTTTCTGGCCATATTAAGCGTTTTATTTAAAAGATTAAGTTGCGTTTTATTTTTTGACATAATTTTTTAAGATTATTTCGTATCCATTTTGCTCTACCCTAACAGGTGCATTTTCATATGCAAAATTCATATATTTATGAGTTAAATTAAACAATTCAAAAATTTGTTTTTTTGACAATCTAATTTTTTGTATCAAACCCTTCTTTTTAAAAAGTGATTCTAGATATTCTGCATACTTAATATATCTTAAATCAATGCTAATTCCCTTGCTCGATAAAAATATAAGATATTGAGTCAAAAAATACATCGTTGCAATACTGTGGGGAATATGAAATTTATAAGTTAAGTAATGGCCAGCCGCATGTGGGAAAAGTACTAGCCCCACCCTTTCGGATAAACCAGCGTATATATCTGCCATTACTAATTCTTGTGTTGGCAGTGATTCAACCTTGTGGGCCACTAATATCTTCAATGAATTTTTGGCTTTTGTTCTACTGGCGCTATTACTTGCTCGGGAGTATAGAGATTCTACTGCATGAGAAAATATATCGGCGATAGCTATCGATTTCCTCTCAGGGTTTAGGGAGCTAATAATTTTTGTGTTGATGTAAGAATAATCAGGAATAAAATTATCAGCCACCATACCAACTTTAAATTCACTGTTATCGAAAATAGCAAAAGGGGTAACTATAGTTGCCGAACCCGGCAATGTATATACAGCAATTAATTTTGCAGAATTATTAAAATGATGTTTTATTAGTTTACCCGTATCAATAGCCGATCCTCCACCGACAGCAAATATAAAATCGAATTTATGTTCTGGCGTGGACAGAGTATGAATAATGTGTAATTCATCTGGATTTGATTTTGTTTTTATATGTTTTACTATAACGATTTTGTGTCGTTTGAAAACATTTTTTAACTGTTTATAATAACCTGATTCAATAAAACTCCTAACCCCAGTGATTAATATTACTGTTTTATTTTTAAATTTACCTCTATTAAAGATGTTATCGAGGTCAAGTTCAAATTCATCTCCAATAAAAATTTTACTTTTTTTGTTGCTATAAACTGATTTCATAAATATCATCTATATTGAAAAGTGATTCTTTCCAAATTACAGTTTTCCCAATTGTTAATTTCATCAATAGAGAAACCGTTATCTTTTAAAATCTTAATAATGTATGACTGCAATTTGGAGTTATTGCCCCGCAACTCTTTAAAATCGTTAAAATTTTGAACTTCTAAGATTTCGTCATAGAGGTTTTTATCTGTTTGTTGTAATACACGACCAAATTGTTTCCACGAAGGAAATTCTCCCTTACGCACAAGTTCAGAATCGATTACAAGTTTAATATTTTCATTAAATAATAACTTAATACTGAGAGGCTCTTTCCTTTTAATTTGTTTTTCAATATCGGCAGTATTAATTTCAAAATAAACAAAATTAGTCCACAACCGATCTAAAAACTCTTTTTTCGTTAAGAAAGAGGCTCGAGATAGAGCTTTTACTGCCTCCTTATTGTAACCTTTAATTATATATGTGTGGTGCCACCAATGAATACTCTCTTTGCGATACTGGTCATTAAAAAGTTTCTCCGTTGAAAGTATTGATATCTCAAATACCTCTCCTTTGTGTTTATAAATCTGTACAGGTTTTAGAGAATATTTAATCTGTGCATCATATTTACAAACTAAAAATATATCTATATCTAAAAAAACATCTTTTGTCTGTTCAGCAGTAGTCCCTGTTAGCAGTAAAAGGTCGCAGGCTTTGTCATTAACTAATTGACGGAACCAGTCTTCTTTCTCTAATATTTCTTCAATAAAACTTTTGCATATCTTAATTACTTTTTTATTCATAATATTTCTACGAATTTAATTTTGCCCCTCTGTAATATCGAACCTGATGATACAACACAATGAATGTCCTTTATAACCACACCATTAATCTTCACACCCCCTTGCTCAATTGTTCTTCTAGCATCTGATCTTGATGATGTTAGTTTGTTTTCAATCAAAATAGATATGATGTCATATTTATTTGGTTTAAATTTTGGCAGATTTGCTGGGGTTTCTTTTTTAGAGAATGTTTTATTAAAATAATCCTCGGCGTCTTTTGCATCTTTTTCGGAGTAATACATTCGCACAATCTCAAACGCAAGTTTAATTTTAAGATCACGGGGGTTAATGCCCATTTTTAAACTTGTCTCATATTCACTAATTAATTTCATGTTAACTCGAGTAAGCAGGATAAAATATTTGATAATAAAATCGTCTTTCAGTGACATTATTTTACCAAACATATCATTGGGTGTGTCAAATAAATTGACAGTATTACCAAAACTAGAACTCATTTTTCTTCCGTCTAATCCTTCTATAATAGGATTGGTGAGAATGTCTTGGGGTTCTTGATTGTATAACCGTTGCATATCTCTCCCCGCTAAAAGATTAAAACGTTGATCTGTCCCGCCTATTTCAACATCAGCCCTTACCTCTACTGAATCATACCCCTGCATTAGTGGATACAATAACTCTCGCAAAGACACTCTTTTCCCTTCGTTTAAACGTCGGCTAATATTTTCACGAGAAATAAATTCACTAAGAGAAAAAATATCTGCTTGTTGACCGATGTCCATGTAACCCAACCCACCAAGCCATTTGCTGTTATGATAAATTTCAGTCGTGTTGATGTCGATGATTTTGGTTGCTTGTTTGATGTATGTTTTTAAATTTTCTTTAATGGTTTCTTCCAGCAACATCGGTCGTTCACCATCCTTATCTGAAGTATCACCAATTAAACCAGTAAAATCACCGATGATTAATATAACCTTATGACCTAGTTCTTGAAAATCCCTCAATTTAAGTAGTGGAATCGATCTACCTAAGTGTATGTTTGGGCTTGTCGGGTCAATGCCGAGCTTAATACGAAGTTGCTTTCCGCTTTTCAGTTTATTTTCAAGATTAGATCTGTCGATTATTTCTTCGACGCCTCTGCTCAATAATTCTTTGATTTTACTTGATTTTACAATTTTTTTCATAATGTTTATTTTATTAAATCATCACTTTTCTTTGGTATGATAGGATAAGTATGAGCGTTGAAACTAACTCTCACAACTATACTAAAATAACACTTTTTTCCAATTTCAGCAAATAAGCTTCTAACAATTTTGCTAATAAGAGAAATTATATTATAGTCACATTCAGTCGGTTTATTTTTAGGTTTTTGTGATAGAATTAACCTAATTGAATTTATGAATAAAAAAGAAAGAAATTTTCAAAGGGCAAAGCTTTTGGACGAAGTTATTGCTGATTTGGTAGAACATCAAAAAAGTGGGCAGTGTGAGAATACCTATGCCCTTGAGTCTAATTTGGCCTTCTTTCACTCGCTGTACCGCTTCCGCGATTTCTGGCGATGGTTTAGGCGGGTGCGCCCGACCTTGGACGGCAAGCGCCTTTTGGAGCTCTCCGATTTCCATTTAAGCGATGGCAAGTGGGAGAGAATGTTGCAAAGAGAACTATTGGAAATAGAGAAATGGAAATTCCCGGATATTTTGGGGCGAATCAGGAAAGAACTCCTGAAGCAAATCGCTGAACTCAATCAGCCGGATCGGCACTTGGTTCTCGTTAGTATCGGCTCGGGTTCAATGGAGATTGAGAGGCAACTGATTACTAAATTGCGAGAAGCGGGGAGTAAACAAAAGATCATTTTCTTTGGGATTGATAATAGCGACGCCTCGCTTGATATCGCCAATGGCAATTTGGCTGATTTGGGAGTTAAACTTATCCGAACCGGCCGTCTCGATCAAACTAAAATTAACCAACTAAAAGAAGAATTAAAAGGGGAGCAATATGCTATCGTCTTAGCGAATGCCGATGCGCTAAAATTGGAAAGTTATTTCGGTCAGAAAAATATTGATCTGATCTATCACTCTAAATTTAAACACCATTTGCCAGATAATCTCAAAAACGAACTTGATCAGATGATTGAGACGGTGGCGAAGAGGGGGGTGGAAAATGATGATCTGAATTCTTGGGTAATTAATCTCGGTTCTATCAAGGCGAACTGGAAAAGCCATCTAATACTACTAAACGGTGCGTTGTTAAGTTTCTTGCGTGACCCAAGCAAAAAAGAATTAAAATCTAATCAAAAACCCAATTGGCAAACTAAAATTTATGTGGATGGGTATGT
>CAYIEL010000004.1:0-28464 GCA_964362425.1 uncultured Candidatus Saccharibacteria bacterium | reverse complement strand
TGCTTGTCTCTTCAACAGAATTTCCACGGGTAACTGACGGTCGTAAACATTTTACACCAAAGACAAACTGACCGTGAAAATTAAAACACAAATAATTACGCCAGTAATTACACTAGCAATTTTTTTAGGTCGAAGTTTGGGTCAGCGAGATCAGCGTGGTGGGCCGAGATGTCCACATTATTTTCAATTAGTTTCGAGATCGTCGCCATTTCGCCGGTGCGGTTTACGAGCGTCGCACCGACTAATTCTTTCCCGACAATGATAATTCGCCCGTAAGAATTAATCTCCGGTGAGCCGCGAGAGATAATCAGTCGATCCGGCCCGGGCGCGACATCACCGACGAAAGCAATCGTGATGCCTAAACCTTGCGTGGTATAAAAAGAAACAAATTTGAACGGTTTTCTTTCATTGCTTATCATATTAAGCGCCGCCACTCTCCCCTGCTCTCTAGCATTAACCCAATTGCCCATCTGGACATTTTCTTCCAGAAGTAAATCTTTATACTCGGCGATGTCGCCGGCCGTCCAGACGTCCGGGATATTTGTCTCCAGATACTCGTTAGCCAGAATGCCTTTATTGGTTGCGAAACCGGATTGCTTCGCCCAATCGAGAAGACTGACGACCCCGATCCCGCACATCAGCAATTCACAGGGAATCTGTCGGCCATCTTTCAGGGCCACACCTTCAACCGCTTCACCACCGGTAATCTCGGCCAGCTCGGCTTCTTTAATAATTTTTATGCCATTTTTGGTTAGCGCATTTTCGATCATCATCCCGGAAGCTTCATCTAAAATCGGTTTCCAGAAATAGCTCTCGCGCAAGATCACGGTCGTCTCCAGTCCAGCTAATTTGAGGAGATCTGCCATTTCGAAACTGATAAAACCGCCACCGAGTGTCACCGCCCGTTTGGCAATCTTGATATGCTCCATTATTTTCTTACCATCTTCGAGTGTGCGTAGATAATGGATCCCCAACTTATCCGCGCCGGGAAGATTCAGGCGTCTGGTCTGCACGCCGGTCGCCACCAGCAATTTCTCATATTGGATTTCACCGCCATCGGCCAAGGTTAAAACTTTTTTTGCCCCATCCAAGCTTATCACAGTTTTACCGCCCAAAAATTGGATCTGGTTTTCTTTATACCAATTCTCGCCTTTCAAATAAATTTGGTCGAAAGGAACTTTGCCCAAAAAGAAGTTGGGTTTCGAGAGCATCACTCGCGAATAGAGAGCGTGTGGCTCGTCACTAATCACGGCCAGCGAACCGCTTTTATTGGTTTGTCTAATCGTCTCCGCGACCGAAACTCCCGCCGCGCCCCCGCCGATAATTACATATTTATATTGCTCCACTTTATCGAGTTATTTAGGAAAAATTTGCTGGCCGGCTTTGTCGAACAAGAAAATCGCTTTGGTCGGGCAAGATTCGGCCGACATTATAAGTGTGGCATCGTCAGCGGCGTCTGCTCCATTCACGACTGCTTTATTCTCATTATCCAGACTATAAGTATCGCCGGAGACAGCCAGACAGGAAGCGGCGCCGATGCACAAGTCGCGGTCAATCACAATCTTGCTGATATTGGAACCGGCTCGATTGCGGATATATTCTTTGGTGTTGGCCATAAATTAAAGTTGATTACTTTATTAAAATAACTTCTTTGAAACCGGGCACTTCTTGCTTCAGAACCCCAGCGATAAGCATATTATACGTCATATCCGCCAAGGAACAATGTGAACAAGTCCCGCTGACAGTAAGCTTGACCACGCCATCGTCAACGCTGATCAGTTCAACATCGCCGCCATGCATCTTGATGTAGGGACGGATTTTCTCCAGAATTTTTTCAACTTCAGCTTTCATTTCTGCTTGGCCGGTTTCTCAACCGAAATATTTTTCTTTGTAAAATCTGATTAATTCTTCGACCAATGGCAAACATTCCGGATAACCGATGCCAACCTTCGTCCGTTTCTGGACCGCTTCGAGCGTCGTGGCCCCTTCGAGAACGGCTTCCTCAATATCGGCTTCGGTCACTTTCGTATTCGGATCCACCAAGCGCCCACCTTCGACGATCACTCTCGAGAACTGGCCGGTCTTCTTGAACCAATGATTGATCGCCGCCCGCAAAGCCTTATCGCCGAGGACCGAACAATGGATCTTACGATCCGGTAAACCACCGAGACGAGCGATGATATCTTGCGGGGTGATTTTCAAAGCTTGATCAATTTTCATTCCTTTTTTCTCGGTGACCATCACCGAGAGCATCGAGGTGGCGGCAATGGCGCTGGCACAGCCGAAGGTTCGCCATTTGAAAGCGGTGATGGTATCTCGCTTCTGGTCAATGTTTAGCCAGACGCGCATCACGTCACCACAAGCTGGTGAGCCGACCAATCCTTCGGCGTCGTAAGTGGCGGCCTGCGGATCTTCCCAAAGCAAATTCTGTGGCGAGAAAAAGTGATTACGAACTTCCGGCGAATAGGCCCACGAATCGCCCGTGTATTGATTTACAACATCCGGTTTAGTTTTTTTATTTTTTGACATTTTTTTTCCTCAAGAAGTGCGGTGTTTGTCCGCCGATAAAAGCCCGTGGATCAGACATTGTCTTCTTCTCACCAAGCGAGAGATTAAGTGGCGAAATTTTTCGCAACCTTTCAACAATTGCCGGTAAATATTTCAAAACGTAATTAACATCAGACATTTTCGTCTCGGTGCTTAAAGTAAACCTGACACTGCCGTGGACAAACTCATAAGGATTCCCGAGCGCGGTGAGCACATAAGATGGCTCGAGACTTTCCGAATTGCAAGCCGAACCGGTATTGATCATAATGCCGTACTCATCGAGTTCAAGCAAAAGCGATTCTCCTTCGACATCCAAAATAGAAATATTTAGAAAGTTTGGCAAACGCTTCGTGGAGTGACCGTTCAAAACGACTTTTTTTACTGTCTTAAAAATTCCTTTTTGCAAGGCATCGCGTAATTTCTTCACTCGCCCCAAATCTTTCTTTCTTGACGCCTCGTTAAGTTCGAGCGCCAACCCGAAACCGACAATCGCCGGCACGTTCTCCGTCCCCGAACGCAAACGCCCCTGCTGACCGCCACCATAAATAATCGGGTTCAATTTAAGCCCGCGCCGCACATACAAACCGCCAATTCCCTTCGGCCCATGCAGTTTATGCGCTGATAAAGTTAGGAGATCGACGCCCAGCTTCTCGACATTGATCTCGGCGTAAGCGGCCGCTTGGCTGGCATCGGTGTGGAAATAAGGCAAAGATTTTTCACCACGAAAGTTTTTAATGAGTAAAGAAATTTCCGAAATTGGTTGGAGTGTACCCGTCTCACTATCCGCCATTGTCACCGAGACAATTATCGTTTTGTCGTTGAGATTTTTCTTAACTTCTTCCAAACTAACTAGACCGTCTTTGCCAACCGGCAATTTAATCACTTCGAAACCTTCTTTCTCCAACGCTTCAGCGACAGCCATAATCCCTTTATGCTCCAACGCCGAAATTATTATTCGATTACCTTCCGTTTTATGCGCTCGAGCCGTGCCAGCAAGAGCCAAGTTGTCAGCTTCGGTAGCCGAACCAGTAAAGACAAACTCATCCGGCCGGCAATGCAGAACTTGGGTAATTTGCCCCAGCGCTTTAGTAATCGCCTGTTTAGCGCAACGACCGATTTCGTAGAGATTAGATGGGTTGCCATAATCACGAGTGAAATAGGGCACCATCGCTCGCCAAACACGCGGGTGGAGCGAGGTGGTTGAAGCATTATCGAAATAAACCTGACTTTTCCTCATACTTTATTATCTTACCATGTTTAAATTAGAATTAAGATATCAAACTACTGAACCATGCAAACGCTTGACAAGAAAGTTAATTCGTGTATAATGATGGGCAGATGGGCTGGGTAGTCTAGCCCTTAGTTAGTAGGCCATTGGGCCATTTAGTTAGGAGAAAAGCAGTGTTTACCACCGGAAAGTTCGTTTACTTCAACTACACACAGTACGCGGAACGAGATGGTTTTTCCTATGGTTTTGCGAAGTCGTCGGACCTCGAACGGCAAATCTTCCTCGGCACGAACTTTCGCGTGTTCCCGGAGATTTCTGGCGATGAGGTTGTCATGGGGCGCGAGAGGAACTACGATCCGATCGACACTGGAACTCCACTCGAAGGACGTGACGTGAGGATCGAGACTCGCGAACTCAAGAAGGGAATCGGCGGGTACTGGTGCTTCATGGAAGAGTGGGCGATGATGGAAGACCGTCTCAAGATCGAGCAGGAACGCCGGCGCACCATAGAAGAAGAGTCGAGACGACAGGTCGAGGAGTACCATAAGCGAGTCGCGGAGAATCCGAAAACCATCGAGGAGGCACTCGCTCATGGTTGGGCCGAGAAGACACGAAACGGTCGACAGGTTTTTCTGAAGAACGGCGCGGGTCGAGTGATCACCCGCTACACCGCCAAGCCACCGGCCCGACCGAAGCGTTGCATGACCTCTCGCTTCGCCACCGTCTGATCCGATCATCTCTGTTCTTTATCACAAAAGCCCCTGCATGCAGGGGCTTTTCTCATGTCTAATAAACTGCTATTGTAAACCCATGCACTGGAGTATTTATGCTTTGCTCTCTGCTGTCTTCGCCGCCATGGTGGCAATCTTCGGTAAGATTGGACTGAAAGAAGTGGACTCAACTTTAGCCACAACCATTCGTTCGATCGTGATGGCCATTTTCCTCGTCGGTGTTGCTTTCACTCTCGGCAAATTTTCTTTCTTAAACACGTTCAACAGCAAAGCGATTCTTTTCATCATTCTCTCCGGCGTTGCCGGCGCACTGTCGTGGCTCTTTTATTTCTTCGCGATTAAATCAGGAACTGTTTCCGGCGTAGTTGCCATCGACCGCACCAGCGTCATCTTCGCTTTCATTCTCGCGATACTCTTTTTAAGCGAAACTTTCACTTGGTTCAAAGCCCTCGGGGCTATCTTGATCGCTGTTGGGGCTGTTTTATTAGCATTTTGACTTATAAGAACCATTGCTGAAAAAGCTTGACAAGGAGACAGCGGCGGTTATCATCAAGGTGGAACAGATCTTTTGCTTGAAAGGAGGTGAAAAACATGGCAATGACCGAAGTAGACCTCGAACACATGTATCCTGGCCTCCGGGGTTGGTTAGAAGAGAACGAATGGCGATTCTTTTTAGCCACTTATTCGCTTGCTGACCCGCCGAAAGAGTTAACCAAAGATGGAGAACTTCGCAAAGAAATGTGGCGAGGAATAATGGAAAAATTGGAGCAGTGGAAAATAGGGAGGCACGGTCATGGATATTAAAATATACATCGTTACTGATTATTCTACCGCCTGATTAAGTGGAATCAGGCGGTTCACTTTTTCAAACATGAAATCAAAAACTATTTTGTTACTCTTAACGCTTGCTAATCTAGTGATTATTGACGCCTGTGGATATCGTAGTTGACTTTCCAGCCCACTAAGAGTAGGATCAGTCAAGATGAGCGGTCGTGCCTAGAAGGATCTAGGTGACTCGCTCGTTAGGTCCCCACATGTGGAGAAGTACGATGCCTCGTTTCATTTCCCAGACCAGAGTGCTTCAAGAAGCGTCCATTCAAGAGGAGCTCGATCAAGAGCAACAAGAGTGTCGGAGAAAAACTGGGCTTCAACGTAGATACACTCCGCCAGAAGAACGTGTCGATCCAAATCAAAATTGGTTTCGATACGACGCCAATGGTAAGCTGATTCACTGTACTAATCCATAAGTCTTGGTCCCACCAGAATCCCGCACTGCGAGTATCCCCTACTTGCAGTGCTTTTTTATCACATACAATATACTTTCATACTTAATTATGCCTAATTGGAAACTAGCAATTAATATTTTGAAGAAGGGAGGCGTTGGCGTTATCCCCACCGATACTCTCTACGGCCTCGTCGCCTCGGTTTCAAACCCCGAAGCGGTTGACCGCGTCTATCATCTTAAAAATCGCGCCCCAGACAAACCCTGTATTATTTTAATCAGTTCTCTAACCGAATTAAAAAAGTTTGGGATTACTCTGAACCAAACTGAAACCAAATTACTAGCCAAGCTCTGGCCCGGACCAGTGAGTATTATCTTTTCTCTACCTTCAACCATCACTAAATCTTTAACTTACCTTCACCGTAGCACAAATACTTTAAGTTTTCGTCTACCAAAGTCCACTTCACTTCGCTCGTTGCTTAAAAAGACTGGCCCCCTAATTGCTCCATCAGCTAATCAGGAAAGCGCTCGGCCGGCCAGTACGATCAAAATTGCCAAAAAATATTTCAGTGACAAGGTCGATTTTTATATCGCCGGTGGAAAGTTAGCTGGCAAACCATCAACTCTCGTTGCCCTCCAAGCGGGCAAAATTATTGTTGTCCGACATGGAGTAGCCAAATTGTCCAAAGTCTGATACTCTCTACGTATTAATATTAACGGGACTTTTAAGTAAAACAAATATGGACGAAACAAAAAAGAGTGAAACTAACCCATCGTTTGCTATTCCGGGAGCGATTATTGTTGCCGGTTTAATTATTGCCGGCGCGATTTATTATAAAGGCAATGGTGCACAACCAGCCGGTCAAGTAGCAGCGCCGGGAGCAACAGATAATTCAGCAAAACTAGAGAATCTTAAACCGATTTCTGCCCAAGATCATATCCTTGGCGACCCCAAAGCGCCAATTAAAATTGTCGAATTTTCTGATCTCGAGTGTCCATTTTGCAAAGACTTCCACAAAACAATGCTTCAGGTAATGCAGAAATATGGACCGACTGGTCAAGTCGCCTGGGTTTACCGCCACTTCCCTCTCGATCAACTTCATTCCAAAGCGCGTAAAGAAGCTGAAGCGGCCGAGTGTGCAAACTTGCTTGGGGGTAATGATAAGTTCTGGGCTTATATCACAAAAATTTTTGAAGTGACTCCGTCAAATAACCAACTCGATCTGGCGAAGTTACCGGAAATTGCCAAAGAGATCGGCCTTGATCAAGTCGCTTTCACGCAGTGTCAAACTAGTGGTAAAACGGCTTCTACCGTCGACGCTCAATATCAAGATGCGGTGAAATCCGGCGGCACCGGCACGCCTTTCCCAATCGTCATCACTCCCGATGGCAAGAAGCTCGCTCTCCAAGGCGCGATCCCTTTCGAAGCGATGCAACAACTCGTTGACGGCCTCATCGCGAAGAAATAATCAAAAAAGAAAAGAGCGGCCCATTGGGTCGCTCTTTGAGATCGAGTCTGGGAGGTGTCACCTCCCGTAGAGACAAAGGCTACTCACACTTCACGCTTACCCCTAAAGTCGGGCTCATTCCAAACGTGCAAGTAGTAACTTTCCCCGTTACGATGGAAGAACAAAAACGGGTCTTTTTTCACCCCGGCGATGAATTCTTCGACGAAGAACTTACCGTTGGGATACTGTTCTTGAACCTCGATGGCCGTGGCCAAAGCAAACTCCGGAACTGGCTGCCCGTAATCAGCTAACGGGGTCCTTTTCCATTGAGCCGGAGTTTCTTGTTTTTCGCCCCATACCATAAAGACGATAAAAACTACAAGGGCCAGAAACGACAGAACGCCAGCAATCGCTGAAAAGCGCCAATAACCAAACTCTGTTGACCCCGTCGTCAGATTTCCCACCGTCGTGATTACGGTCACGACACCCGCCAACGAAAAACAGACCGCACAAATTCCCGTTAAGATATTCGCCGACGTATTACCAAACCAACGTCGCAAAACAGGAATGTCGTCACGCAACTTCTTGTTTTTGTACGCGTTGACGGATTCATCGGTAAAAGGGGCGGCATCCAATTTCGCCAAAGCGCGAATCATCTGGTTGCGTTCCCGTCTCTTCTCATCTCCAAAAACCTTGTCACGAAGATGGGTGTACCCCAACTTGTCGGCCGCCTTTTCGGCCAAATCTTTCAAGCCGTACACATCCGCATCCCCGGTCACTTCAAGTCCCGGCACCGGCTCACGAACCAAGGTAACAGTTGCCATTTGCTTTGCTCCATTTTTCTAATTGTCAAAAATGGCCGAAACGCTTGTTTCTGTCGCCATTTCCAAAAGTCTAACCCTAGCCTAGCACAAGCTATGCCAAATTGTCAATACCCCAGTAACTTTTTTACTTTATCGTGCTGGCGGATTTTTTCGTGAGCTTTGGCTTCAATTTGGCGAATCCGTTCGCGGGTGACACCGAACTCCCGCCCCACTTCCTCGAGCGTTCGCATCACGCCGTCGGTCAATCCGTGGCGCATTTCAAGAATCCTTCGTTCTTTCGGCGAGAGATCACGAAGAATCTCTTGAATTTGGTCGCGGAGAATTCGACGAGCCACCTCTTCCCCGGGTGAGATCATCTTAGTATCCGGGATAAACTCACCGATCGTTGATTTTTCTTCTTCACTGTTTGTCGGTTTATCAAGCGAGGTTGTGCTCTGATCAATTTTTTCGATCATCATCACTTTCTCAATTTCGATTCCCATCTCGGTGGCAATTTCCGCCGACAACGGTTCGCGGCCAAGGTCTTGGGTTAAACGACGAACAACTTGTTTATATTTAGCAATTGTTTCCACCATGTGAACCGGAATGCGAATGGTTCGTGATTGGTCGGCCAAAGCCCGAGTCACCGCTTGCCTAATCCACCAAGTGGCGTAAGTGGAAAATTTATAGCCACGCGTCCAATCGAATTTCTCAACCGCCTTGAAGAGACCGAGATTCCCCTCTTGAATCAAATCGAGCAAGGTAAGATTATTACTTCGACCGATATAACGTTTAGCGATCGAAACAACGAGTCGGAGGTTGGCATTGGCGAGCGCCCGTTTAGCTTCTTCATCACCTTGGAGAATCCGCCTAGCCAACTCCCGTTCATCGGTCGCCGAAATAAGTTTGTGTCGACCGATTTCCTTAAGATACATTTGCACCGAGTCCAAGCTGGTACCAGAATATCGATCATTTCGCAAATTGCCCGGTAGAGCGGTGCCGCTTAAGTCATCCAGAAAACCAGTTTCCTCTAAAACATCAATACCGGCAAGCTCAAAACGTTCGTAAAGTTGTTCAAGGAATGGAATGTCTGTTTCAATCATTGGAAACTCCTTGAGAAGCTCATTGTAGGTAACAAACCCACGTTGCCGCCCTCGAGTCAAGAGCGCTTCCACTTTGGCCTCTTGCTTTTTCTTAGTTTTTGACTTGTTTGTCTCCGGTGTTTTCGACCGAAGCATTTTTGACTTTGGCTGCGCCTTCTTACTAGAATGTTTCTTTTTGATATTTTTGGTTGTTTTCTTTTTCATAATTTATTATTTATTTATTATTTATATATTGCGACAATTCCTGGCATCGTTTTAAATAGCGGTTTACTAATTCTGGTTCAGTCTTCGGATCAAGTGATTTAAGTTGACCCACCGTTTCTGTCAATTCTTCGCGCCAAACTTCTGCCTGCCATTCGTCGAGAAGACCTTGTAAAGTTTTTTTGAAATCGGCCGTTCCCTCATAAGTGATCTCGGCGGTTAAAGCTTGTTCGGATTCTCGACCGCGCGCTTCTATTTGTCGTTTAGCTAACATTTCCTCTCCCCACTTCTCACTAACTAACTTTATTACCGTTTTGTCTTTTTCTCCCTGCCAAACAATAAATCCTAAAATAAGCTCTTCCAGACGCGAACGTCGCGTCGGCGATAAAGGCGGTGCAGGCGCATTTACAATTTTATCAACCGGGCCGCTACCCTTAGGCACCTTGGCTCTTTCGACACCAGTGCGAATTACTGCTTCCGGAAGGCCAACCAGATCGGCGATACTTCGAATAAAATAAGCTTGATCAATTGGATTGGCCAGTACCGCGACATAAGGATAAACTTCTTGCTCAATTCCGTGAGCCAATTCACGTTTCGAGAGACCGCGGCTTTTAATCACATTGATAAGAAAATCAATAACGTGGGATGTTTGAGTTAGAGCTTTTTGCCAGGCATCACTCGATTCACGAATAACATCAGCCGGGTCTCGATCATTCGGAAGGACAGCCACTTGCACCTCGAACCCCCGTTCCAAGGCGAGAGTGATTGCTCGATTCGAAGCTTTGACTCCAGCCACGTCGCCGTCGAAAGCCATTACCAACTTATTAGTTAAACGATGGATCAAATCGAGATGCTCTCCAGAAAGAGCGGTGCCGGAAACAGCAATCGTCTCGGCCACTTCCGCTTGGTGCGACAAAACCGCATCGAATTGTCCTTCGACTAGAACCGCGCGACCAGCGCGACGCATTGCTAGTTTGGCTCGGTCAAAAAGATAGAGCGCCCGTGACTTACCATAGAGCATCGTGTCTGGGCTATTGATGTATTTCGCCTCGGTCGTTGGCACTTCCACTTGATTGGCTGTCTCAAACAATCGTCCAGAAAAGGCGATCGTTCGCCCGGCCGGATCAGCGATCGGAAACATGATCCGATTTCGAAAACGATCAAAGGTTTTCCCGGTACGACTCGAACGAACAACCAATCCCGATTGTTCGAGATCACGAGCGGTGAATCCCCGACCAATTAAACAATCAGCCAACCCGCGCCAATCAGCAGGCGCAAAACCAAGACGAAAACTTTTTATCGTTTCAATGGTTAATCCTCGTTCTTGGAGATAAGCGAGAGCCGAAGGCGTCTTCTCAAGCATCGCTACAAAATAAGTGACCGCCGCTTCCATGACGGATTGCAAACGCTCTTTTGCACTGGCCGCTTCGCGATTGATCGGCTCGAGCGGCACCCCCGCTCTCGCCGCTAAAACTTTCAAAGATCCGAGAAAATCCAACCCCTCAATCTCTTCGACAAAAGTGAAAATGTCACCGCCACGATTACAGCCAAAGCAATGATAAGTCTCGCGGGTTGGCGAAACATAGAAAGAGGGGGTCTTCTCGGTATGGAAAGGGCAACGCGCTCGATAATTCGCGCCAGCCTTCTCCAGAGTTAAATATGAGGTAACCACATCAACAATGGTAAGTCGAGCTTTGACTTGTTCAACCATTGATGACATACGTGCGCACTACACGTCCGATACTTCAGAGATAGATTGATCAGCAAAAGCCGCTTCGGCCACAGTATTGTAATCACCCTTTAAACCGGTCCCGGCCGGGATAAGCCGTCCGACAATCACATTTTCTTTTAGACCCCGAAGTCGGTCCAGACCGCCGCGCAACGCTGTTTTAATTAGCATCTTAGTTGATTGTTGGAAGGAAACCGCGGCCAAGAAACTGCTTGAAGTTAATGAGACATCGGAAATACCGAGAAGAAGCGGTTCCCCAACAGCCGCTTCGCGGCCGGCTTCTTTGGCTCGAGAATTACCAGTGGTCAAAAGTTCATATTCAGTGACATCGCCTGGTTCGAAATCAGTTCCACCTGCGCTTTTAATTCGATAGCGAGAGAACATCTGCCGAATAATAACTTCGACGTGCTTACGGGCGATTGACGCTCCTTGAAGTTCATAGATATTACTGATTTCGGAAATGATATATTCTTCGGTCGCCGCTCGCCCAGCATATTTGAAAAGGGCTGCCAAATTGGCCGAACCATCAGTAATAATCTGACCGGCCACAACCGGATCGCCCACTTTAACTAAAATTGAACGGGCGAGAGGCACTTTGTACTCCACAGATTCACTGGCGGTTCCCGTGGTTTTTTTACCACTCGTCGGACGATCCGCCAAAATAACAATTATCTGCTCTTTCTCTGATAATCGTATTTCTGAAACTGCGCCGGCCACTTCGCTAACCACCGCCGGCCGTTTGGGATTACGACGTTCAAACACTTCTTCAACGCGAGGCAAACCACCGACGATATCTCCACCAACGTCCACACCACCGGCGTGTTTAGTTCTCATTGTCAATTGAGTACCTGGCTCGCCGATGGCTTGAGCGGCGACAATTCCTACCGCTTCACCGATCTCAACTAGACGGCCACGACCCGGGTCATTGCCATAACACAACTGGCAAACACCGCGAGCAGATTGACAAGTCAAAACACTTCGAATATAGACCTCCTTGATGGTCGAGCTGTCGAATTTCCTAGCTTCAGCCGGTGTCACTAAATGACCTTTTTTGAAAAGAGTCACTTCGGAAATAGTTATCAGATCTTGGGCTAAAACGCGGCCGCGAACGAGACTCCCGATACCG
This sequence comes from uncultured Candidatus Saccharibacteria bacterium, assembly GCA_964362425.1. Lineage (GTDB taxonomy): Bacteria > Patescibacteriota > Minisyncoccia > Phycocordibacterales > JACOZG01 > JAGVGK01. The sequence goes on along the minus strand of CAYIEL010000004.1, from coordinate 16,326 downwards.
GTTTCTAAATTAGAAACATGTTCCGGGGTCAAACGTTTACCGCGCTTATCTCCACAATCCGCTTCGGTGATAATTACTTCTTGAGCCACGTTGACTAACCGTTGCGTCAAATAACCAGCCTTAGCCGTATTGAGAGCGGTGTCAACCAAACCCTTGCGTGAACCATGAGTGGTCATGAAAAATTCGAGTGGCGACAGACCTTCTTTATACGATGGAATGATTGGAAAATCCAAAATTTCCCCGGACGGATTTACAATGAGCCCTTTCATTCCCGACATTTGAGTCACTTGACTGATCGAACCGCGAGCACCGGAATTCAACATATACATCACCGAACCGAATGGATCAAGACTGGCAGGCAAAAGTTTTTCAATCTGACTGCGAGCTTTAGACCAGGCTTCGATACTCATTCGATATTTTTCATCACGAGAGAGAAGACCATCTTCATACATTCGATCAAGATGGGCGCTCTCAATCCGAGTGGCTTCGACAATTGAACCTTTACCTTCAGGCACCGCCATATCATCAATACCCCAAGTGATGCCGGAACGGGTCGCATAGTAGAAACCGAGATTTTTAATGCCATCGAGGATTCCACCGATTTGTTCAATCGGATAGGCCGCGATTAGATCATCGACCAAACGGTTCATTTCTTTGCTATTGATCTCGTGATTGATGAAAGGAAAATCAGCCGGCAAAATTTCATTAAAAAGAATCCGGCCAACCGAGGTGGTAACAAATTTTTCAGCAGACGACTTCAGCTTCGGCTCGCCGGCCGCCTCAATCTTAATTGAAGCGCGAAGGTCAACCACACCATAACTCTGGGCGGCAACCGCTAGTTGAAAACTGGAAAAGATTTTACCATCTCCTGTCGACTCCAAAATTAGTTTGGTTACCCAATAGCAACCGAGGACAATATCTTGTTTGAGTGCGATAATCGGATTGCCGTTTCCAGGTTTCAGAATATTTTTATCCGCGGCAATAATTTCCCGCGCTTCGCGCTGGGCCGCTTGAGAGAGCGGGACATGCACCGCCATTTGATCACCATCGAAGTCAGCGTTGAAGGCGCTAGTGACGAGCGGGTGGATTTGAATGGCATTACCTTCAATCAAAACCGGGCGAAAAGCTTGAATGCCAAGCCGATGCAGGGTCGGCGCGCGATTGAGAAAAACGTATTTATCGCGGATAACATTCTCAAGAATTTCCCAAACTTCCGGAATTTGATCATCGATTAAACGATTGGCCCCGCGAATATTGAAGGCCAATTCTTGTTTAAGAATGCTAGAAATAATAAAGGGACGGAAAAGTTCAAGCGCCATGTGCTTTGGTAATCCGCACTCTGATAATTTGAGATCCGGACCAACGACAATCACTGAACGAGCAGAATAGTCAACGCGTTTTCCGAGAAGATTCTGTCGGAAACGACCTTGTTTGCCCTTCAGATTATCGGCAAGCGACTTGAGTGGGCGACGTTGAGCTTGATTGACTGCCCCACTAGCTTTGCGGATTGAATTATCAATCAAGGCATCAACCGCTTCTTGAAGAATGCGTTTTTCGTTACGCAGAATAACTTCCGGCGCCTCGAGTTCCAATAATTTTTTCAAACGATTATTGCGATTAATCACCCGTCGGTAAAGATCGTTGACATCACTCGTCGCGTGCCGTCCGCCATCAAGCGGGACAATCGGTCGAAGGTCGGGCGGGATAACCGGAATCGCCGTTAGAAACATCCATTCCGGCTTCACTCCCGATCGTTGCAAGGAACGCACCAAATTGTAACGTTTCTGGATTTTCGCTCGTTCGAGAGCACTGGCCTTGACGAGAGCGGTCTCCAATTCCGTTGCCAATTTAGTTAAATCTAATGATTGAAAAATTTTGTAAATGGCCTCCGCTCCGATACTGGCTTCGAAAACCGAACCATATTTCAAAGATAAACGATGGTAAGCAACTTCATCGAGCACCTGCCCCCAAGCGAGCCTCTCTAATTGACGTTTCGCTTCGGCCATTGATTCACGTAATCGCTCGCGACTCCGTTCGTCTTGAAGTGTTTTGGCTTTGACTTTGAACTCATGGTCAATTTCTTTTAGAACCCGTGTCTTTTCTTCTTGATTGACAGCCGTGATAATATAACCAGCAAAATAAACTACTTTCTCCAAATCAGTAATGGAGAGATTGAGAAGCAATCCCATCCGCGACGGGACACTGCGCAAGAACCAAATATGAGAAATCGGGCTAGCCAATTCGACGTGACCCATTCTCTCTCGACGAACGATTGAACGGGTAACTTCCACACCACAACGTTCACAAATAATATCCTTGTAGCGAATCCGGCGATATTTCCCGCAGTAACACTCATAATCTTTCTCCGGGCCGAAAATCCGTTCGTCGAAGAGACCGCCACGTTCGGAGCGGCCGGTGCGATAGTTGATCGTCTCGGCTTTGGTTACTTCGCCGTAGGACCAAGCTCTAATGCGCTCGGGTGAAGCCAGTTTTAAAGAAATTGTATTCCAGTCAACCGGTGGCGTATGGTCAACTCCGCTCCCGCGCTTTGGTTCAAAACTAATTGGAGTCTCGATCGTTGTCGAATTTGGTTTTTTGATAAACATGGTAAAGATTAAAGTTTTTTAAGTTCGACATCGAGAGCCAAACCGCGAAGTTCATTCAACATAACATTGAAAGAAGCTGGCAGATTAGGTTCGCGAATCGGGTCGCCTTTAATAATGGAGTCGAAGGCCTGGGCTCGGCCGACGATATCATCCGATTTAATCGTCATCATCTCGCGAAGCGAGTACGCCGCACCATATCCTTCCAACGCCCAAACTTCCATTTCACCGAAACGTTGCCCGCCACGTTGCGCCTTACCGCCAAGTGGCTGTTGAGTAATAAGCGAGTAAGGACCAATCGAACGCATGTGAATCTTGTCTTCCACCATGTGGTCAAGCTTCAAAATATACATGTAACCAAGAGCAATATCTTGCTGAAAAATCTCGCCGGTCCGACCGTCGAAGAGCGGCACTTTACCGGAAGCCGGATAGCCGGCTTCAACCAATTCTTTCTTAATCTCGGCATCCTTCACTCCAATGAAGGGCGAAGTGATGGCCTGATAACCAAGTGTGTGAGCGGCCAATCCCAAATGCATCTCAAAAATCTGTCCTAAGTTCATTCGACTTGGAACACCGAGTGGCGTCAGAATAATATCAACCGGCGTACCGTCAGCCGTATAAGGCATGTCTTCTTCCGGTAAAATTCTGGCGATCACTCCCTTATTACCGTGCCGACCGCAAAGTTTATCGCCAACCGAAATATTCCTGACTTCGGCGATTTCGACATGAATCCGTTTGGTGATTCCCGACTCTAATTTGTCGCCTCGCTCGCGGGAAAAAAGACGAACGCCAACCACCTTGCCCTGTTTACCATTAGGCACGCGCTTGGAAGTATCTTTCACATCACGCGCCTTGTCGCCGAAAATGGATCGGAGCAAACGTTCTTCCGGAGTAAGTTCAGTCTCCCCTTTTGGAGTGATCTTACCAACCAAAATATCGTTTGGTTGGACCTCGGCCCCGATGCGGACGATCCCCTCTTCGTCAAGATTTTTCAACTTAGCTTCACCAACATTTGGAATATCTGGGGTAGTCACTTCTGGCCCAAGTTTAGTATCGCGAACATTCGTTTTAAACTCTTCGATGTAAACGCTGCTGAAAACTTGCTGTTTGACAAGACGTTCAGAAATAATAATCGCGTCTTCATAGTTGGCTCCGCCCCAAGACATAAAAGCGACCAAGACATTCCGACCAATTGCCAACTGCCCATTGACACTCGAAGAAGCATCGGCTAGCAAATCACCGGTCTTCACCTTGTCACCAACCGATACTGCCGGCCGTTGATGAAAAACGGTGTTATCATTCGTCTTGCGGAAAGTAAGAAGATCATACGTATCATCAGTTTTGCCTTCTCGATCAGTTTCGACAATAATTCTTGTCGCATCAACCGCTTTGACCGTCCCCTGATGGCGGGCCAAAACGACGCGCCCGGAATCTTGTACGACACGACTCTCCATTCCCGTCGCAACTAGTGGAAACTCCGGAGACAAACAGGGAATCGCCTGCTTCTGCATGTTCGAACCCATCAACGCTCGGTTCGCATCGTCATGTTCAAGGAAAGGAATGAGTGAAGTGGCGAGAGAAAAAGCTTGATAAGGAGCGACATCGATAAAATCCACCTTATCGCGCGGGACCATGGTTGGTCGGCCGGCGGTCCGCACTTCAACTTCGTCTTCAAGCAATTCCAATTTATCATTGTAAGAAACGCTACTATGAGCAATCGCGTAGCCCTCTTCTTCTAAGGCATTTAAATAAACAACCTCATCAGTAATTCGGCCTTTTTTCACACGACGGTAGGGGGTCTCAAGAATACCAAAATCTGTCACTTTAGAATAAGTGGAGAGGTTGAGAATCAAGCCGATGTTCGGACCTTCGGGGGTGTGAATTGGGCAGATTCGTCCGTAGTGCGAAGTGTGGACATCGCGCACTTCCAAACCGGAACGTTTGCGGGTCAACCCACCGGGGCCAAGGGCTGACAATCTTCGCAAGTGCTCAATCTCGCTTAAAATATTCTTCTGGTTCATGAACTGCGATAACTGGTTCGTGGTAAAAAACTCTTTGAGTCGAGCCTGAAGCGGTCGCGGACTGACAAATTGGATTGGCAGAAGAGCGTTCGAATCAATCGTCGACATCCGATCCTGGATGTTCCGCCGCATTTGAATCATTCCGATGCGAAGTTTCTGTTGGAGCATCTCGCCGACACAGCGCACCCGGCGAAGCCCAAGGTGATCAATATCATCACCCACCGCATCTTTTGTATGATTGAGCGTCACAATGTGATTGATAATGACCACAATGTCTTCAAGGGCGACAGTCCGAAACTCTCCTTTCTCGACCGCCGTGCCGAGGTGAAAGCGATTATTGAGTCGTGATCGGCCAACAACCGAGAGGTCATACTTCTCACGGCTGAAAAGGGCGGTGAGAAATTCTCGGGCCGAAGCAACCGAAGCAAGGTCACTATCGCGAAGACGGCGATAAACTTCAAGGAAGGCTTCATCGGCTGAAGCGGTGGTATCGCGGGCAAGCGTTCGCGTGACATATGGTAAAACTTCAGGATTTTTGGCAAACAAGGCCTTAATATCATCATTGGTGAGAGTTTTGCCGGCTAAATCAGCAAAAATCTTAAGCAAATAAGTGAAGGGAAATTTGCGCTTACGGTCGATGCGGACATAGATGCATTCGTCACTCTCGGTCTCAAATTCGATCCAGGCGCCACCGGCGGGAATAATTTTTGCCCCGAAAAATTTTCGATTGCGCAATTCGTTCTCGGTGAAAAAGACACCGAAGCTCCGCGCCAATTGAGGAACCACAACTCGTTCATTGCCATTAATAACGAAAGTGCCATGCTCGGTCATTAATGGAAAATCGGCTAAGAAAATTTCCTGCTCTTTTTCTTGTTTGAGAATTTTATTGGTGAGCTTGACTCGAACACGTAGTGGCGCCTCGTAAGAGAGTTGGTTCTGGGCCGCGTAATATTCATCGAACTTGGGCTTATCGAGATCGAAACTGACGAACTCAAGATCAAATTTCTTTTCGGAATAATCGCGGATCGGTGAGAACTCACAAAAAAGCTCCTTCAAGCCGTCAGTGGTAATCCACTGATAGGAAGCTTTTTGAACTTTAATTAAATCGGGTAACTCGAGGAGCGGCGGACGATAATTAGAGAAATACTTCTTGGGCAATTCGTGGATAGCGCGCATGAGAAATATAACGGTTGGTTAGATAATAATATAAAAACAAAAAACAAAACCCGGCCGTAGGTTTTACAAGCTCAAAATGACTAACATTGCCAACCGCAACACAATCTCACAATGATGACAATATCCTACACCCCCTCAAAATCTTGTCAACCCTGTCAACTATAACCTGTGGATAACTTAAAGGTATTGCTATCTGTTAGAAAAATAAGGTAAACTTGATAAATGATAAATAAAGTTTTTAACAAACCCATCAACACTTTACTTACTAGTATTTTGTTTGGGATTATTTTGTTTTTTACAATTAAAGTCTTTTTTGGTTTTATTATTAATCCATTAATAATTGCATTCTGTTTTTATTTATTAGCCTCCTTTTCCTACAACTTATTTTTAGTTCTGAACAAAAAATTAACTTGGAGAACTTATCTTCTTGTGCCAGCAATTTTAATCATTACTTTGATTTTTATTAGCATTAGCAATCCACTTGACCCTTCATCTACATGGACATCTTTATTCCTTAATATGTCTATTGGCGGTATTATGATATTTCTTATAGAATTATATATACAAAAGCAAAATGACAAAGTAAAAGTTTTGATAACTAAAAAATTATCAAATCATATTTTAGAGATAAAAAAAATATACCCCCATCCTTTATCCCCCTGGAAATTTTCTTTTAAAGATTTTTCGGCGGTAATAACAAAAGTTACCTATATTATCGGGAATAAGGGGATGACTACCCTTGGAACAATAGAAACTATCGCTGCTCCGCGTGAAAAAAAGTTGGGGGTAGGATTGTCTTCATTGTTAGGTTATTCCGCAATAAAATCCACAGAGAACCAGTTCGGAAAAGGTAACTTATACACCGTTGATATTTTTATGGCTAACCCAGGATATCCGGAATTTAAAATCGGCGATCCTAAAAGTTTTTACACGGAATTTATTGATAAGAGTATCATAGATAAATTACCAAGTATTGATGAGCAGGTAACCAAAAAAGTAGTTACCGTTTATTTTGCTGATTTTTCAATTGCCACTGGATATCCTAAAGGAGTTCTAAGAATCAGTATCGAAAACAAATTTTTTGAGGAAAACACTGAGAAAGTTTACATTTTTTTATGTAATTTAAAAAATCATTTCGAAACAAAATAAGAGATACTTTGATTAAAACTGGGAGGAAATTCCTCCCGAGAATGTTCGTTTTAGCGAGAACGAAAATTGTCAATCTTCGCGTGGTGACCAGAGAGGAGGATTTTGGGGACGCGGAAGTGCCGGCCTTTGACTGTGATAATTTCCGGGCGGGTATAGACTTCATGACTGGCCACGCGCCGCTCTTCAACTGATTGTTGGACGCCGCTCTTTGGACGCCGCGCGTCCAAACTGTTAGAATCATCTCATGGCGCCGAGAAAAACCAAATTTGATGATGGCGAATGTTATCATATTTACAATCGCGGAGTAGATAAGAGGGTGATTTTTTTGGACGATGACGATCATCGGCGCTTTTTACAAAGCATGACGGAATTCAATGTCGTGGAACCAATTGGCAGTATTTACGAAAAAACTATTGCCGACAAAACCGGCCTTGTTGGACGCCATGCGTCCAACAAGGCCAAAGAAGCAAAACTGGTGGACTTTATCGCTTATTGTTTAAACCCAAACCATTATCACTTTATACTTGAACAGAAAATAGAAGACGGGATAGAAAAGTTTATGCATCGTTTAGGCACCGGCTATTCAAAATATTTTAACCACAAATACAAACGGAGTGGAGCACTATTCCAAAACAGATTCCAATCTATTCATGTTGATTCTAATGAATATCTTTTACATTTAAGCGTCTATGTTAATCTCAATGACCGCCTGCACCCAGATTTTGGACGCGCGGCGTCCAAAATCAAAAAAGTTTGGTCGAGCTGGGAAGAATATCGCTGTCAGAATGACATAAATTTCTGTCGACAAAATATTATTTTAGATCAATTTAAGAATCAAAAAGAATACGCGGAGTTTGCTGAAAAAACCCTGCCAGAAATTCTCGAAAGGAAAGGGTTGGACAAAGAACTAGCTACTTCACTGATTGATTAGCGGTTTGGACGCGCGGCGTCCAAAAGTTAGCGGCGTCCAAAAGTTAAGCGGGGGTCGGTAACTAGAGAAATACTTCTTGGGGAATTCGTGGATGGCACGCATGAGAAATATAGCGGTTGGTTAAGTAATAATATAAAAACAAAAAACAAAACCCGGCCGTAGGTTTTACAAGCTCAAAATGACTAACATTGCCAACCGCAACACAATCTCACAATGATGACAATATCCTACACCCCCTCAAAATCTTGTCAACCCTGTCAACTACAAGGTGTGGATAACCATAAATAGACGAGCTAGAATAAAAAATCCCACCAGCGCGCTGCTAGTGGGAAAAAATAACCTACCCAAATTACAAACTTCAGGTAGTGAATAATCTCCGTTCCTCAAAATCGGCAATCTTAGAAAAAACGAGATCAAATCCTCCCTGAATCTCTGCGGTAGCGACCATCGCCACAACGTATGGAGGAAAACTATTCGGATGATTTGCCATTGCTTCAGAAAGACGGTGAGTATCTACGACCTGACTCACAACGGCCTCCCACGCTTGACCGTTTTTAGACTCACAGAGTGACGCGAGACTTTTAAGACTGCGTAGAAACCCCACGTGCGATCCAAAATATACTTGCAGTATTTTATAATCAACTATTACTGCAGTTTTCTCTGATACAGAGAGCGAAGCGGGGTCGAAATCGTCTTTAGCTCGATTGGCCATTTCAACGATGAAAGTGCTAAGCCACTCTAAAACTTTACCCAATTCTCCGGTATCTAATCCCACTTTAACCATAGTGGGAACGAAGAACGAGAAACAACCCTCACATTTCTCCATTGCTTCTCGAAGGGGCGTCGTGCCGATTAAACGAGCATGAATTTTCTGAAAAGCTTCCCTGAATCGTTTGGAAGAAGTATCTCTTCCAACCAAACAAAGAGCCTCGGAAATACGAATCCCGCTCGATAACAACATTCCAAACAAAGACAAGGCATCCGCTTCCTCATGTAGTCTTAGACTTTGAGCTCTTTCGTTCATGGTTTATCCTCCAAATTGCAAAGTTCTTGGCCACCTTGTGGCCCAAACTAACATCGGACACAACGTCCAATTTCTATTCAGAAACTAGCACAGGATTAAAAACATATCAACACCTTACACCTTTTATTGTTGGGGGTGTATTGCTGGGAGGTGACACCTCCCGAGAATGCTGGTTATTTTAGGGCTTCCCAAATGGCGGATTCTTCGAGACGTAACCAAATTTAGAATAGATTACGTTTTGAAAAATCAATGTTGAAGAGTTTTTCGACGGCAGTTTTGACAGAGTTATAAACTGCCGTGTTTGGTCGGGCTTCCATCGGAACAAGCGTTTCTAGCGAGGCTTGGTAGACATTGAACGCTGTATACCCTCCATCACTGCTAAGGCAAAACATATTCAATTTTCCCTGTTCAACTGACATGATAAGTGGCGAACCAAAATCGCCGACAGTATGACAGAAATTATCTTTATATGTGCGAACAATCTTTTCATCTTTACCAAATAGCACGATTACCTGCGTTGCCTTATTTGGCACTTGCCCATTGTCAAAGTATCCCATTGTTACCAACTTTGTTCCGTCCGACGATTCACAATACGAACCAGGTGCGTAAATAAAAGGAGCAGTCAGATTTGTTTTGCGATATTGAGTCCCCCAGTACAAAGTCACCAATTCATCGGAGTCGGTAATGCAACTGAATCCGCCGTTTTCAATAGGGCCAACTTTGGTACCGTGCGGCAGTTTAGCGCGCTCGATTATCTCACGGAAATCTCTCTCTTTTGCTTTTGTGTATTCATTGACCCCATTTTTTATGTACAGAACAATTGTTCCTACACGGATGAAAGCGTCATCATATGATTGTGTATTACCAAAACTTGCGAGCACTTCAACACCGTCTTTACGTTTGTAAGATTCATATTTTTGAGAACGATATTGATGCTTGAAATAATCATAACTCTCCAACCAGCTCTGTAAATTTTGGTTTGCGGGAATAATATTTGCAGCAGAAACAAAGATGCCCACCGAGTTATCGTCACTCCCCCCAAATTTAATATGCACGATAGGTGTACTTTCGTTTGAAATAATTTTTAAATAAGTCGGATACTCAATGACCAAACCTGACGTCGCGGACGCCGCTACAGTTTTCCAACCGTTTTGTGGGGCCACAGAACTCACATTTTGGCTTGTCTGTGTCGGCGCAGGATTTGCCGTCGTTCCAGTTGTTTGCGGTGCAGTTGTGGAAAGCGTATCCAAAGTATTTTCAGGGAGAGTTGGCGAAGGTGAATTCTTTTGCGTGACAAAGTATGCGCCGCCTCCGACGACAATTAGACCAAGCACTATCGCTATTAAAACCGCCACGCTAATAACTCCTTGTTGGGTTTTCATAATTTAGTGTTTTATAAAATTATCGTTGCATAGGTAAGCTGGTATTTGATAGTAAGTGAAAATCGCATCTTTAATGACCAAGCTCGTTTCTTTTACATCTTTACTGCCGGTAATAATTCCATCAACATTGGTTGATTCGGCCACCCAACTTCCGTCGGGGTAATGGTCAATTTTAAATTGAATTCCGTCGTTCATTCGGGCAATCTCTTCGAGCATGTGCACAACATTAGGATTTTTCTTTTCATTAAAGCTAAACCCCAGCTGTCGTAAAATTTGACTGGAATTGAAGATAAAACTTCTAAACATATGTTTAATTTATCAGCGGGCGCGATAGATGTCAATTTTTTTATGATGACCAGAGAGGAGGACTTTGGGCACGCGATAATTAACAGCGGGAAGCAACGCTTCCCGCGGATACTATCAACCAAAAACAGCGCTTAGAATTTTAATAATAAAAATTATTGACAAAATAAAAACGAGAGCTTGCCGCGGAAAATGAAACTTTATATCGTCAGCAACTAAACCAGAATAAGCATAAAACTCAAAATGTTCAGCCGCCCGACCGACCAAAGACCAGACTAAAGTCACAAATAATAACCCTCGAAAAAGAAAAGGCGTGAAATTGCTAAGACCGTCCACTCCCATAAGACCTGGGGTGGCTTGGATTAACCAATAAAGTTCAGAAATAAAAGCATAAATCGTCGCGACAACAATCGTTATTTTCGCTACTGGATTAACCGCTTCGCGCATAAAATTATAAACTAATGCTATCCAATATTATATCCGCCATTTTTTCTCCGTGACGGTAGTTAGTTGTCCAAGACACGTCAAAGATGTAAAGATAATCACCCTTATATACCATCAATGCCTTCACAAAAAAGTCTACCTTTACCCCTCCACCAAGATCTTCTCGATAGGAATAATAATTTTGTATAGCGGGGAAATTATCTATCTTTGTTTCTATCAATTCCAAGCTTTGATATTGGGGAAGACTGGAAGAAAATTTTTCCATGGCAGATTGGAGACTAGGATAATCTTGGGTTTCTGCGGGTTTTTCTACAGAAACTGCGACTAAAAAATTAGTTTTTGCCCCAGATGACGGCGTAAAACCTACCCCTTTCATTAATTTATTCCAACCGAGAGTTTCGCCGGCCTTATTAATAATTTCCTTGTTTCCAGCAATATCTTTTGGTTTATACCCACTTGGATACATCATCGAGAACCCGTACTCTGAATCTCTGTACACTTGGTTAATAGCGGGTGTTTTTAAAAAGAAAAAGAAATAGAGAATTGCGATCAAAAAAATACTTAGTAAAATTACTCCGACCTTTTTTATCAAACTGATTTTTCTAGGATTGTAAGGCAAACCAAGCGATAAAAACACGTTTCTAACATCTTCTTTAGACCAACCGTTTGACAACATCTCTTTTTCCACTTGGGCAGTGGTTTTACCCGACTCCAGCGATTTTTTCACGCCCTCAATTAATTCTGGGGTTGCCATGTCAATTAAGTTTAACGCAAAAATCAATTCGAGAGAACCCCCCCCAACAGCCACTCCAAGGGCTTTCCTTGGTAAAATACAAAGTGGTGTAATTTTTTTACTGGGAAGTAACGCTTCCCGCCAATGCTCGTTATTTTAGCGGGCGCGATATGTGTCAATTTTTTTGTGGTGACCAGAGAGGAGGACTTTGGGTACGCGATAATTGCGCTTTTTAACCGTGATAACTTCCGGTCGAGTATAAACTTCGTGGCTCGCCACACGTCGCTCTTCGATCGATTGATCGTCACCAAGTACGCCCGGCAAACGACGGGTCACCGCGTCGAGAATAATCAGCGCCGGCAATTCCCCGCCAGTCACGGTGTAATTGCCAATTGAAATTTCTTCCGCTTTTAAAATCTTTTTCACCCGTGCATCGATCCCTTCATAACGTCCGGCAATTAGAATAAGCGACGCCCCTTGCTTCGCCCAACGTTCGGCAATTTTATTAGTAAATTCTTTGCCACCGGGCGATAGAACCACAACTCTGGCTTTGGGCGCGCGCCTCTTTGCCATCGCCACGGCCCGAAGCACCGGTTCGGCCCGAATCACCATCCCCGGACCACCACCGTACGGCCGGTCGTCGATGCGATAACGAGTGCCACCGTATTTCTTCAAATCATGAACCGAGACACGAATCTTGCCCGTGCGACAGGCACGGGCAACAATTGACTCGGTGAGATATGGCTCAACGAGTTTCGGAAACAGAGTGATAATATGGAAATTCAATCGAGAAACAAAAGCTAAGACTAATCTTTAAGATCGTTCATCACCTCATCAACTGAATCCGAAGCGCTTTTCACCGCCGGGCGAGTTGAACCTTCGGGCTCATTGATTTTCAAATTGACTCGAGCGTTATTCTTCATACCAACGACGCGAAGAAGTGTACGAATCGCTTTGGCGGTATTCCCCTGCCGGCCAATGATCTTACCCATATCTTCGGAATGGACATCAAGTAGAAGCAGAACGCCCATCTCATCAACCTTGCGACTCAATTTAACATCTTCCGGATGATCAACTAACGCCTTCACGACATAAGCGAGGAAATCCTGGTCCATGTAATTTTCAGCCATAAAAGTCTTAAAAATCTATCTGTTAAAGGTGCAGTGGTTCGACCAGACTGCAGTCTTAATAATATCAAAAAGAGAAATTAAAGAGAAGGGGCGGGTGCTTCAGTTGGAGTTTCGGTCGGAGTAACAACTTCTGTTTCAACAACTGGTTTCGCGACTTCGGCCGGAGCTTCTACTTTTGCTTTAGGTTTACGTTTTGGCAAAACGTTAACTTTAGCGCCAGTGAGAACTTTAGCATCAACGAGTAAATTATGCGCTGTGCCAGAAACTTGCGCCCCGAGAGAGATCCAGTGCTTAATCTTGTCGGCCTTGAGAATCGGCTTCCCGCGACGGGGATCATAAGAACCGAGCACTTCCACGGCCCGGCCACTCTTCGGCCCGCGACGGCTATCCACCACGACAACCCGGAAGGCCGTCTCGTGCTTGCGTCCCACTCGCTGTAATCTGATTCGTAACATGGGTTAGATGCTATCACGCCCACCCGCAAAAGGCAAACCAGCTAGATTTTTATTTCTCATTCCAATCCCTGCTTGAGATCCCCGCTTGGCGTAAAATTTCAGATAACAAATGCTGTGAAATATCATTACGATGCGGATTAGGTATATGCAAAACGAAATCACCCTTGGTCATAAACAAATGCTTCCCACCAGAGTGTGGGCCTAAGAATCCAAACAAACGCAACTTCTTAACTAAATTAGGCCACGAGATGCTTCGAGGCATATCGGTTAAACTTTGGATGCAGGCTTGGACGCAAGACTACCGGGACTCGTAACCCCGGTATCATCACATGATTACGTAATTGAAAGAGAAGCCAGCCCTCTAAGACAAACTGCAATTCGGTCCGACAACTTTCCAAATTATTAGTGCTGGCCCATACTCCGCGGAGCCCTGGAATGGAAGCAAAATACTCGCCATCAGGCAAAATTTTATAATTGGCTTTCTTTAATTGTTTAGAAATGAATTGGCTTAGCATTATCTAAAACTTATCACACTCACCCGCAAAAGGCAAATTGATTGAGCAACGGACAAAAGAATGTTATTGTAACTAAACATGAAACCAGAACATATTGAGGGAATGATTCGGATTTCGGCCAAAGGGATTGGTTACGTCAGTCTTGATCCCAAGGCCCCGTCCATCGAGATTGATTCCGCTGATCTCAAAACCGCTCTCCACGGCGATCGCGTTCGCGTGCTCATTCACCCCGAAGCGGTTTCGCCGCGCAACGGTTTCGAGATTAACCAAACCGGCGAGGTCGTCGAGATTCTCGAACGGAAAAAACTTGAGTTTGTCGGTACACTTGAGAACCAAAACAATCTCTTCTATCTTGTCCCCGACGACAAACGCGTTTATAAAGATATTCTGATCGGTGCAGATAAATTGAAAAATGCTAGTGCAGGCGACAAAGTACTTGCGCAAATTATCAAATGGGACGATCCGAAAAAAGATCCGCTCGGAGAAGTGACCGAAGTGATCGGCAAGCCCGGCAGTCACGAAACCGAAATGCTCGCCATCGTCTATGATCGCGGCTTCAAGTCAGTTTTTCCCAAAGTGGTGGAGGACGAGGCCCGAGCGTTGAAAGAAGCCGAGACCAAAACTCTGCCGGAGGAAGCCAAGCGTCGCCGCGACTTCCGCAAAATTATGACCTTCACCGTTGATCCGATTGACGCGAAAGATTTCGACGATGCCCTCTCTTTCCAAACTTTACCGGACGGGAATTATGAAGTGGGTATTCACATTGCTGATGTCTCGCACTACGTCCGACCGGGCACGACGCTTAATACGGAAGTGGCCAAACGCGCCACTTCGATCTATCTCGTCGATCGGACCGTCCCGATGCTCCCCGAAATTCTTTCCAACGATCTCTGCAGTCTCAAGCCAAATGAGGATAAACTCACTTTCTCCGTCATCGTCACGATGTCCCCCGCCGGTGAAGTTCTCAAAACTGATTTTGATAAAACAATTATTCGTTCAGCTAAGCGCTTCACTTATGAAGAAGGTCAAGCGGTACTTGATAGCAAAGAGGGGCCATTTGCGCCGGCGCTTCTCACACTCAATAAGCTCGCCTATGCCCTGCGTGCGAAGAAGATTGCCGACGGCGCGATCACTTTCGAAAATGAGGAAATTAAGTTTGAACTTGATCCGGCCGGCCGGCCGCTTCGTGTGTTCAAAAAAGTCCGCACTGATATTCATCTCTTGATAGAAGATTTTATGTTACTGGCTAATCGTCGCGTCGCCGAATATGTTTCAGATTTGGTAAAAGATGAACCCGGGCGCTTCATTTATCGCATCCATGATTTGCCTGACCGCGATCGTCTCGAGACCCTTGCGACCTTCGTCCGACCACTGGGTTATCGTTTGCCAATGACGAAAGAGGGCGTCACCGGTCAAGCAATCAACACTTTCTTACAATCCGTCGCCGGCACACCCGAGGAAGGTATGGTGCGTACCGCGACGATGCGGGCAATGTCAAAAGCGATTTATGATACGAAAAATATCGGCCACTACGGTCTGGCCTTCGCCCACTACACACATTTCACTTCGCCAATTCGGCGTTACCCGGATTTAATGGTGCATCGTTTGCTTGATCTCTACCGACGCGGGGAAAAACCAACGCCAGAGATGCTCGCCGAATATCGGCGACTGGCCGCGCATGCCTCGATGCGCGAAGTGGAAGCTCAAGACGCCGAGCGCGACTCGATCCGTTACAAGCAAATCGAATTGATGGGTACGAAGATCGGCCAAGTCTTAAATGGAATTATTTCCGGACTGGCCAAGTGGGGAATATTTATTCAAGAAAAGGAAACGCTGGCCGAAGGGATGGTGCGTCTCGCGGTGCTCAAAGACGATTTCTATATTTTCGACGAGAAGAATTATGCGATGGTCGGCAAGAATACCGGTAAGAAATATCGCCTCGGCGACCCTGTCCGCGTCAAAGTAATTAAAACCGACCTCCCCGCCCGCCTGATTGACTTCGAGTTTGTGTAAAATCCTTATTTTAAGCCATATTTTAACTCACTCCTCCAACAATCCTGAAAAAACGCTTGACAGGATTTTGGTTTCGTGTATACTGGTGAGCAGAGTTGAAAAGTTTTAGGACTCCAAAAAAAGTTTCCCAGCTCACGAGGTGCAAGCTTGGAAATGGAGTCCGAATGGAGTCCGATTGGTCCCTCCTCCTTCCCTATATAATTAATCAGATTATAGACGGAAGCAAGCAAGGGAATTTGGTGGCAAACGAGCTAAATGTTGAGTCATCCGCCACCAGATGATTCAACCTCTGCGATCAAAGACGGAAAAGAGCGAGCATCGACTTGGGACCGTCTAAGTTGCAGAGACAAAAAATGGATGATTCGATGCTTACTGGAGTAAAAAACCCAATTCCAGGAAGTCGCGCAAGTACCTAAGGGGAACACAGCGCGTGGGTATCCTCAAGCC
>CAYIEL010000003.1:17812-32447 GCA_964362425.1 uncultured Candidatus Saccharibacteria bacterium | reverse complement strand
TGTAACAGAGCCAGTATATATCAAAATCAGCAACTAAAATTTTCCTTTAACTCGAAAATTACAAAATACTCTCGTCAAACCAGAAGTTGTTCAGTCCTATCTTGGATTATTGAGTCATGGAAATACTAACAAGTTAAAGGAAAAGGTTGTGGCTTCTTATGCTACAATGCCTTACATGAGCCAGTATAAAAAGGGAAAAATGTTTGATCCGAAATCGGAGGCGGCGTTTCGAATTAGTCGAACTAAGATCGACATGTTTGCGAAATGTCCGCTGTGTTTCTATCTCGATCAGCATTTGGGCGTGAAGCGTCCGGACACTTATCCGCTCACGCTCAATTTGGCCGTCGATGCTTTGCTCAAAAAAGAGTTTGATATTCATCGCGCCAAGCAAGAAGCCCACCCAATGATGAAGCAATATGGTCTCGAGGCGGTGCCCTTCCAACACGAGAAGATGAACATTTGGCGGGAGCTCGATTTCGGTCGCGGTGGGATCCATTATTTACAGTCCGAAACTAATTTCGATGTTTATGGTGTGGTGGATGATGTTTGGATTAATCCGCAACAAGAATTAATCATCGTTGATTATAAAGCGACCGCCAAAGCCAGTGCGCCGACGCTCGATGGCGATCTCGGGGCGCAGTACAAACGGCAGATGGAAGTTTATCAGTGGTTATTTAGCAAAAATAATTTCAAGGTTTCGCCAATCGGCTACTTCGTTTATGTGAATGGGCGGAAGGACGTGGCCGTCTTCGACGGCAAGCTCGAGTTCGTGGTCAGTATTTTGCCATGTGAAGGTGATCCGCGTTGGATTCCGAACACACTGGATGAAATAAAGCGGGTTCTGATCTCTCCGACGCCACCAACGGCTTCGCCGGATTGTGACTATTGCGCTTATCGGCAGGTGGCCAATGAGGCACTTAATCTCAAACCTAAAAATGTTGGTTTACCCCACGGCGGGCAGTTTGCCCTCTTCTCTTAAAGGGCGTATCATCAAAAGATAATGATGATGATTGATTTTTTCATTCGGTTGACGGTTGCTGCTATACTTGGTGGCCTTCTCGGTGTTGAGCGGACCATTGCTGGTAAGGTCGCTGGTCTTCGGACTTATGCTCTCGTTTCGCTTGGTTCGGCGCTCTTCATTTCCGTTTCGGAATTAGTGGTGGCTCAATCTGGTGGTCCAGCGGTGGTTGATCCATTGCGAGTGGCTTCACAGGTAGTGCTCGGTATCGGTTTTCTCGGGGCTGGGTTAATTGTCTTCCGCGAATCGCGCGTGAGCGGTCTCACCACGGCGGCCGGTCTCTGGGTGGCGGCCGGTATCGGGATGATGGCCGGTTTTGGTTTTTACCTCTTGGCAATTTTTGCCGCCCTCCTCACCCTTCTCGTTTTTACCGTGCTTTGGTTAATTGAAAAAAAGATTAAACCGAAACCGCCAGCTAATTAATTGGTAGTAGTTAGGCCTTCGGATTTTCATGTCAAAAACTTTTGTTTCGTGGAATGTGAACGGCGTTCGCTCGGCCGAGCGCAAGGGCTTCATTGATTGGTTGGCCAAAAGTCAGTACGATGTCGTTGGCTTACAAGAAACAAAAGTTTCCGATCAAACTGTTTTGAATGTCGGACTTTGTCAACCCGCCGGTTATCAATCTTATTGGCACGGTGCGACGGAGAAGAAAGGTTACAGCGGGGTGGCTGTTTTTACTAAAGAAGAGCCACGGGCCGTGCGCACTGATTTTGGTGACACGCTTCTCTCTCGCGAAGGACGGATGCTCGAACTCGATTTCGGCGATTTCATTTTCTTGAACGTTTACTTTCCGAATGGCAAATCTTCGTCAGCCCGTTTGGAATTCAAACTTATTTTTTATCGCCAGTTTCTAGCGCATGTAAAAAGTTTGCGGGCGAAGGGCCGGTCCGTTATTTTTTGCGGTGATGTGAATACTGCTCATCACGAAATCGATTTAGCCCGACCGCATGAGAACGAAAAGATTTCCGGTTTCTTACCCGAAGAGCGCGCTTGGCTTAACGAGTTTGAAACAGCCGGTTTCATTGATAGTTTCCGCCATTTTCATAAAGAAGCTGATCAATATACGTGGTGGGACCAGAAGTCGCACGCCCGCGATCGGAACGTTGGTTGGCGGATAGATTATTTCTTTGTGAGTGACGATCTCTTGCCGTGTTTGAAGCGGGCGTTTATTCTGTCTGATGTCTTTGGTTCCGATCATTGTCCAGTGGGAATTGAGTTGAAATAAATTAAACATGCTTAATTATTTTTGGGGTGACAATGAGATTGAAGCGCGCCGAGCGGCGCGCGTGGCGGTGGCGAGCGCCCGAACCTCGTCGCCCGAAGCTCTTTTTATCGAACTCGCCGGTGAAAATATCTTACTCGAGCAGTTGCAAGAAGTGTTTTATTCTCAACCTCTGCTCGGTGGTGCCACGATCGTTTTTCTCGATCAAGTTTTTGGCGGTTCGGATTTAAATAATTTTGTCGCCGATAATTTGCCGACCCTGATTTCCAGTCCAAATCAGTTTATTTTTTTCGAAGGCAAAACCGGCGCCGTTTTAGCCAAAGCGATTGCTAAAGCCGGCGGGGAAGCGAAAGAATTTAAATTGCCCGTTACCAATAAACAAATGGATCCGGCCACGGCGAAACTTTTTGCCGTGGCCGACGCTTTTGGCAATCGCGATCGCAAACGAGCTTGGTTGCTTTATCACGACGCGCGGCGTGACGAGATCCCGGCCGAAGAAGCGTTTTGGAAATTCGCTTGGAAGATAAAAACTTTGCTGATGGTGGAGACAGCCAAAGTAGGCGATGTCCTTCCTTTGAAACCCTACCCGCTTGCCCAAGCGCGCGGACAGGTAAAGAAATATAAATCAGGCGAGTTAGCCCGTCTTTCCTCACGCCTAATTCACCTCTACCACGACGCCCGCCGCGGTCTCACCGATTTCGACTTCGCCCTCGAACGGCTGATCTTGGAATTGTAATTTCATAGACAGTTTGTCATTTTTCGTTTATTGTTTTGCTTGATTCCGCCCGTAGCTCAGTCGGTGATCCGCCGGCCGGCGGACTTTTAAGCAGACGGTATATGAAATTTTATGTTTATGCTATAAAGAACGAGTCTAGTGGCAAGATTTACATAGGCCATAGTGCTGATTTGCAGAATCGTTTAGCGAGGCACAATCATCAATTACCCAACAAGGCGACATCTTTCGCCAGTAGAAATCAGGGGCACTGGGTTTTGGTATATCAAGAAAGTTTTTCAACCAGAGCAGAAGCGATCATCAGAGAAAAAAAGTTGAAAAGTTTTCGCGGACGAGAATTTTTGAAAAGTAAAATAAATAACCGCCCGTAGCTCAGTCGGTAGAGCAGCTGCCTTTTAAGCAGACGGTCGCAGGTTCGATTCCTGCCGGGCGGATAAGCTTTGCTTATCAGGACGAGCGAGTGAACTACTTCACTCGCGTGTAGTAATCGAAAGGATTTTCCATACGAACTTGCGAACGGGAAAATCACCCGCGACGGTAGGTCGAGATTCCTACCGATTGGATTGTCATCGAATTAAGTGTATTATTAAAAGTACAACTAAATAAGAAGTAGCCTAAACCAACGAGTAATTGTTGGCATGGCAAAAAGTCAGGTAATGAGTAAAAACTAACCGAAAATTATGAAAAAAATAATAATTATTTTGTCTTTATTCGCCTTTTTACTGCCTCCTGTTTATGCCCAAGTCCCACAAACTAATCTAACGGCAGAAGCAAAAACCGCCCTGATCGCCGAATTGAAAATCAAGGTAGCTGATTTAATGAATCAGCTTGCTCTGTTACTAAAAACTCAAACCACCGCTTCAACTTCCCCCAAAAGTACCCCCGCTAGTTATTCTTGGGCAGAATTGGAAATAAAATATCTTACTGAGGCTGATTTTAAGAGCTGGACAACGGTATCAATCACTAACCCATCATTAGCAGAGGTCAGATATTACAAAAAAGAAAATGCCCAATGGGTAAGAAAAAATAGTGAAGCGGAGCTTTTTCAAACTAATGTGTCCCAAACTATTAGGGATCAAGCCAACAAAGCGATGGCTGGCATTGAAACAATTAACAATAATCTCGAAAAATTAGAAAGCAACTGCAGAAAAGCTTTTCAAGATTCAGATAACGAGCTCGAACGTTTGCATAAACTTCTTGGTGGAACAGATCACTATGAGATTATGGGCGAAATATCCTCACAGGAAGGTTACGAGCGATTGCTAGGAGATGAATGTATATCTAAAAAAATAAAAATGTTGGATGGTTTGATAGCTGGAATGAGGATGATTCAAATACCAGGTTTGTTCCCTGATAATAATACCATTGCTTCAACACAGTTACTAAACACCCTGCTAGAACAGCGCCAACAGTTAATTAACATGCAAAATCAAATGTTTAGTGCTAATCAAGCGAGGGAAAATAATCTTGAGCTTTCACAATTACGTTCAGAAATAAGTAGTTTGAAATCTTCTCTCTCAAAAACCATACTTCCCTTACCATCCTTAACTTCTCCGTTACCAGTTTCAGTTCCTCCGCTAAAATGGAATGTTCAATGGACAGGTGGAGGCAGAGGTTTTATTCGGGATTCTTCTGGTCAAACAACCTACTTCCAATGCGACAATCTTTTAGGTAGATGTTTCTCTCTTTAACTAATGGAAGTATGTTTAAAAATTATTGGAAAATGTCCGATAAACAACTTATAGAACAAGCACATAGATACCATTTACGAGGTTTTATGGAAGAAACTCTTATTCTTACTAAAGGCAGGAAGTTTGATACTGATTTTGTAATTAATCGTAGAGATGTAATTGATCAATTATTGCAAAAAGATAATCGAAATATCGCGTTTGGGTCTGCGATTGTTGCCGTTTTAGGTGCAATAATTTCATTATCTGCTAATTTCTTTTAGGAAGTAATACTTTCAGTATCTTTAGTAAGATAGCGCTTTGACATACGGGGGATAATAAACTCTCTTCTTGTCTATTCTGGCAAGGCTAGTTGACGGTTCATCTCTCCTGAAAGTGTTTTTGGAAAATCACGAATAATACTTTGCTGGTCGATTGGCAGAAATGCTCCTAATTCTGTTTGAAAATTTATTCGACTAGTTTCAGAAATAATTTCTTCTTTTACTTCTGCAAGTTTCTTCTTTTGCTCTGGAGAAAGCATACCTCGTCGCATCATAAAATATAGATCGTAATAATCGCGTGGTTTCTTACGTTCTCGTAATGCCCCGAAAATTTTTTCTTCAACCAAATCTTGCTGGGGCAGATGAATAACCGTATAAGTAGTAACAAAATCATTAGAGACACTATCAACCTCTCCACGGATATCACGGCCATTGCGACCAGAAATGTTGATCTCGACACCAATAGGCTGATAATCAAACATCCGAAATGTTGCTACCCCAAAGTACCCCTCTCCTTTCCTTGTAGAGTTTGATTTGTCACCGAGCTCAACTTGGACACCAAGTTGCTCAATCGAGGCCAGTACCTTTATAAATAGACCCTCAACAGCTTCTTTTGTTTCGTGTGGCCGAACTCCAAAGAATGAAAAATCCAAATCTTCAGAAAAACGAGGACTCCCATATATAATTCGAAGAGCGGTCCCACCTTTAAACAACAGTCTCTCTGCTTCAGGTAGCTTATACAAATTTTCCAAAAATACATGCTGAAAATACTCGCGAACGATATTAGGGAAAACGCTCATTTTGTATTGCTTAGCCAGCCTTTCGATATTTTCAACAGTAATCATTTTAGGGTTGTTTTAACAATGCCAATAAGTTTCGGATTTCTGAACAGCCCAGCGTATTTAAGAGCTCTGGTTGGATTAATTTTACTTTTATCAAAACGGTTGATCGGTTTCCGGCCATCAAGAAGTCGATAATGAAGCGCATCCACAAAAGCTTTTTCCGCATCAGCAATAACAAAACTAAAACCCTTTTGCTTTTGTGCCGTGTATCCGGTAAAGGCCTTTTTAGTAATACGGCGGTAAGAATAGGTCTTATTCAAAGATTCAAAACGGCGGGTTGCTTTGGGTCCAACCGAAGTAATTTCGTAAACTGTTTCCGGTATCACTCGATGATACGAGAGAGCAAACTCTAGGGAGACATAGGATGGTTCGTACAACTTGTTAGCAATAAATAACTCTGGGGGTAAGGCGTCTGGAAAGACATACAAACCCCGCTTAACGCGAGTAATAAATCCCTTTTTGGCATAACGGTGTAGCAAAAAGGTCGTGGCAATCTTAGAGAGAGGGAGCATCTTGCGCACATCAAGAGCAGAGAAAAGCAGAAGCCTCTTTTCTTTCATTTTTGACTCAAAAAGATGCCAGTTCACTAATTTAGCCATATTGCTAATTTAGCAAACTATCTCCTAAATATCAAGCATCCAAAGGGTGAATACAAAGTGACTTTTTCCATTTGCCCATTATAGCGTGTTTGACGAAACAATACCGCCACTATCCTTAATCTACTGTGGACAAAGATACAAACAACAGAGAGCTCGTTCCACCCCACCCCCAGTCGTTTTCCTTCCAGGGGTGGGGGTCTAAATTATTTGCAAAGTTGGTCGAAGGATTAAACTCTTTAATTCATACCACTGTTTTAACTCCTCAACGATCTGGTTCAAACTGGATCCTGTTAGGCGGATTCAGTCTACTTATTGCCTTTAAGTAACTTGCTAACTTGCCCTTCTCGCAAAAAACTTTCTTACCTCTCTACTAATTCTTCTAGATAATTTTCTTAGCTAATTCAGCTAATTTTACATCATTGGCTCTTTTGTGGTCGTGTGAAGAGATATAACCCTCATATTCTTCAAAGTATTTATCAACATTGGATTTTCTGGGTTTCCAAACTGGATCATTGGTACCATGCATGGGAAAAAGTTTGGCGTGGACATGGTCAACGCCAAACCCTTCAAAGATCATCCCGGTTCTACCAACATCGGGTAATTTGGAGTCGAGAAGATTGGCCACTTTTTTGGTGGCAAAAATTAAATTGGTAAGAACATCTTCCGGTAAATCAAAGGCGTAGCTAGGATAATGTTCCCTAGTAATGACCACAGAAAAACCTTCAGTATTAGGGAATATGGACAAAAAGGCTAAGTGCTTCTCGTCCTCCCAAATTTTATGACACGGGGCTTCACCTCTAACTATTTTGCAAAAGATACAATCGAGCATGATAAATAACATTAAAGCAAATTGACTCCAAATTGCAAGGAAGTGCCCGATGTCCTATTGAGAAAGAAAAACATGGGAAGCTCGTAGCAGGACGCTCGTAACTCCCCATGCTTGTTAATCAAGTACGGTTACATTCTTTTTACACACCGCGATGAGGCTACTACCTCCGCGATATGCCAGTTCCGGGTAGAGACATAGTCTTTTTTCCAAAGCCAGTAATTCCGAACGAGCTTTCGGGTTCTTGAGTTGAAAGATTGAGGCGTCTTTCCGCAACAACTTGGTATCCTGCATCGAGGGGTAAACAGTCACGGGAAATCCCAAAACTGTTACCTCGTTGAAGCCGGCACCGAGGAGAATCCTCTCTAACTTTTCCGGTGTGTAGCAGAACATTTCCGGCATGTCATTCTTAAACTTGACGGTTTCGTCCTGCACAACACGCAGAATTTCTGCTTCATCTCTGAATTGCCGTATAAAGTTGAAGGCGTGGTATTTGTTCATCGCCATGATGAAAGCAAGACCATCATCTTCCAAATAGTCACAGAGATTACGCAAAACGACTTCCGTGTTCCTTGCGAGCCCGATGACGTTATGCATACACAGCATGAGGTTGCTTCTTTGGTGGGGAAAGTCACTCGGGATTTCAAGGTTTCCCTCGATAATGTACACGCTGTTGTCCACCTGGGCAAGTTTTGGTTTGGCAATCTTCAGCATGTTCGCGTTCATGTCAAACATAATACCGCGCATACCTATGCCGAGGTTGAGCACAAATCGAGACCAGTTTCCAGTACCCGCACCTGCGTCAAACATGCGTATAGTGCGTGCATCATGAAAATGCTCCGTGATGAACTTCATAAGGATGAACTTAAGAATCTCGTGGGTAAATGCCCAGTAAGGATTCACAAGATCGCTGTCATAATCCTTACTCGCCTCCTGGAAGAAAGCGCAGACATCGTCGTAACTGCTCCTAGCGAAGCTCAATTCTGTGCGACGGGCTTTCGACAAGCTTATCTGCTGATCAAGCATGCCTTTTTCGGTGAGTACAATATTTCTGGTATCGAATTGGTTTTGCACACTCATCCGAAAAAGACCGGAGGTTTCCTCGAGCGAGGATAGGACAACATCGCCATCTTTCTTTTCAGAAGTCATGTTACCATCTCCTTTCTGTGATTAGTTGTTAAAGAGCGCGCAAGGGAATTCATGCCCCCTTGTCTGGATACCTTATATCACATTTCTTTTATCTTGCCTACGGTTCTAATCGTTTGACTCCCCGGTAGATAAACATCGCATCACGCACATTATCTATATCGAGTAATTTCATTATCATTCGGTTCGGACCCATTCCAAAACCACCGTGAGGCGGACAACCATATTTGAAGAAATTGAGATAAAATTGGAGTGATTCAATTCGCATACCTTTTTCTTTAGCTTGTTTTACTAGTACATCATACCGATGTTCGCGCTGTGCTCCGGTGGTTACTTCCAAACCGTTCCAAAGAAGATCAAAACTTTTTGTGAGTGTAATATCTTTTTCATCACGCATATGATAAAACGGCCGTACACTTGCGGGATACTCAGTAACGAAAATAAATTCATGCCCAAATTTCTCTCTGGCATATTCTCCGATTTTCCTTTCTTCTTCCGACGAGAGATCGCCGTCTTTTTCTCCGGAGACTCCCAATGTCAATAAAGTTTCTTTTACTTCCTTCATCGAGAGACGAGGAAAAGGTAGGGAGGGTACAATAACCTCTCTGTCGAAGATTTGTTTTATTTCATTGCTAAAGCAGTCTTTTATTTTTTGTATCGCAAATTGAATTACTTTTTCTTCTTCTCGCATAACATCTTCATGAGATTCGATATAAGAAATTTCGGTATCATAACCCGTAAACTCCGTAGCGTGCCTTGAAGTAAATGACTGTTCTGCTCTAAATACTGAACCAACCTCAAAAATTTTTTCGAACCCGGCCGCCATTGCCATCTGCTTGTAAAACTGCGGTGACTGAGCGAGATATGCTTTGCGGTCGAAGTACTTCACTTCAAAAACTTCAGCACCGGATTCGCTCGCGGTGGAAATAAGTTTGGGAGAGTGTATCTCTATATATCCGTTTTCCGTCCAGTACTCGCGGAAGGCCGCTTCAAACATCGTCCACACCTTGAATGTTAACGCTCCTTGGGGTTTACGCAGATCAATCCATCGCCAATCGAGACGGATTGATTGTTCTGTTTCTCCCTGCTGTCCTTTTGTGATAATTGGTATTGGTAACTCTGGATCGGCGGGGGAGAGGATTGCTATCTTTTCTGCCTCAATTTCAAAACCACCAGGCGCTTGTTTTTCTTCTTTGGCGAGACCGATGATTTCAACCACCGACTCGTGAGTAAGAGTTTTTGTCGCGGACAAAGCTTCTGGTTTGTGTTTAGTAACGACGATCTGAATTACTCCTGTAATATCGCGTACCATAAGAAACTTGATGCTCCCTTGATCTCGTATCGTTTGAACAAAACCAGCAATTTTAACTTGTTGGCCGATGGTTTCTTTAATTTTGTTGATATGAAGTCTTTGCATAATCCTCAATAAAAATTACCCTTACAAAATAATCAATGAAATGTAATTTTTATCGTAACAGAATGATGTATATTCTGCAATTGCAAGAGAAAAAAAGCAGCAAGGAGGTTATCCTTGCTGCTCGTTAACTGCTCCTTACGGAGTCAGACGATTTGGTCCACGGTATAGATAAGTTACTTCACGAACATTCTTGCGATTCAGAAGAACCATCAGAAGTCTCGTGAGTCCAGCTCCAAAGCCGCCGTGGGGGGGACACCCGTAACGGAAAAAGTCGATGTAGTGCTTGATTGAGTCAAGCGCTATGCCTTTTTCTACTGCCTGTTTCTTCAATACATCGACCCGATGTTCACGCTGCGCTCCAGTCGTGATTTCTAACCCCCGCCAAAGAAGGTCGAAGCTTTTGGTCAAGGTTGGATCGTTTTCATGGCGCATGTGATAGAACGGTCGGACATCAATAGGGTAATCGGTAACGAACACAAATTCATGACCAACCTCCTTCGCGATATAATCCGCAATACCACGTTCTCCTGGTGGGTCCAAGTCAGTTTTGTGTTCGATGACATGACCCCGATCAGCGAGAATTTGGCGAGCCTCAGCTAAACGGATTCGAGGAAACGGAAGTGTCGGAACAATTACTTCAACACCAAAACGTTCCCTGATCTCCTCCCCATGAACTCGCAAGACTCGACCAATTGAATGATGGAGCCACTCTTCTTCAAACCTCATCACTTCGTCGTGTGATTCAATCCAAGACATCTCGACGTCGATAGATGTGAATTCCGTATCGTGCCGAGAAGTAAAGGATGGATTGGCCCTGAAAACTGGTCCGATCTCGAATACCCGATGAAAGCCTGCTGCCATTGCCATCTGTTTGTAGAATTGAGGCGATTGGGCCAGCGATGCTTTTTGACCAAAATATTCGAGTTGGAAAAGCTCAGATCCCGATTCACTTGCTGTTCCCATCAGTTTAGGGGAATGGATCTGGATGAAACCTTGTTGCTCCCAAAATTCTCTCATCGCCCGTTCCAGTGTTGTCTGAACACGAAAAATGAGGTTATTTTCAGGCCTGCGAAGGCTTAGCGCTCGCCAATCCTGCTGGAGATCCGAGGAGGATTCATCTGTGATAGGAAGTGGCGTTTCAGCTTGACTAACAATAATCAATGAGTCAAGCACAATTTCCATCCCGCCAAGTTTAATCGTGGAATTAACAACGACTTGGCCAGAGATGGTAATAGCAGATTCTGGAGTGAGCGATGATATCACCGCCTGAAGATTGTCACCTTCTCCATCTTTCTCATGGCAAAGCTGAACCAACCCAGTATGATCCCTTAAAACCACAAACTGCATCCGTTTTTGATCGCGGACAAACTGCACAAAACCATCAATTCGAACTTTTTGACCAGGGGTAGCCTTCGACAAGTTTTGGACCAGAACTCTTTCCATTGTTTCAATCTCCTTTCACTTTAAGTTTCTATGGAGCAACTCTCCGCTTAAACGTTCGCGGAAAAGGAATTGCATCCCTCACATGTGGAATGTTGATGAGCCAGCGGATTAGTCTCTCGACCACCATCCCGAAAGCTGAATGTGGAACACAACCAACTTGGTGGATGTCTCGGACGAATTCATATCTCGGATCACCATCTTTTCCTTTATCCTTCATTCTCTCATCAAGCATTTGGAGATCAGAGATTTTTTCGGCCGTACCAAGAATTTCACCATAACCATTGCTGGCAATCAGATCAGCCACACGAGTGATCTTCGTATCATCTGGGTCAATTACATAAGGGAAGGGTTCGATTGTTCGAGGTATTCCAGTAACCCAAAAAGGTCCTTGAAACACCTTAGACAACTTAGCCTCTTCCTCCGACCCTAACCCTTTGCCAAACTCAATGGTTACTCCACTCCTGTTGAGAAGTTTGATTGCTTCGCAATAACTAATACGTGGGAAAGGAGTAACTACCCCATCCACGCACAAAGATGTCCCAAGAATGGAGAGCATCTTCTCGGTATCGTTTTGGCACTTACGACTTACATAGCTGACGATACTCTCAACAATTTCGATAATGTCATCGAGATTCGCCCAAGCCACTTCAGCCTTGATGTGCCAATATTCCATCAAGTGGCGCTTGCTTCTTGATTCTTCACCACGAAAACTTGGGCCAATATTATAGACCCTCTCAAATGCGTGGACTGAGGCTTCAAGATAGTAACCAACACACTGAGTTAAGAAGACCTTCTCGTCGTGGACATTGATAGCCATGGCACTTCCATCGTCGTAGAGTGGCACCGGTGTTAAGATCGGTGCTTCAATTGCCGTAAACTGGTGGTCGTAAAACCACTGTCTAATGTGATGCATGAGACAATCACGGAATTGAAGAATCGCCATTACTTTTGGATTTCTCAGATAGATATGTCGATTCTTAAGCAAGTGTGGAATCAAAGTCTCATCGAAGATATCGATGTTCCCTCTCGGATGAGGGCAAAAAGACTTTGTCACTCCCCCTACAATTTCTACATCAGTCGCAAGAATTTCCGGTTGTCCCCGACTAGAACGCGAACGCCTTCCCTTAACAACAACCCCCGATTCGATTGGTATCTTCTTGGCCATGGCAAACTTGTCTATCGGCAGACAATCCTCGCTAATCACCACTTGGATTTTCCCTGTGCTGTCACAAACATCCCAAAAGATGATCTTGCCTTGTTTCCTTTTAGCACATACCCACCCAGACAACACGATCTTGATCCCACATCCAATTTGGAGGAGATCTTTGACGAATTTTTCTTTCATTTGATTCTCCTTCCAAAAAGCGAAGTGATAGAAAAACACAAGTTTTCCCACCTACTATACCGTTTTCAAAGAACTGATCTGTCTTCTTGCTAGCAATAAAATCATTAGATGTCAAGAGATGCACGAGATAAATACCATGGAAACATTTGGGTAGTTTTGCCGTTAAACCACCGACATCAACTCCTTAATATACAACAACTTACTATACATCCCTTCCATGTAGTCGCGGTCGGAAAATATGGTTATAATATTCTCTTGTTGGGGGGATTATGAAAGATCTCAGACCTTATTTAAAATACTATTGGCTAGAAAAACAGTATCTGTTAAAAGAAATCGCAGTTAATTTTAAAGAAAGGGGGCATCTTACCGCCGAAGAATTTTTTGCCATCGTTATTTGGAAATCAAACCGTTCCAAAACCAAAGTCTTAAAAGGTGTAAAGAAAACCGGCAAGACTGTTCAGCAAATAACAGAAGAAATTAATAAAGAAAAAGATCGTGCAAAGAAAGTGGAAATTCTTGATAAGATCGATGGCATTGGTATTCCGATTGCCTCGGCTATCCTCACAGTTTGTTATCCTGGGGACTTTACGATTGTAGACTACCGAATAAAGAGAACTATTAAAAAAATGGGGTTATCTTTTAAGGGTGACCCATCCGCGTCAGTGCCCGCTTATCTGAAATATTTAGACATCTGTCGCACAAAAATCACAAAAGAACAGGGATTGTCTTTGAGAGACACCGACCGCGCCCTGTGGGGTTTTGATTTCTACGAAGGTAAAAATGGTTTAAAAGATTTGGTTCGAAAATTAAGATAAGAATTATCGAAAATATATTACGAAAGATCAATCTATGAATCAAAAAAATAAAATCCTGCTAGTAGATGACGACAAGTTTCTGGTTGAAATGTATACAAAAAAATTATCAGAAGGTGAAGGAAGACATAGAAGGAGGATTGGCCATGGGAATTGATGGCTATCTCGTCATGGCTAACAACACGCCGGCAGAAGTCGTTCAAAAGATTATTTCTATCACCGAGCAAAAGAAAATCTCAAACGCGTAAGTATTGACCCGCGCCGGCACATGCTATAATGTATGCGTCTAAGATATTATGGATACTCTTCCGAAAGATAGATTTTTTCGTGTATATGCAAATTTGCCCGTTGGTTTGCGTGACCAAGTTATTATTGTTTTACCTGAAGTTGGACCAATGAGTTGGAATGTTGCTTATATTGAGGTGAGCAATAATACTAAACTTGGGGACACAATTGTTGAAAAACTTGTTGAGCTTAAAATAATTTAATTATCATGACCACAGAAAAGGAAATTATTGATTTGGTAGTTGCCCGATTGCAAAACCTACCATCGGATAAAGAGATTTCGATCGGTTCTGCCGGTGAGTTCACCAAGGACCAGCTCATTGAACATGTCAAAGAAGATGATGAAATTGGCAAGAAAATGGTTACCCTGGAAATGGATTTTTTGAGATCAATGAAGGAGGGAATATTTTATGAGCCATACAGCTCTAGCCACAACTCCTAATTCAGATCGTACGACTAGATACATCTCGGCTTGGGCCGAGAAGACGATCAAGGAGTTAGAGCCAAACCGGCTTCGTTTCATTATCCTTGCAAAGGACCGAGCGACAGTCTCAATTTTGGAAAGCATGCTCAAAAAGCATAATCCATCCTTGTTATTTTTGAATGGGCATGGCGGTCCAGATTTTGTCTGTGGTCATAATGATCAAATTTTGATCCAAAGCAGAAAAAACGAGGTTGCCCTTAAAGGTGTAATAACTTATGCCTTATCGTGTAGTTCGGCGAGAACACTCGGCCCGTCTGCCGTCCAGGCTGGAGCTGTTGCTTATATTGGCTATAACGAAGATTTTATATTCTTCATTTCTCCGGAGAAGATAGGTAGGCCAAAGGAAGACAAGACAGCCGAAATGTTTTTAGCGCCGGCCAATCATGTTGTAGTCTCTCTTACCAAAGGTCACAGTGCCGGAGAAGCAACTAAGGCGGCGAGAGATTATTTTCTTAGAAGTATCCAAAAACTTATTTCAAGTGAGTCTTCTGTCGACGACAGGGAGTACATAAGAT
>CAYIEL010000003.1:0-17712 GCA_964362425.1 uncultured Candidatus Saccharibacteria bacterium | reverse complement strand
ATCCAAAAACTTATTTCAAGTGAGTCTTCTGTCGACGACAGGGAGTACATAAGATATTTGATTTGGGATATGCGAAGTCTTGTTTGCTGGGGAAATCGGGATGCTATTGTTTTTAATAAATAAGTTTGGCTTTAATTAAGCAATTGGTTGCGTTATGATTACCAGATATGGACGAACAAAATATTAAGGTAGTTAATTATAAGAAAATTTATATTGGAGTCGGTTTATTGGCGCTCGTCATTATCATTATTGGCGGCGTCTTTTTCTTCCAAGGCGGTGGTCAGTTTTCTATCAAGACGCAATATCCGCAAATTTATTCACTTGTTAACGATAAGGTTTCGGTCAGTGCGCCGGTCCAAATCAATTTGCCTAAGGGCGTGGCCAAAGTGGGGGTCGAATCAAACATCACCTTTGATCCCGTCCTCAAGGGCTCGTGGGTGCCGACGGAGTTGGCGAGTGTCGCGGTTTTCAAACCGGCCACCAAATTAGAAATCGGGAAATATTACACAGTTACTCTGTCTACGGCTACCGGTCAAATCAAGAAAGACTTCGAAGCCGATGAGGACCCGGCGATTGTCGATATTTTTCCCAAGGCCAATAGCGAGGCGGACGAATCCTCGGCTATTACCATTGTTTTTAACCGGCCGATGGTTCCCCTGACGACCCTCTCGATGTTGGAAGGGCAAGCGGTGCCGGTGACGATCACGCCGCCAACGGCCGGCAAGTTCAAGTGGATCAGCACGCGCAGTTTGCAATTCATTCCCGCAATGACCTTGGTTAACTCGGCACGCTATGAAGTCAGAGTGAATCCCGGCTTCGTGTCTATGGACGGGCTCGCCGTGAAAGGTGAGACACATAAATTTTCTACTCGTCCGCTTCGTTTTCAATCCGCCTCGAACGGCATAATTCGCTATAACCAACCAATTGAGTTTCGCTTCAATCAGCCGGTTGATTTAGAAAAAACCATTCCCGGGCTGGTGCTGACCAATTTTTCCACTGGCGCTCGAGTGCTCTTCAGGGCGCAATATGGTTCGCGTTTGGTCTACAATCAAACCACTCAACAAGACGAAAAAGTTGAGGACCGCTCGATAATCAGTATTTTACCTCAAGCCGACAAGTTGGGGCGGGCCAATCTCTGGGACTTTGAAAATAATTATACGGCGGTACCCTCTAGCGCTTACCCGGTGGGGGGTGACATTATCTTTTCCGGTAATGTTAGTAGTAGCGTCACGACGACGGGCCTGATACAAAATATCACCGCGCAATCCGATCGCACTGATCTGGTCAGCCCGGAACTTTTTGACCCGCAAGGTAAAGTGACCATCTCTTTCTACGAAGATATTGATTTAAACAAAAGTGATATTTCCGCCAAGGGTCTAGACAAGGTGGTATATGGAGAAAAGTGCAAAAAAGAAGACAGGTCTGGCGAAAACTATTACGACAATACGCCGTGTGAGAAAGTGAGTGACCAAGCCACCCTAATCTTTTCTTTCAAGGCCGGTGAGTTTACCAATCCAGGTGAGCCTGTGCCCCTTCATTTGAAACGAATTGTGAGTGTGACGGGGATCGTTCTTACCACGAAGGAGATGATTGTTCCGCTAACTGTTTATCCACCACTGCAGATCAAGAAGATTACTCCCGCTGACGGGGCGACTGATGGAAGTCTTACCCAGCTAACTATCTGTACCAACTCTCCACTCGCACCGCAGACCGGCAAGGCTTTTTCCCAAGCGATTAAGGCGGATCAATATATCGTGCTGGGGCGGTGGGGTGAAGCCTATCGCCAAACAGTCGGTTATTACAATCAGAAGCCGCCTTGCGCGGTGGGCGATTTCGTTAATGTTATTTCCTATGGTCTTCTGCCGGATAAGCCGTACACGTTTAAACTTTCTTTAGCCGACGTATTTGGCCAGACGGTCCAGAAGCAACTTTCTTTTTCCACCACGGCCGTCCCCGATTCCTATATGCATTTCCAGTCTCTCGACAAGATCTACAATGTCACCACTCCCGATCGAACCAAGCTAACTTACGCGGTCGAGAACTTCGATTCGGTGAATGTTCACATTTGCAAAGTGGATCCCTTGACCATGATTCGTTATCTCGATGAACTGCCTACCTACACCACCCCGGGTAGCAGTTTGACCTGTCTTGATTCGGCAACCGAAGTAATAAAAATTCCGCCGAAGTTGTGGGTTAACAATTATTTCCAAATTAATCTGGCCGATTATTTCGAGGACCCGCGTGGGCAATATATTTTGTCGTTCTCTAATCCAAAATACACGAATGACCATGGTCAACAAAAATATGAACGGACCTATTTGAGCGTAACCAATCTCGCGGTTGTCGAGAAAAAGGTGAACTGGACGAAGTATGACATCTTGCCGAAAGTTACTAAAGGAGCTGTTGATGCCACTAATTCTCAAGGCGAGCTCTACTGGGTGAGCCGGATCGGGACGTTGGCACCGGAGGCGGAAGCAATGGTCCAAGTGATCAATGATTCGGGCGATGTCGGAGCGAAGCCGGCGGTGGCCCAAACCGGAGCGACTGACGCCAGTGGGGTGGCGCGTTTCCCGTTAATTAAGGATGTGGTCGGGGCGGTGGTGAAGAGTGGAGACGATACAGCGATTGTCTCGGCCTGGGCCGACACGATTAATCGAGCGGCCACGGCCAATTCCGAGGACAAGATTTATCTCTACACCGACCGGCCGATTTATCGTCCCGGCCAAGCGGTGAATATTAAAGGTCTCTACCGTTTGAATTTCGACGGGGCTTACCAAATTAATACCGATCTTCCGGTTGAAGTGAAGGTAACCGATAGTAAGGGCAACGTCATCCATGATCAGAAAATAACGGTCAGCAAATACGGCACCTTCAACACCAGTTTGCGCTTGCCAGCTGATGCGCCGCTCGGTGGCTATTACATTTCCGCTCTCAATCAGTATGTTTATTTTAATGTTGAGGAATATGTCGGTGCGGCCTTCGAGGCGACTGTGGCCATCGCCAAAGATGAATATATCGCTGGTGATCAAACGGAAATAAATTTGTCTGGTAAATATTATTTCGGTGTGCCGGTCGATGGTGGCAAGGTTGAATACACTTTCACGGCCCAAAATTATTATTTCGATCGTTACGCCGACGAATACTTCAATTTCGGTCAGGGTTGGTATGGTTGTTACGATTGCGGTTACGGTGATACCTATATTAAAAGTGGGCAAGCGACGCTTGATGCCAACGGGCAAGTGAAAATTATTCAAAAACTTGATTTCAATTCGTTATTTAAGGACAACAATCGGGATTCGAGCAAAATTATTGTTCTACACGCGACCATCACCGATCGGCAAGGTAAGTCGGTTAGTACGCAAAAGTCATTCATTGTTCATCGTGGCGATTTCTATCTGGGGGTCAAGGCTGATCCATCGTTTGTCGGGATAAACCGACCCTTTGACTTGCGCCTGAAGACAGTTGATGTAAATGGTAAACCGGTTGGGGAGAGTGGCCTCAATTTGGTGGTGAGTAAGGTTGAATGGAAATCGTTTAAGCGGCAAGAAGTTGATGGGAATTATTACAATCGCACTGAGAGAACCCTCACACCGGTGATCACCAAACGAGTCGGCACCAACGGGGCGGGGGATTATCGAGAAACGTTCAAGCTTGATAAGCCGGGCGAATATGACATTATCGCTACGGCCACCGACAGTCGAGGCAATACCATAAAAGCCAATAGTTATCTCTACATTTACGGTCAAGGGAGCGTCTCGGTGCGTTCGACCAATAACGCGACCCTGGATATTAAGGCCGAGCGGACCGCTCTCAAGGTTGGTGATACCGCCAAGCTAATTTTCCAGTCGCCATACCAATCGGCTAAAGCGCTCGTGACTCTCGAGCGCGGACGAATCTTCGATTATCAGGTGATTAACGTCATCAACAATGTTGCCGAGTATGAATTCCCAATTAGTAGCCAGTTTGTTCCGAATGTTTACGCTTCAGTCCTCTTGCTCTCGCCCGATCCGGAAGTGAAATTCGGCCAAGTCCAGTTTAAGATCAATCAAAAAGAAAAAGAATTGACGATCAAGACGACAACCGACAAAGCTTCTTATCTGCCGGGGGAGAAAGTGAATTTGAAAATTACGACCACGGATGTCACCGGCCGGCGCGTCCCGGCGGAAGTTTCGGTGGCGGTCGCCGATCTAAGCGTCTTGGCCCTTCAGGGTAATCCCAAGAAAGACCCGCTCGTCTTTTTCTACAACGGGTTTCCTCTGGCGGTTACGACAGCGACCAACATTAAAAATATTCTTACCGAAGCGCAAATTCCGACCGGGACCAAGGGCGGGAGTGGCGGTGGTGGAGACGAACTCGCCAAGCGCCAACGTGGTGAGTTCAAAGATACCGCCTTCTGGCGCGCCGAGGTGGAAACAAATGCTCAAGGTGAAGCTCTGGTGAGCTTCACGCTTCCGGACAATCTGACCCGTTGGCAGGTTGAGTCGCTCGGTATTACCGAAGATTCGAAAGTCGGTGTCGCTTACCAAGAGCTGACGGCCCAAAAGAAAATTATGCTGGTGCCACTTCGCCCGCGTTTTGTTGTCCCGGGCGACGAGTTTGAGATCGGAGCGCAAGTCTTCAACCAAACTGATCAAACCCAGAGTTTGGCGATTTCCTATGACAGTGTGACATTGGGGATTGCGAGCGGGGCAAAGAGCCAAAACCAAACAATTAAATCAGGCGAATCAGCCACAGTTTACTTCAAAGTCAAAGCTCCACAAACTCAAACTAGCGGAGTGCACACGATTGTTCTCTCGGCTAAAAACAGTGCGTTTGAGGACACCGTGAAAAACGAAATTCTGGTTAATCCAAATATTACTTATGAAGCGGTGGCGACAGCCAATTCGACCGTCAACAAAACAGCCAAGGAATATGTTTTTATTCCCGATGGCGTGCTGAAGGATCGCGGTGGCCTAACGGTGAAAACCAGTGCCACTCTTGCCGTTTTTCTCTCTGACGCTTTGAAATATCTGGTTCAATTCCCATATGGTTGCAGTGAACAATTAGCTAGCAAACTAAGTTCGATCGCGATTGTGAAAAAGGGTTTGGCGATCAAGAATGTTGGCGATAAGTTCAATTTGCCACCGGTTCAGTTTGATGGAAACACTTATACGGTTGACGAAGTTATCTCCATTGGTCTTGCCAAAATTTATAATTCACAGAACGCTGATGGCAGTTTCTCTTACTATAAAGGTTTACCTGCCAATCTCTATCTGACGATGAGCATGGTTAACGCGCTCGAAGATTTGAAGGACGCCGGGTATACCGTTGACGATCGTGTCTTGCAATCAGCCACTGATTATCTTGGGACGACACTGTCTTCGAAGGGCATAAAGTATTATGGAACGGAGGCGTTTATCTCCGGGGCTTATGCTTTGTCTCGCGCTCGGAATTCGCCGACCGCCTTGGCCAGTTTAACCAGAGATATTCTCAATGCCGCTGATGCTCCTTTCGTGAATGAGAAAGCTTCGAGCTTGACGCTCGGCTATTTGGCTCTGCTCGCCACTCGCGAACATTGGTCGAGCTCGTTTACTCAATCCGTTTACACGGCGTTGGAAAATCGCGTCGCGATTGATTCACGTGGCGCTTATGTCAAGCCAAGTGTTGGTAATGTCACTTGGCAATATTACGAGACGCCAATCAAAAATACCGCTCTCTTCCTTAAGGCTCTCGCCATGAGTCAGCGGGATTATTCGCAAACAGATAAACTCCTGCGTTGGCTCTTGGCTAGCCGGAGTGTCGACGGCGCTTGGGGTTCGACTCAAAACACTTTATCTGTAATCGATGCCTTCACCGAATATCTATCATGGAAGAAGGAAACGGACTCGGATTTCTCATTGGCGCTCTCGTTGGATAGCACCAAACTGCAAACGTTTAATTTCAACAAAAACACCATTCTCTCGATCTTCGAGAAGTTCTTGCCAATTTCCTCTTTTGAGACCAATACGATGCACACGATCTTCTTTGAAAAAGAGAATCGCAATAATCTGGCCAACGCCTTCTACTATGATCTTGGATTGAAATATTATTTGCCGGCCGAACAAATTCAACCGCGCGACGAAGGAATTACGATCGCCAGGAATTTATACAGTTTACTAGATACGAAGGAGGAAAAACCGGTTGTTGAAACGAAAGTTGGTGAGGTGGTGAAAGGGAAACTCACGATTATCGCTGGCCAGCCGCGTCATCTCTTTGCGGTGGAAGACTTTATCCCGGCCGGGTTTGAATTGGTAAACTTCAACCTGGTGACGGAAGATCAAGCCTCGCTCGAGGGAGTTAATCTGCCAACGCCAACTAATCAGGTTATTCCCCGAACGGATTTGTTCCCGGACTTCAAAGAGTTGCGCGATGATCGTTTGTTTCTTTTCAAGCAAGAATTACCGGCCGGACAATACACTTACAAATATTATTTGCGAGCGACGACGCCCGGAACCTTCCGTTATCTGCCGGCGGTGGCTAGCGAGTTGTACTTCCCGGAGAATTTCGGCCGGACCGGCGGTTCACTTTTCCGCGTTAATCACTAAGAAAATTAATGATTCCTTACTTGAATGGAAATAGTTTCCGTTCGGTCTCTAGTTTGTGCTTTAATTTGATAAACGCCGGTTTGAGTGGGGCGGAAGTCGATGGCTTGTCCGATGCCGATAATTTTTCCGCCAACCAACCAAGTCGCTTCGCCGGAAGATCGAAGAGGGATAGATATGGCGGGTTCAAAAAGTATTGTGTCACCTTGGTGAGGGGAGAGAATTAAAGTGTTTTCTTGCATCAGATTCTGGTGTTCGGATATCACGTCATCCGGCAAACCGAAATCGAGACTGCCGTTAATTAGGAAAGACTTGATTGAATCAAAAGTCAGCGGTGTCCGGTGGTTGTATTCCGAATTGATTAGAAGTTCCATTGTTTCGTTCCAGATTTGTCCCGCGCCGGATTGGCCGGTGAGATGTTGGAGTGGCTCATTCTCGGCATTGCCCAACCAAACAGCGACGACATAATCGGGAGTGTAGCCAATGGTCCAGCTGTCATGGTAATCCCGCGAAGTTCCGGTTTTTACGGCGTAATTATCTTGCGTCAGATTCAAACTACTTGTCAGACCAAATTGCTCCACGCCGGTTTTTCGATCATTAAGCACTTTTGTCACCAGTTCGGTATATTTCGAGTCAGCTACCCGTCTCTCCTCCAAGACCCGGGACATTGGCGTAAGGATGGTCTGACTTTGATTACTTCGGTTAGCGAAGAGGCGAAGTGGTTTGAGTAGTCCTTGCTCGGGAAAGATTGAGAGATAATAGGCGAGAGTTAAAGGATCCATTTCTAACCCGCCGAGGGCAATCCCCAGTTGATAGTGGTCAAGACTCTGCCGAGGGATAAAAGATAATTTCTGTTCCAAGAAATTGTAAAAATAAGGTAGTCCGACATACTCGAGAGCTTTGACGGTCGGCACATTGTAACTATTGGAGAGCGCTTGATGGAGAGTGACGGTCCCGCGGTAGAGACCATCATAGTTTTTGGGGTAGAGAGGAAAACCGGTAGCAATCGGATATTTATATTCACGATCTTCAACCAAGGTATAAGGACGCAGACCTCGCTCGAAGGCTTCCAAATAGACGAACGGTTTGGCGGTCGAGCCAATCGGCCGCGGCTCGATGGCCATATTGATACCATGTCCGTTTGCTTCACCCATCGGGTTCGGTGAGCCAACGATAGACAAGAGCTCGTTTTCCGGAAGCTTGATCACAACGATTGCGCCGTTACGTGCGCCGCTCTCCCAGTCCGCGGTGATGTTCCTCTGGAGAATTTTTCTCAAACGTTCAGTCAGGTTTTTGTCGAGGGTGGTGGTGCAGGGTCGTTCGCAGGCTTGCTTCAGGGAATCAAACTCAAACGAAGTCGCCGAGCGATGAAGATAATCGTCGGGAGTGTCGTTAATAGTGAAGTGCGGGTCGAAATCGACAGGTAATCTTGTGGCCAAGGTGGCTGCCGTTTTTTTGTTGGCGGGCTTCCATGGATTTTGAGCGCTGGGATTGGAGAGGGTGGCCAACAAAGAGACAGACTCCGAATCGTTTAAGCCATCAAGTGGCTTGGCAAAATAATCAAGACTCGCTTGGCCAAAACCTTGAATGTTGTTGCCTAGATAAACCGTGTTGGCGTACATTGTTAAAATTCTTTCTTTACTCATAAATATCTCAAGGCTGAAAGTGTAGAAGAGTTCCAGAATTTTATTACCCAAAGTTCGATCACTTTCGTTGCCAAGCAAATTTTTCACTAGCTGCTGGGTGACCGTACTTGATCCGCCCGGGCCTTCTCCGGAAAGATATTTGACCGAAGCGCGGCCAATGCTCACCGGGTTAACCCCCGGGTGGAAGTAGAAAAAACCATCTTCTTTTTTTAACAGAAGTTGCTTGAATCTTTTGGGTAGTTCGCTTAAATAATTACTGTATTCGCCTTTGGCATTAGGTAAGACCGAAATGATTCCGCCATGCCGATCTTTAATCAAGACCGATTCAAGCGCCTGATATTTTACCAGAAGCGTTTGTTCTAAGGCAAAAAATAAAACCAACAAAGCGGTGACCAATACGGCGAAGGCCCAAAGAATTTTTTTGTATTTTTTGGTAGACAAAAAATTTACAACGGCCAGTCGAAAGCGAAGAGGCCCGGACCGAGGACGAGCAGGGCGAGCGCGATGGCTAGTAAGGGAAGGAGAGTGATGCGGTCATGCCGTTTGCTCCAGATCTCTTCGAGGAGAAGCAGAGCAGAAACTAGTGCGGCTGGTTGAGTAAAGAGACCAATAATTAGTAAGACTGCCGCGAGAAGGCCAAAAATTCCTCGGATATTTCGTCGGGCCGAGTAATAGAGAGAAAAGAGTGAGATTCCCAGCGCGAGGCGTAAGATGAATGGCCCCGCCATCCAGAGGTAAAATAGATCTGGCCAAACGCTTAACATTCTGCCTAGCATTCTGCTATTCTACCAGGATGTCTGAAGTTTGTCTCATCCTCCATAACCTCCGTAGCGCCCAGAACGTCGGCGCTATATTCCGAACCGCGGAAGCGGCCGGTGTGTCTAAAATATATCTGACCGGCTATACACCAGCGCCGCTTGATCGCTTCGGCCGACCCAATCAAGCGG
The DNA here is from genome assembly GCA_964362425.1 of uncultured Candidatus Saccharibacteria bacterium. Lineage (GTDB taxonomy): Bacteria > Patescibacteriota > Minisyncoccia > Phycocordibacterales > JACOZG01 > JAGVGK01. Next base: position 8,559 of record CAYIEL010000003.1, on the reverse strand, counting down.
TGTTGAAATCTTCACTCGGTGCTGAAAATTATATTGAGTGGAAAGCATTTAAAAATCTATCCGATTTAATTTCTAAGCTAAAAGCTAGAAGCTTGCCCGACGGCAAGGCGGGTTATAAGTTAATAGCTCTCGAGCAACAGTTTGGATCCATTGACTACAAAAAAGTGAAAATCAAACAACCAACAGCGATTATTCTTGGCAACGAAGTGACGGGTATTTCCAAATCAATTCTCAAGCAGTGCGATATTGTTGCTGAAATCCCAATGCGCGGGAAGAAAGAATCGTTAAATGTCTCGGTGGCCTGCGGGATTTTCTTGTTCCAAATATTGTAAATGTTAAACACCGAGTGTTTAACATTATTTTTGACATTGCGGGCAGAAGTGTGTGCCACGGCCGGCGAGTTTAGTTTTCTGGATCAAGTTTATTTTGCAACGTTTGCATTTTTGTTTAGCTCGTCCATAAACTTTAAGATAGGCGGCGAAGCCGCCACGGGAGCCGTCGCTCCGGCGGTAATCGCGCGAGCTGGTCCCGCCGTGTTTGATTGAGAGCTTAAGAATTCTTTTTATCGCCACGAACAAATTTTTAGTTTCTGAAAGAGTTAGGGTGGCAACTCGCCGGTTGGGTTTAATGCGCGCGGCAAAACAAGCTTCATCAACGTAAATATTTCCCAAACCAGCGATTAGAGTTTGATCGAGAAGAAGTACTTTTAATTTCCGTTTGGGGTAGTGATTGAGAATGGCGTGAAAAGTTTGGATAGTAAAACTTGGAGCCAGTGGTTCTGGCCCGTGATGTCCGTGTAGCTTAGCAATCTCTTGGGCGTTGAATAAACGCAACCAACCGAAGCGTCTTAAATCGTTGAAACGAAGGGTTGCGCCGTCGGTAAAATAGAGAATCGCGCGGGTGTATTTAGCTGGGTCCTCGGGGTGTCCGCCAATAATTAAAGGTTCGACCTTGGCGGGTTTTAAGGTCGAACCTTGGTTTTGATTGGGGTAATAAACTAACTGTCCCGTCATCTTGAGATGAATAGCGAGAGTAATTGGTCGCGGCGAGAAAGAGATGAGTAAAATTTTGGCTCGTCGTTCAACAGAAATAACTTTTTGGTTACGCAGACGAGAAATAAATTGCCGAGTAGTGAGCGGAGAAATAGTTTTTGGTGTCAGAACCACCACACTTTTTATCTTCCGCCCAGGCAGAACTTCACGCAACTCCCGCCGCAGTGTTTCCACTTCCGGTAATTCAGGCATCGTTGATAGCTTCGTTAGCTTGTAGCTTCATTAACTCCTCCCTCACTACTGTCATATCATCCCACGGCTGACGCCTACCGCGCGCGCCCATAATGAAGGGGTCAGTGCCCTTGCCGGTAACGACAACTACCTCACCGTCTCTAGCTTCACGGAGTGCCGTCCGAATGGCCAGACGTCGATCCATGATAATTTTATAAGGGGTGCGCTTAATTCCGCGGACAAGATCATTAGCAATTGCTTCGGGGCTTTCGTCATAAGGATCTTCGTTGGTTAGAATAATTAATCGACAATGTTCGCTGGCAATTGTCCCCATCACCGGTCGTTTCCAAACGTCGCGCCCGCCACCGGTGCCACCGAGCACACCGATCTTCGGCCGATCGGGGAAAGTTTGATAAACCTCGCGCAGAGAATCCGGTGTGTGAGCATAATCGACAATCACCGAGAAACTTGGCCACTTCTGATTGATGTCTTGTGCTTCGACTCGCTCCATTCGTCCACGGACATTGTTGAAACCTTCTACGGCTCGACGGATGTTTGTCCGGCTGACGCCGAAATGATCAACGCAGGTGATGGCGGCGAGAACGTTCATGAGATTGAAGAGACCGGGCAGGCGAGTGTGAATTCTTTTTCCGCGCCAAGTGAAGTTAGTGCCCAATTCGGTCGTCGTGTAAGGCGAAGCATCGCGTCGGCGATAAATAATTTTGTTTTTGACAGACAGGGCTAGGAAGCGGTCAGCCACACGATCGTCGCCGTTTACGATCAAAGTCGGATTCAGTTTGCGCGAATGGGTAAGCTCGCGCGCGATCGAGAGTTTCGCTTCCAGATATTTCTCATATGAACCGTGCGATTCGATGTGTTCCGGCGCCAAATTGGTAAAAATTAAAACATCGAGATCAATAAAGCGATTACGAAATTGCCGTGCGCCCTCCGAGGTCATCTCGATAATGGCGTAACGACAGCCGGCCGTGACTGCTTGACGCAGGAAGCGTTGGAGGAAGGCCCGCCCCGGCATGGTCATTTTGAGCAAATTTTGCTCTGACTTCTCGCCAATTTTGAAACGGAGAGTGGAAGCGATAGCCGTTTTAGTTTTTGGTGATTCTAAAATTGCGTTTAAGAGTTCAACGGTGGTTGTCTTACCTTTTGTCCCGGTCACACCGATGACGGTGAGCTGGTGTGCCGGGAATCGATAATAGAGTGCTCCGCCGAGCGCCCAGAGATAGTGATAGATGGCGCGGATTTTAGCCAGCATAATTAAGAGCGTTGTTGATTATTGCCGAGCAGTTTAAGCGCGGCCCTCACCTTCTCGCCGGTATCTTGCGCCGTGCTCGGAATATGCTTCATGGCTTCGCGCGCTTCGGTGAGAGTGTAGCCCAACGCCTGTAGAGCTTCCAGAGCTTCCACTTCATCAGCGAGAAAACCGGATTCGCCGGTTTCGAGTCGGCCTAATTTATCTTTAAGTGTCACAATAATTTTCTCGGCGCTTTTCCGCCCAATGCCGGAGACGCGGGTGAGGTAAGTGGTGTCGTCGGCAAGAATAGCGCGCCGGAGCACGTCCGGCGCCGCGAGCGAGAGGATGGCGAGGGCGCTTTTGGGCCCGATGCCCGGCACGGTAATCAGTAGTTCGAAATACTCGAGCGCCTCGGCTGTTTCGAAACCATAGAGGTCAAGAGTGTTCTCGCGGACGGCGAGATAAGTGAGAAGCGAAACTTTTTCCCCCACCTTTAATTTCTCTTGATGTTCTTTTGCAATATGCACACGATAACCAACCCCGTGGACATCAAGGACAATTCCACGGCTGTCTTTCTTAGTTACCTCGCCGGTCAGTTGGGCAATCATGATTTTCTTATCTTAGCGCACCAGCCTATCCCTCGCACTTGACTTTTTGCTCATGATTTGCTTCTCTAAATATAGTAGGTTTGTGTAAACCTAATTGCTTTTTGCTTTTAAGTTGTTCTTCACATGAAAGGGAAAGGAATATGTTGCAAATACCACGAGAACGAACCTTCCAAATCGTGGGTGGTATCGGAGATGAAGCGCAGAAGGTTATTAATCAAATAGCCGAAGCGCGAGATAAATATCCAGATGAGTGGCTTAACCTGATGATCTGTTCTGGTGGTGGGAATGCTACTCCCTTCTTCGCCGCTTACGATATCTTACGGGGGCTGTCTCGAGATAAACTTCAGACGGTTTGTATTGGGGCTTGTAGCTCAATGGCCCTGATTGTGTTTCTGGCTGGCGAGCGCCGGATAATATCGCCCAACGCAACGATTTTTATCCACGAAATCACTTTTTCCAAAAACTTCCAGTGTGTTACTTATGAGGTATTGCGCGGGTACTTGGATGTGTTGCGCCTCGACACAGAGATGTATAGGCAGATTGTTGCCGAGAGATCTCGTCGAAAAATAGAAGAGGTTGAGGGGTGGATGAAAAAGAACCAGGTGTTCACTGCTGTGGAATCTATTCGGCACAATCTAGCCCATGAGGTTTTATCCGTTTGATTGACGGGAGGCATTGCCTCCCAGCATTCGATATCGCGTCCACCAATTTGGTGGACGCTTTTTGTATCCTATGCTAGTCTGTCTTATCTAATAAATTATTATGCCAATCACCAAATCAGCCAAGAAGGCCATGCGGGCGTCGCGCCGGAAGCAGGTATTCAATCTGCGCCGGAAGAAAGTCATGCGCGAGGAGTGGAAAGAGTTGAAGAAGCTCGCTGTGAGCGATTCCAAGAAAGCCATGGCTCAACTGCCGGAAGTTTATCAGGCGATTGATAAGGCTCTGAAACGCGGGATTATCAAGCCGCCCGCCGCCGCGCGCAAAAAGTCTCAAGCCGCGCGGCTACTTAATAAGAAGGAATAGATTTAGTGTCCCCGTAGTTCAACGGATAGAATGTGAGCTTGCGGAGCTCATGATCGAGGTTCGATTCCTCGCGGGGACAATTCCCTACAGGTATTCGGCCAAAACATCAATGATGGTTGGCTGATGCGGTTCTTCTGGTAAGAAGTCGAGGAGGAAGGCGCGAAGCGCTTCATGGTCGAGATCGTCGGTGAGTGGCAAGTGAATGTGGGGCATCAGAAGTTTTTCCGAGCGAATGATAATTTTTCGTGGGGCATTTTCTTTATCATGAAGCCAGAAGGAACGGAGAGTGTGGTAGGGGAAGAGACTATTTCTAATTTGAACCCCGCGCCGGCCAATGCTGATCTTAATTATCTTCGGTTCGCGCCGCGCGTAGAGCATCAGGGTGAAGGTGCCAAGCAAGACGAGCAGAGCGAAGAGAAAATTCTTCGTTACGATCGCTGTGATCACAAGCGCGAGGGCGATAAGGCCAACCAACCAATACCAATTGCTCGATCGCTCGCGCGGTTCATACTCAAGCGTTTCCCATTCGATGACCATGGCCTAATCATAGCGCAGGGAAATATTCAAGGCAACCTAAATTTGGATAAAGAAACCGCTCCGATGTGTAAACATCAGAGCGGTGGGTGAACGATCAGCAGGTTAGAGTTCGGCAGATTCATCAGGGATCGGATGATCAAGCTGTGTAAGCATGTCTTGCCACAGGCTGACACACTCTGGATTTTTGGGGATCATCTTGATAAAGATTATCGGCCGTTTTTTTAGCCAAGTCTCTACCTCTTCCTCACCGATCAGTAGTTGGAGTCCGGGGACTTGGAATCGCCGATCATCAGGTAAAGCCAGACCCTCTGCGTGTCGCCTTTCTAGTGGCAAATCAGAATTAGCAACATTTGGTCCCTTTTCTAAATTGATGATAGGGAAATCCGAGTCGGTCCGACAGATAACATGTTTCCCTGTGGGCAAAAAAACTCGCCCATTTTCCACAGACAATTCTTTGCCAACCAACCTCCCCAAGAGAATCACCATGTGCGGTGACGGACGTTGCCTTGCCCTAAGACCATGAGAATCATCATCGTCACCAAACGCCCAGCAACAGGAGTGGTCGTCTTGTTCTTTGAGGTAAGTGAGTACCACCAATCCTCCAACGTGCTCGCCGAGACGCTCGGCGAGAGACTCATAGAAAGCGACAAGCTTTTTGTCTGGGTTGCCGTGGATTTTGAGCGCCAGATCGAGAGCAGGATTGCCGGTTGAGATGCCCCTGTTCACCATTGCTAGAGCAGTTTCAAGCAGTGCACCGACATCGGCTCGCGCCTGTTTTTGCGCTTCTTGGAGTGATTCGATTTTGTCTTGGAATGCGGAGACACTTCTCAGGATTTCCAAAAGAAATTTTTGCCCGGGTTCTTGTTTCTGGAGCATATGCCCCCCTTTCTGCCTTTTCGGCAAGTTAAATCAAGGTTCTTTTTGTCCTAACGTTCTGTCCTCACTCTACTACAGTTTCTCTATTTCTTTCAAGTCTTTGTCGGGAATGTATAAGATCAACAAGCCGATAATAACGGAGAAATTCCTAGATACACAGGTTGGAGGGAAATCAAAAGATCGCACGGAAAGAGTCCCTGATAATTTCTTTAGCGTTACTGCCTTTATAAATAGGAGGGATCGCTTTTTTGATTCCTAATAATTTTCTCACCGCGATCATGGCCGATCGGACAGATTGCTCGATAGTAAAAGTAATTTCATTCGGTATCTCGCAGAATTGGCCGATGAAGGCGAAGTTTTTTGTGTTTCTTGGCACCACTGCCGGCCGATCCTTTTTTCTTCTTGGCATAAATTGACTGGTGATATAGGGCATGAGGCAGGGGACGCAGTCAGCTGATTTTAGAATGGCCGGCAAATTTTCGGTGAATCCGAGATGCGAACAAATTTCGGTTAGGATCTCGGTACCAGTGCAATCCAACATTTTTTTAGAGACATAATTGCCGATTTGATCGGGGGATAAACCGTAACCCCAGAGTACATAAATATTGCTCGGTTGATTAATGAAGTGTGGTTGAGGCGGTGTGACAACCGAGAGAAGCCAATTGGAATCTTTGAAGGTTGTCAATCCGCCGGTGCCAACTTTGTTTTTTGAAAACTTTTCCATTAAATCGGTGAAAGTTTGGTCTCGGAAGGTGATCGAGAATGATACCCACCTCGTTTTATCCACTTGATCCTGATTACAAAAAACTTCTGGGTTACCAAAATGAGGACGACCATCGGCGATATTTTTCCAAAGGGCCCAAGAGCTATTTAAATTGTCGGTGTTTAAAATCGGTGCGCTGGTCATGCTACCGAAAGTTGAACCGGCCGTGATCGAGCCGTTAGTGAAGAAAACCAAATCGTTCTCGTCAGGCGTGATGTTTTGTTCTTGTTCTTTTTGCCGAAAGTTTATTTTTCCCACTCTTTCTTCATCCGAATTACCGATGAATTCCAAAGTTGTTACTTTGCTCTCGGTGATAAAATTTACATTGTGTTTTTTTAACCAATTTGTCAGTGGGAGAATTATTGAATCATGTTGGTTGTAACGCGTTTGCCGGACGACCGTCATGGTATTTAGTTCAGGGAAATCTTGAATAAATCGCAGGATGTAACGTCTGAATTCCACGGCCGAGTGCCAGGGTTGAAAGGAGAAGGTCGTGCACCACTCCAGCCAGAAATTAGTCTCAAAGAAAGAGGTCGAGAAGTGGTCGCTAATCATTGAATTACGAAGTAGGGATTCCGGTAGTGAGATTATTTTTATTATCTTAGCTACTTCAATCATACTTAAACCAAAATTGGCCGAATCAATAATTTTTTTGTTTTGCACTAGACGCGCTTTGGCCTTAACTTTTATCTCTTTATTAAAATCATTAAAATCATCCAGCAATGTTTTATTTGGCTCATAATTATTAGAATTATTATTTAACGGAATAAAAGAGAGCAGATCAAAAGTGCAGTTATAAATTTCGTCCGAGAGCATGCGGATTCCTCTAATTACATATCCAGTATCAGGCGATCCTTGCCCGTCCAAACTCCCGCCGAGATCTTTACCTTCTTCGAAAATATAAATATTTTTACCAGCGAAATTGCCATCGCGGATCAAATAAGCCGCCGCCGCGAGCGAGGCAATCCCGCCGCCGATCAGATAGGCTTTTGGAGTTTCAGGTTTCATGAAGTGTGAAATAACCATCACATCAATTTTTTTATTGCCGGTGAAATTTTAGGACTTTCGTTAATACCAGTGATGATCCGTTTTAGAATATTGTCGGGGAGTTTAGGATAATTCATTGATCCGTTTTCCTCAATTTTTCTAATTAAGTTAGTCATATTTACTTCAAAAATCTCGTTGCAATCAAAAACACTATCATTTGCAAACACAGAATATTCCCTGGCTATTACTTCGACGATGGTTTTATCACTAATACCCACCCTTTTAACAAATTCCTTCTTTTTCTGTACTTGAGTTGTAGATGTAACCATTATCAAAGCTGTGTCGGTTTTTGGATTGCGATTAAGAACAATAAAATAGCGGTTCTTAGATTGCCTTTTTGAATCGCTGAAGTCGATAAAAAAGTTAAATACTGAACCTTGTTCAACACACAATGGAATTCTAATTTTGGGCGGTATTTCCATTGCGCTCCATGGTTATCTAGTAAAAAACGCAGAAATTTCTTTTTGTTCTGAAAAAGATTCCTTCGCCATTTCTAAATCCGATTTGTTTTGAGAAAACAAACCATCTTCTTTTGCTGTGTCGGCAAAAAAATCACGGTAATCCATCTTTACTCTTTTTTTACCACCCTCAATTTCTTTTTTATGTTTTATCCACTCTGGATATTTATGAGTTATTTCGGCTAATTCAAACTGATCTTTGTCAGAAAATTTATTGTACACAACTTCAATGCACTCAAGATCTGTTTTTGAGAAAACGCTCAAATCTCCCGGCTTAAGAGAAATAAAAGTCTGTTTTTTTGCATCGAGGGGTTTAATGTATTTTTTTGCATAAACCAAAGCTTCTTCCGATATGCTTGAAAGTTCAGCCACATTTTTTGCTAGTGAGCCGACAGGACCTAATTTCATTGCCCAATACATATCACCAACTATCGGCCGGCCGTATTTTCTTAAATGCAATCGATCAGCCAGAAAAATTAGCTTGATCGCCTTCATTTTATTAATCTGCCCATCCTTTTTACGAGCGAGAAGATTTAGTGCTTGAGTGGCCTTTTTATAGGCCGTTGCCGGTGTATTAATCATATCTACATGATAACAATTTTATTAAGAAAACTCAATTAATTAAAGGTAATTACAAGCCGACGGGGGTTGCTCCCTACCAAATACAAACTGTGGGGATGTCTATTCACAGATATGCCATTATGGAATATGATATTAGTGTCTTGTTCAAGCCACTGAACATAGTTGACACTCAATTAGAGCAGTTTTAGCTTTG
>CAYIEL010000002.1:18545-33992 GCA_964362425.1 uncultured Candidatus Saccharibacteria bacterium | reverse complement strand
CTCGATCTCGGTAAAAACAATCAAAAACATTAAGTCTTATATTTGGGATGTGGTGGTGGTGGGGGGCGGCCCGGGGGGGATGATGGCGTCTGGCCGGGCCGCCGCGCGCGGGCGCGCGGTTCTTTTGCTGGAAAAGAATGAGAAACTCGGGAAAAAACTTTTAATCACCGGTGGCGGACGATGCAACGTGACGAATAATAAACCGGAAGTGCGGACCATGCTCGCCCAGTATAAAAGTGGCAGCGAGTTTCTTTTTTCGGCTTTCTCTCAATTTGCCGTAAAAGATTCGCTAAAATTTTTTGAACAACTTCATGTTCCACTGAAAGAAGAGAATGATGGTCGGATGTTTCCAAAGTCTGATCGGGCTCAATCTATCCGGGAGGCCCTCGGGCGTTATTTGAGCGAGGGGATGGTCTCGGCCCGAATACGAAGCAGTGTTTTAGATCTTGAGAAGAACTCGGACGGCGGGCATTTCGTGATTACTTTAAACAATGGCGAAAAGATAAAAGCTCAAGCGTGCGTTTTGGCCACCGGCGGGACGTCGCATCCGGAGACCGGTTCAACTGGCGAAGGTTTTCAGTGGTTGAAGAAATTGGGCCACACGATTATCGAGAATAATTTTGCCCTTGTCCCGATTGCTCTCGCAGATGTTTGGGTGAAGAAACTCGGCGGGGTGACGTTGCCTGATATCAAACTGACCGTGCTGGCCGATGGTCGGAAGAAAAGTGTGCACCGCGGGAAACTTCTCTTCACGCACTTTGGCGTGAGTGGTCCGGCCGTTCTTAATATGAGTAAAGAAGTTGGTGAATTGCTGGCTCATAGCCGAGTCACTATCCTCCTTGATCTTTTTCCCGAGCTTGATTCCTTGGCGCTTCGCGAAAAGTTTCAGACTTTGCTTATCACCGAGTCTAATAAAAAAATCAAGAATGCGCTTGGAAAAATTATTCCCACGGCGTTGGTTGAACCGCTACTCAAACTCGCTGGGGTTCAACCCGAGACACCGAATCACAGTCTGTGTCACGCCGATCGCCTGAAACTGACGGCCTTATTCAAAACTGTACCGCTTAATGTCAAAGGTCTTTTGGGCGCGAATAAGGCAATTATCTCGGCTGGCGGTGTGGCGCTTGAGGAAATTAATTTTAAAACAATGGAATCTCGGATTGTGCCAAAACTCTATCTCGTCGGGGACATTTTAAACATTGACCGACCATCCGGCGGTTACAGTCTCCAACTCTGTTGGACCACCGGCTTCGTCGCCGGTTCGAATGCGTAGAAATTTAATTCCTTACAAACTCGGCGATCCGATCTTTGTATTTATGATAAGCGAAGCTAGCAATCAATAGAATTAAACCAAGAATGATAAATGAGATGAACCGATAAATATCGTTCAGGTTGGAGGTGTCATACAAGAAAATTTTGAAAATAGTAAAACCGAAAATAATAATCGAGAAATAGCGGGCAAAATGCGAACGTTTGATAATTCCAATCGCTAAACCGCCGAGGGCATAGATAAGCCAAAAGGCCGATAGAACTACTCGTTTTGTGTTTTCGATAGACAAGGTTGCGCCACCGGTCTTTTCCAGTTTTTGGTTAAAGTACTGGAGAATTTCAAAGGATATCGCCCACAAAGCAATCCCGTTGGCGGTTAGAAGAAGCGGGATCTTGAGATTTTTGTTTTCTTGTTCAGAGATATTTTGTTTGTTTATTTTCAATAATTGTAGTATGTAGACATGGGCTAAGACGATCACAAACATAGTTAAGATTCGGATATTGAAGAAGGAGGGATGGATTATTGGATTGAGATGTGATTGGAAAAAGAGAGTGAAAACAAGTCCGAGGGCCATTGCTCCGTAAGAAAAATATCTTAAAATGTGTTCGCGGAGAATAAATGACAAACCAATCATTACAACCGAGAATAGGTACCAAATTAGAGGTAAGTATAAAGTGTAATTGGCGACGAAATCAATTGATTCAAGGTTTAGCCATAAGAAAATAGTTAAGAAGCTACCGGCGGCACCCACAAATTTTCCGGTCATTTTCTCATCAGTGCTAGGTTCGCCGAGCTTGGAGACAAAAAGTGAATAAATAATCCACAGGATGGCAAACATGAGCAAGAGAGTCAAAAGAGTGACCGATCGATCATTGAATAAAAGTTGGGCTCCGCCGGTGATCTTACTTTCCAACATCACGAATCTGGCGCTGGCAATACCAGCGAGGATTAGGCCAACGATCCGATTGGGGGCGGAGTTAAGTAAATAACCAACGAGTACCATAATTACTGCTTGGGCGGTCCAGAGCATGGTAATGGTCGAACCGTTGAAGTGAAGACCGATAGCGGCCGCAATAAACGGGCTGGCAATCAACAGCATAGTGTCTGAGAATTTTCGTATTTCACCGAGGTGCGATAAACTTGCTCGAATCAAGATTGAAGTGAAGACGTAAAACAAGCCAATCAAAAAGGCGAATAGGGCGATACTTTGTTTCTGGGTAATGATGGTTAAATTGACGAAAAAATAAACGATTGGTGTCACGCCAACCATAAAACCGTCAATGTCGCTGCGATTTTTATTTTGGAAGGCAAAACTTAGTAAGCTCGAAATGAAGTAAATAGCGAAAAGGATTGTCGCATAAGTGAGAGTCAAAGTAAAAAGACTTGTGGTGTAAGAGCCAAAGACCCACTCTAAGTAAATAAGCGAAGAGGCAATTAGACTACCGAGACCAATTTCGGGCCAGCTCTTGAAGCGGGAAATTAAAATAATGCCAGCATTAACAATTAATAAATAAGTGAATAAAATATGAACAGAGTCATTGATAGGTAAAACAAGTGGGATCAGAAAAGCGCCAACGAGAGACCAGATGATGAGTGGTTTAGAATTGTGAAAAAGCGCTAGGGCCACGCCAAGAATGGTGACGCCAGATAGGAGGACGAAGGCTGTTGGTATACCGATTAATTCGTAGAAGCTGTAGGCTACGTAAGTGGACAAATATAAGACGCCAATCCCTGTGCCGATCAAGGTGCTGCCGTAAGTTTGGTACTTTTTTCTTAAAAAATGGCCAACCGCAGAGATAAGCAAGCCAAAAATTCCCCCGGCGACCACGCGAGTGGTTTCAGAAATAAGATTGTTTGTAAACGCGTAGCGTAAAAAGAAACCAATAGCTAGAATGACGGCGAGAGCTCCAACCGCGGTAAATATTTTACCACCGACGGCGAATTCGGTTTGAGCGTTAGTTTTTGGTTCTGGTCTGGCGATCTCGCTTTCCTTCTCTGCGGGAAGGGTGTCGAGGGTCGTAGGTATGGTTTGCGGCGGTGGCGGGGTTGGTGAAATTTTCTTATCTCGCTTGGCCTCTTCTACTTTTGCCTGCAGATTTGAAATCCTAATGTATAAAATTACAAAAACAAAAACGGTAAAAAAGAAATTAAGCATGGTCTCATTGTAACTCTAGTCTAAAGTTTAGGCAAATCGGGTTTTGATATACTCGGCCGTGTCACTCATTGAGAAGGGTTGGGTGGAATTGCCAACGCGAACGAAGAATTCTTCTTTGTTGTCCAGATTTTTCAAATAGGCCGGTTTGTGACTGCTCTGAACGTTAATCAGGCAGACATCATCGCTAGAAATATTTTCGAAATAAATTTGCACATATTTGGCGAAGGGTAAACCAATCATAGTTTTAAGCAGGAGTGATAAGTGATTTTCGAAGCCGTCGCGATTCTTCTTCGGTAAACCGTGATAATCATGTTTAAGACCGGTAATCAGACTTTCATCATTAACGCCGATCAAGATTATCCCGCCGGCCGCGTTCAAGAAACCAACAATCGTTTTCATAATTACTTTTTCCAATTCCTTATTCACTTCATTGCGATGGGTGTCAAAGCGGAGAGTTTCTTTGAATTCTAGTTTCGGTCCCTCGCCCTGTTTCAGTAAACTGGCGATATCGCGCACGGATTGATGTTCGGCCAAATTAGCCACCGCTCTTTTAATAATTTTCGCGTACTCGTCGAAGTTGGCGATGTTTTTTATTTTTGTTACTCGCCCATTGTCGTGCTCGATAATGATTGTTGCGTGGCGGATGCGACGAGCAAAAGGGGATTGATAAGTTTCGATTGAAACAATGCTCGATAGATTTACCGACTTCTGACGGCGAAAGAAGATGCCGGATTTCCGAGTAATTTCTTTATCACTAATTTCGAAATAGGTGAAATACCAATTAATAAATAGAGCAATCAAATAGAAAAGTTGGAAGAGAGAAGCGGTAATCAGAACAAAAATTTCGTAATGGAAGTAGTTATTAAGATTCCAGTCTTGGTAGAGCTCCCCATAATTTTCTACGAATGAGGCCAGAAAAATAAGAACAAAAGCGATCAATTCCATTACCAGAACGTTTTTCAGGAAGACAAACGGGCCTTGTTTTACAACAGTATTAAGCATGTCCAGATTCTAGCACAGAATGCTATAATCATTTCAAGTTCGCGCAACCCCCATGAAAATTACCTCACTCTTACTGGCTCTTAGCTTGTTCTCAATGATCCAACGTTTGCCCCCGCCGGTGACGCTTATTTTTACCGGTGATATTATGCTGTCACGGAAAATCGGCGCAATTATGGTAGAAAAAAATGATTGGGCTTATCCATTTCTTCAAATTAATGATGAACTTAAAAAAGCCGATTTAGTTGTTGCCAATCTCGAAAGCCCGATTTCAACCAAGGGGATAAAAATGGGAAGCATTTATTCTTTCCGTGCTGATCCGCGTGCGGTGGCCGGCCTCTCGTCTGCGGGCATCAGTATCGTCTCGCTGGCCAACAATCACGTTTGGGATTACGGGCGCGAAGCGCTTAACGAGACGTTTGATATTTTAAAAACTGCCGGAATAAATTATATCGGCGCGGGCACGAATTATGCCGAAGCGCATGAGCCGGTGATCAAAGACGTGAAGGGGGCCAAGATCGCTTTCTTGGGTTACACCGATCTCGTGCCTCGCGGGATCACCGGTGAGCAGTCAGCGCCGGCGGTCGGCTACTTAGATTTGGAAAAAATAATTCCCGATATTGCGCGCGCCAAAACGCTGGTCGATCTGGTGGTCGTCTCTATCCACTGGGGCACTGAATATGAAACAAAACATAATCAGACACAGGAAAAAATTGCTCACACTTTGATCGACACCGGCGCCGATTTGGTTATCGGTCACCATCCGCACGTGGCGCAAGAAGTGGAAAAATATAAAGCTGGCTACATTGCCTACAGTCTAGGCAATTTCGTTTTTGACCAGAATTTCTCGGCTGATACCCGCACTGGTATAATATTGAAGGTAACGGTAAAAAATAAAAAGCTCGATCAAGTCGAATCGCAAAAAATTAAATTCACCCCAACTTACCAACCGGTTTTAGATTTGTAAAAAAATGGATAAAACAAAATGGCCTAACCGTTTGTCACCTTGGGCTTGCTTTTTCATCGCTCTGGGCATTGTGTCGCTCGTCGCGGCCATTCTGTATTCAATGGGGCGCGTGCCATGGTGCAAATGTGGCGTGATTAAGCTTTGGCATGGTGTCGTCTACAGTGCCGAGAACTCGCAACACCTCTCGGATTGGTACACTTTTACTCACATCATTCATGGTTTCGTTTTTTATCTTTTACTCAAAATTTTATTTCCACGTTGGCCTTTCCCGATTCGCTTGTTGGCGGCCATTACTCTCGAAGGCGTTTGGGAAGTGATCGAGAATTCTGACTTTATTATCAATCGTTATCGCGAAGTGACCATCTCGCTTGATTACTTCGGCGACAGCATTATTAATTCTCTGTCCGATATCACAGCGATGATCATCGGATTTTTCTTGGCCTCACGACTCCGTATCTGGCTCTCGGTCGCTCTGGTTATTGTATTCGAAGTGATGCTCACATTTTACATCCGCGATAATTTAACAATCAATATCATTATGTTGCTTCATCCGGTGGAGTGGCTCAAACAGTGGCAAGCGGGGTAATTAGCTAAAATATGGCTTAAACCTACGGGAATTTTAGAAATTTGTTATTTTACTGTGTTCATGCATAATCCCCGTATGAAAGTCCATTTGCCTCACAGTGGTTTTTTGGTAATAGCGATGAAAGATTCTTATGAAGAAAATTCGATCAAGTCGATTTTGGTCTCGAGCGACGGAGATTACGTTCCGTTAGTGAAATTTTGGCAACATCGAGACCAGCTTCAAGTTATTCTCTCTCCCTCATCAACTGAAAAATGTTCGGTTTTGCTGAAACGAACTGAAGCCAAAATTGTTTATCTCAAAGACAAAAGAAATGTTTTGGAGTATAAAAATGAAAAGGCCCCCGGCGGAGACGAGCTCTGCAAGGGTCCTTTCCGTGGTGAACATTAGAAGTCTAGCAAGTTAACATATTAAGTCAATGGGTAAGTGTGGGTATAACAAAATATGGACATCCTACCGCAACTGATCGTTGATAGCATTGGGTTATGTTGCTTCACCCTGTGGAGTGGCTCAAACAGTGGCAAGCGGGGTAATGCCATAGCCGAAATGTATAATCATTCGTTGATTTGAAAAATTAAGCAAAATGAAGTAAGATAATAACATTATGGACAAGAAACAACTGATCCAACAAATTGAGGGCTTGCGAAAATCACGGGTGATTACCTATGTGACCAGCGACCGGCAGGGACCGTTTAACGCGCGGATTGCGATGGATGTTATCCCACTGGTAAGCAAACAACTTCAAGCCATCAAGAAGACGCAAAATATTGACTTGTTTCTCTATAGTAGTGGGGGCGATACGATGGTGCCGTGGCGACTGGTCTCGATGATCCGCGAGTATTGTGACAAATTTGCTGTCCTCATTCCTTATAAAGCGCATAGTGCCGCGACAATGATTGCGCTTGGCGCGGATGAAATTATAATGAGCAATTTGTCGGAGATTTCACCGATTGATCCGTCCACCGCTAATGTGTTTAATCCGGTTGACCCAGCTAATCCGCAAAACCGAATTCCGATTTCAGTCGAGGATGTGATGGCTTATTTTGACTTGGCGAAAAATAAATTTGGCATTAAGAATGATGAGGAACTCTCGCACGTCTTCACGAAATTTGTTGAGGCTAATCCGCAAATCCATCCACTCGCGCTCGGCAATGTGAACCGTATCCATAATTTGATTCGGATGCTGGCGAAACGGCTGTTGAAAAGCCATAAAGCCCCGATGAAAGAAGACGAGATCGAAAAACTGGTTGATTATTTTACGGAAAAATTATATTCTCATCAATATTTTATCGGCCGCAAAGAAGCCAAAGAGGATTTGGGGGTGAAAACTGTGGTGGAGGCGAACGAATCGCTGACCAAAGCGCTGACGGATCTCTATGAGGAATACAATAAAGAATTAGATTTCGGCAAAATGTGGAATCCGGAAAATGAGTTGGGAGCGAACGCGATGCAAAACAAGAAGGATTATAAAATCGCCTACATTGAAAGTTCCCAACTTTCAAACTATTACGATATCTCCGTTGAGTACCGGAAACAACAGGTAAATAATATAGAACAGGTCGGATTTAAAATTATTGGTCAGGGGTGGAAGTAAAATAAAATGAGTTTCATTGAAATCAATATAAATAATTCTTTCAACAAAGAGATTAACGATACCAATAAGGGAAAAGTCATTGGTAATGATTCGACTTTGAATAAAAATTTAGATAGTGGTGTTGAGGTCAATTCCATTAACATCACATCACTTACTAACTCTGCTGTAAGTAATCAATCAGGTTTTACAATCAGGGATATTAAACGCAAGACACTAATTCGCGAAATTTTTGTTGGAGCAATGGGAAGTATTATAGGGTCTATCATTACGCTTATGATAACGAAATTTTTAAAGTAACCATATGAGTTTGAGTGAAAAGAAAAATTGTAAGTTAGCGTAAAACATGAATCAGATAATTAACAAACAAAGAGCACCACGAAACCGCACTATAACTTTGAGTGATGCTGATATTTTACGTTTCAAAGGGCGTTTAATTAAACTAGACAAACCAGTCCTTCTTAGCGAATATAAATGCAGTAATCAGTTCATGGTAGAAAGTTTTTTGGCGAGCAATCCTTCAATTGAGAAATATCTTAAAGAAGCTCCATCACAGATCAAAAAGTATTTTAAAAATCCGAAATTAAGCTTAGCAGTGTCGATTGATCCAGAAGTAGATGATGATCCGGGTATTTTATTTGTGAATATTGCCACGAGTGAAAGTATCAAGACGGCGTGGTCAAAACTAAATGATTTGACTAGAGAATGGATCGTCCCCGTTGTCGGTAGGGATGCTTCAAAGTTTAATGTGGATATAGATTTTTCCTAATTATGTTTCCTTACGATGGATATTTGGCGCTGGCGAAAAAATTGGCTTCCGATAAGGACGAAGCCCGTTTGCGTTCCGCGGTCAGTCGAGCATATTATGCCTGTTTTCATCTTGTTAAGGGTTATGCCGAAAAGTTAACGAGAACGACTTTCGCACCTGATGCTAGAGTTCATAAAGAAATAATCGATTTTCTAAACCAAAACATAGATGCTGATTTAAGGGCACTTGGTTCAGTGCAAACTCGTCTAAGATATCGGAGAGCTGATTGCGACTATCAAAAAACGATAGCGAATATTTCTGGATGCGCTCAAGCATCAATTAAAGATGCCGAATCGATATTTTCAAAGATAAAGGTGCATGGAGGTACTGTATGAAATTAACTTTTGACCAACAACTTGCGACAAACTACAAAAGCCCATCGCAAAGAGTCCGTGTTTTAACGGAAGCGTGGGTTGATAGCCAAATTTTTTGTCCGAATTGCGGGCATGTTGATTTAGAAAAGTATCAACATAACAAACCCGTTGGAGATTTTTATTGCAACAACTGTCGCGAGGATTATGAATTGAAAAGTAAGCAAAACACAATCGGTACGAAAATTGTTGATGGCGCGTATAGCACGATGCTTGAACGACTTACAGGGAACAACAATCCGAATTTTTTCCTGCTAAACTACGACCTATCAAATCTCGAAGTAATAAGTTTTCTTGTTATTCCAAAACACTTTTTTGTTCCCGTAATTATCGAGAAACGAAAACCGCTTGCGATAACAGCGCGCCGCGCTGGTTGGATTGGTTGCAATATATTACTTAATAGTATTCCGCAAACTGGCAAAATATTTTTTGTTCGCGATAAACAGGTTGAATCAAAAGAAAAAGTGCTTGCCGAATGGAAGAAGACGCTATTCTTGCGGGAAGAAAGAGAGGTATTCGCAAAAGGGTGGTTGCTTGATGTTATGCGAAGTATTGAAAAACTCGGTAAGCATGAGTTTACGCTTGACGATGTTTATATATTTGAAAACGAGCTGAGTAAACTTCATCCGGAAAATAAACACATCAAAGATAAAATTCGCCAGCAGTTGCAAGTTTTGCGCGATAAGGGTTATCTAGGATTTGTTGGTAGAGGAGTATATCGAGTTAGATAGTTGACTTTATTCTCTCCTTGATCAATGATCGAGTATGGATATCAGTAGAGAATTAGCTTTTAAAATTTTAAAGTATTTGGCTGAACACAAGGAATTTTATTTTCCGTTTCTAGTTATGAATAAAGAGTATACCGAAGAGGATGATGATTTTGTTGAAATTGAACCGAATGAGTGGCAAATGATTTCAGAAGACGAAAATTATCAAACGTTTCAATTATGGGAAAATCTTCAAAATCTAAATGAGGAAACACTTCAACTTATGGCAAAAGGTTTTCTAGAAAAAATTACTAACTCACAATTTTAGAAAGAAAGATAGATTTCATAAAACGATGAACTATAAAATTTTACAATCTCAAGATGATAAAATTTATTCCTATTTCAAAACTACTACCGACCCCTTTGATTTTTTGGAATGGGACGGAAAGATTTTACAGGTTTGGAATAAAAAAGTTGTAATTGAAATTTATTCGTTAAAAGATTTGAAAAATTTAATTTTCAATACTCCATTATGACCAAGAAAACGGTTTTTATTGGGCACCCAATTAGAGGCGATGTAAAAAGCAATGTTGCTCACCGGCAAGGTTCGACCTTGCCATGAACGATCTTGGCATGAAGGAGATCAAAAAAATTGACGGGGAAGTTTATAAACTCTATGGATTGACAGAGGAGGAGATAAAAATTGTAGAAAATTCATAGACCATGCTAATATAAAATCATGGCTAAAACCATTCATCAAAAAAGAAGTGATACTCTTGTAAAGACCATTGAAAGAAAATATGGTGTTGATTTGGGTTATCGTTCAGACGCTAAACTTCATACTGTACTTAAGAAAGAAGGGCTCCCCTCATTATCTAAGCTATTAAAGATGACACGGAAGTAAGTTTAACGGCGTCGCCAATATGAATGAGGATGAACTCGATTTTATAACTGACAATACTCTTCGAAAAACTATCGAAGATTCAATAGAGTATGTTTATGTATTAACAGAGGAGTCAAAGAAGAAGGAAGATAGAAGCGCCTTATACAAAGAGGAAACATATCGGGTGATAATTCTGTACATTGCTTCAATTATCGAGGCGATTTTATTGTACCTCTATAAAAGACAGAGCGACAAGATAACATATACTGATTATAAGTTTATTAATCCGCTCCATGAAGATTATCAACATGCGAGTGATCGTGAATCTCCTGTAATTATTGCTGTTCAAAAGACCGTTGAAAAAGTTGAACATCAAATTGGGATGTTTGAGCTAGTCTCGTTCTTCAAAGAGAAAAAGTTTATGAAAGAAGAAACAGCAGAAGAAATTTTAAAAATCAACAATCTACGCAATACACTTCATCTCAACAAACCCCGCGAAGGGAATGCTTGTGATATTACCCAGGTAGAGGCGTCTTTGAAATTACTCGTGTACACTATTAGAAGGGCACCAAAGAGTATGCCAAGAAGTTATTGAATAGTTGGTTTTGGTGAGAAAGTGGTTTTGTTCGCTACTGTTCGAAAAGTGTCAAAGGAACTCGCGGCTTTAGTCGGTAAAGGGTTGTTGATTTTTGATATTCAGAAAATACAAGATTTTATATGTTGGAAAAAGGAGTTGAAACTCAAAGGGGACCCCGATGAAGGGGCCCCCAAGCTCTAGAATCCGTGATCTTGCGATCGGATACATTATATGCACAAAGTTATGGAAAAAACAAGAGGAGATTATCCACAAGTTCGTTATTGGCAAGGTAACACTTCACTAACAGACGTATGAAAAAATTTATTGAGATAATAAAAAACAGCGGGAATAAAAACGAAATCAAAAAAGCCAAAGAAGGCATTCATAGTTTTTGGCATGGAATTACTAGAATGGCCGAAAAAGATAATCAAAAATTCGAAGTCTTCGTTGATGAAATAAAAACTTTTGATCAAATAAAAAACTCAGATAATCAAATCCATTTTATTCAAGTTTTGATCTGGCCATTCTTAGCTCTCGCTGATCGCCAGATTGAATTTTTCGGTGATTTTATACTTAAACACATTCAGCATCCTTCAGCCAAAGTAAGACAAGCTATCATCAGACTTGCCGCTTACCTTTCTATGTCTGTGACTTTGAATGAACATTCTTGGTGTAAAGAAAAGTTTTCGGAGAAAGATTTAATAGAAATAAATAATCACCAACAGTTATATTTTAAAATTGTTCAAGCCGCCGAGAAATTACTTGAGAAATATGATGAGCCCAAATTTCGTAAATGCGAATACATTTCAGATTTGCCAACCGGTGTTTACAAAAGTATCCAATATTTAATAACCAAAGAACTTCTTAGGGTGATAGATACAGAGGTGGCGTATCAAAAATTTTTGAGAGGGAAGGACGTGTTTTGCAATTCTAATGATATCGCCGAAGAAGCCGAGAGGATAATTGCTCGTCGGAAAATTTCTGACAAAAAGTTGGAGATTGAAACAGAAATATTAGAACTTTTGTATCTCACTGGAAGTGATTTTGAAATCGAGGACATTAGGAGGGCTATTTATGAAGAAGAAAATACGGATGACCTACAAGAAGTTATTGCGATGCTTGATGATGGAAATTTAGAAAATTTAAGCAATGTTTTGGAAATAATTAGTGATGCTTGGAATTATTTTCCACATCGGGTATTGGATGGATTATCTCCCGCCGAAAAATTGTTGGAATATAAAAATGGCATTATAATCTAACCTAAGTGGACAAGATTTCTTTCACCGCAAAATAGAAGTTTAAAAATTTTATAACCCCAAGCTTTTCAAGAAAGTGGATAGTTCAGTGGCAGTGAGCGGGCGGTGAGTGCCTTGGGCAAGTTTCCCCAACCGGATATTCATAATGCGGACACGGGTTAAATCGGTGACGTCCGTGCGCAGGGCGGCGCACATGCGCCGGATCTGGTGTTTTTTCCCTTCAGTTAAGATGATGCGGAAAGTCTGGTCGTTGATTGCCTCGACTTGGCAGGGGAGCGTCACACAATCGCCGATGTCCACACCGCCAGACATTTGTCGGGGGAAATTGGAGCGCAGTGGTTCGCGAGAAGTGACCACATATTCTTTTTCATGTGGGTGTTCCGGATTAAGTAGACGATCGGTAACGCGGCCGTCGTCAGTGAGAAGAAGCAAGCCACTGGAATCTTTATCGAGCCGGCCAAGCGGGAAGAGGCCGGAGACGGGGGAATGAGTCACTTCGCCTTTGGGCTTGTGATAAGCGAGATAAGTGTAAGTTTTAGGTTTTTTCGTTTGCCGCACTTCGACGCGGTCAGTCTCGGCAACCGTCTCGCCGATTTTTGCCAATCGGCCGTTGACTGAAACCAGGCCGGCTTCGATTAGCTTATCAGCCCCGCGCCGCGTGGCGTATTTATTAAGAGCGAGATAACGATTGATGCGCATTCAGCTAGCCTATACTATTTGACGGTTAATGTCCCCTTCATCCCCATCGCGCGGTGGTTGCCGACGGAGCAGTAGTATTCGAAGGTGCCGGTTTTGTTAACAACAAATTGAACGGTCTCGGACTCACCGGATTTAATTTGTTTGGTTGCCACCTGAAGCTCATCGATTTTGAAATCGTGAAAGCCGTTGGCGTTCTTAAAAGTTATTTTTACTATATCACCCTGCTTCACTTCTAAGGTGTTGGGGGTGAAGGAGAAGTTACTACTGATAACTGTAAATTCTTTCACTGGGCCGGTTGGTGAAGCATCGGTCGTTGAGGCCGGAAGGGTAGTAAGTGTTCCTTCACCCACGGGTGTCGTGTCAGTGGTGATTGGCGTTGGTGTGACATTGGTGTCTGGCGGAGTGCTCTGGCTATAGAACCAAACTAGAATAATAACAATAATAACAACGATCGCAATAATTATTTTTTTCATAGTTTTAATAATACTACTTTCATTATTTTTGGCAAATATCTTGACCACTTTCACGTTCTCCTGTACTATATAAACACTGTCTCGGCGGCTGCGGGACTTTTTTCTTCTCATTATGGAAATTAGAAATATCGCGATTATCGCTCACGTTGACCACGGTAAGACGACCTTGACCGATGCTTTAATGCGCCAAACGCTGGCGATCGGTGAAGGTGTGTCGATGGACTCCAACGCGCTCGAGCTCGAGCGCGGGATCACGATTTACGCTAAGAACGCGGCGATTTCGTATAAGGAGACGAAAATTAATATCGTTGATACCCCCGGCCACGCCGATTTCGGCTCGGAGGTCGAACGCGTGCTCCGCTCCGTGGACGCAGTGCTCCTAGTCGTCGATGCGCAAGAAGGGCCGATGCCGCAAACGCGATTTGTTTTGAAAAAATCTCTTGAACTTGGACTGAAGCCGATTGTTGTAATAAATAAAATTGATAAATCGGCGGCTGATCCGGCGCGCTGCCACGACGAAGTTTTAGAACTCTTTTTCGAATTGGGGGCGAGTGAGGCTCAAGCTAATTTTCCGGTTGTCTACGCTGTTGGTCGGACCGGTGTCGCCAAGCGCGCGCTCACTGATGAGTCCAAAGATCTGACACCATTGCTTGATGCTATTCTCGAATACGTGCCGGTAGCTTCTTCCGCTTCGGCGAGTGTTCCGCTCCGACTTCAACCTTTCAATCTGGCTTACGATAATTTCTTGGGTCGGATGGCCGTCGGGCGAATTTATGAAGGAACGATTAAGTCGGGTGATAAAGTGTGGGTGAAGAAACCAAATGGCACAACGCGCACCGGACAGATTACCAAAGTTTTTACCTTTTCTGGTTTAAAACGAGTTGAGGCCGAGCAGGCGACGCCGGGCGATATTGTCTTGATCGCCGGTTTACCCGACATTGATATCGGCGAGACAGTGACGACGAGCGCCGAAGCTGTGCCCTTACCAGCGATTGCGATTGACGAACCGACGATTGTTCTCGATTTTTTTGTCAACGATTCGCCGTTTGCCGGGCGCGAGGGCAAGTTCGTAACCTCGCGTCAACTTCGCGAGCGCCTCGAGCGCGAGCTTGAGGTGAATGTCGGCTTGCGAATAAATTTTACTTCGGGTGATCGTTTTCGTGTCTACGGCCGCGGAGAATTGCATATAGCTATTCTTCTTGAGACGATGCGCCGCGAAGGTTATGAAGTGCAAGTTTCGCAACCGCAAGTTATTATTCGCGAAGAAAACGGCGTGAAGCAGGAACCGTTTGAGGAAGTGATTATTGATACGCCAAGCGAATATCAAGGGACAATTATCGAACGTCTTGGTTTGCGCGGGTTTGTTGTTCAAGATATTCGACCGACTGGCGAAATCTTGCGTCTCACTTTCGTCGGCCCGACTCGCGGTCTCTTGGGTTACCGCAATCAATTCGTGATTGATACAAAGGGCGAGGGGATTATGTCGTCGCGAGTACTTGGTTTCCGCCCTTGGGTTGGTGAGATTCGCCGCCGCGCTGTCGGCTCAATGATCTCGATGGCGCCCGGGAAGGCTCTTGGCTTCGCGCTCTGGAATTTACAAGAACGCGGCGTGCTTTACATCGGGCCGAATGTCGAAGTTTATGAAGGCATGGTGATTGGCAATACAGCCAAGGGTGAGGAGATGATGGTTAATCCGACGAAAGGCAAACAGTTGACTAACATGCGCGCTTCCGGTTCGGACGAGGCGATCGATCTTGTCCCGCCGTTTCAGTTGAGCATCGAACGCGGATTGGAAACAATGGCCGAAGATGAATATCTGGAAATCACGCCGAAAAGCGTTCGCTTGCGCAAACAATATCTGACCGAAATCGACCGCACCCGCTCGCGGAGGAATTAGTTCTGTATTATAATAGTACGTATATGAATGACTTAAATACGTCTGCGAAGTTTACATTATTATTAACGCGAGTTGTTCTGGGTATCTTTTTCTTCTACGCCGGGATTACGAAAGTCGTTGACTCTACTTGGTCAGCCGCCGGTTACATCGGTGCCGCGAAAACCTTCCCCAATTTTTACCAGTTGTTTCTCAATCCAGCTGTTTTGCCGAT
>CAYIEL010000002.1:8491-18445 GCA_964362425.1 uncultured Candidatus Saccharibacteria bacterium | reverse complement strand
TCAAACCAATTCTTTTTCGTTTCGATCCAGAGAACGTCCATAACTGGATGACTTCGTTTGGCGAATTTCTTGGCAGTAATGGGCTCACCCGCTCGGCGGTCAGCTTGATCTACAATTATCGCGGGCCGAGTCTTGCTAAAACAATTGATGGCAATACTTATCGAACGCCGTTTATTTTGTCGGCCGGTTTTGATTACAATGCTCGGCTGACGCAAATTTTGCCGATGATTGGTCTCGGTGGTGCGGAAGTTGGTTCAGTAACGGCGCGACCGTGCGCTGGCAATCCGAGGCCGCGCCTCCGGCGCTTGCCTCGCTCGCAAAGCATTCTGGTCAGCAAAGGTCTGCGCAATGAAGGGGTGGAGAAAATTGTCGCCCGTTTGGCGAAGCGTTCGCGAGCGAAAGATTTTGTGATTGGGATTAGTTTGGCGCGAACTAACGATGCCCAGGCGGCTGATGTGGAAGTGGGGATTGAAGATTACTGCACGAGCCTCAAGCATTGCCTCGCTCATGATGTCGGCGATTATTACACCCTAAATATTTCTTGCCCCAACGCTTTCGGCGGCGAGACTTTTACCACCCCGCTTTTGCTCAAAAGATTATTGGAAACGGTGAAGAAGATTTCTTGTCCGAAACCAATTTATGTGAAAATGCCAATCAATTTGCCGTGGGCTGATTTCAATAATCTTTTGCAAGTGATTGCTGATCATAATTTGGCCGGCGTGATTATCGGCAATCTCAATAAAAATTATACGGCGCTCGATTTCCGCGATGAAGCGCCGGCGCAATACGTCGGTGGTTTGAGCGGCAAGCCGTGTCGCAACTTGTCTACTTCTCTGATTCGGCAAACGCGACAACAATTTGGAGAAAAGTTTACGATTATCGGTTGTGGCGGCGTGATGTCACCACAAGATGCTCAAACTAAATTTTCAGCCGGTGCCGATCTGATTCAATTGATCACCGGATTAATTTACGAAGGCCCGGGGTTGGTGAAAAAAATGTGTGCTTCATTAAATAATTAAATTAAAAAAGAACCCCGCGAACCAGTGTGGCTGGCGGCGGGGTCGAGTGGTTGGGCGGGATTTTTACAACGGGTCAATGGCGAGGAAACGGGTGCTGGCTTCCCAGACACGTCTATGGGGAAGAACAAGCAAGTCTCTTTCCGGCGAATCTGGATCGCCGTCAATGTAAACGAGCCGACCGCTTCGAGTAACTGCACCAAGGGCGACAGTGGCAAAAGGTTGTTGTTCTCGGTGTTTGATTCCCCAATGGAGCATCTCCATTATTCCGGGGATGAGCAATCTGGACAATCGGAAAAGATCAAGAATGTCCATTGTCGACATTCTTCGTCCGAATTGAATCTTGACGACAGATAGTTCCTCCTCCCCGCGCTTTGTGGGGCGCAAGAAATGATGGCCACTGATCAATGCATCGGCTTCTTCGCTAGTATAATGGTACAGACCCTCGGCGACTAAATCTTCGGGACAAGCACTATAACAGACGGTCAGTGCTTCATGGATGACCTCAATCGCACCTAAGTTTGATCTTAAATCTTGATCACGTTGGTTGGGACACAACATTTCAATCATTTCTCGAACCGCAGTACTCTCCTTCTACAAGGCCATTCTTCGCGTTTGGGCCTCCTGGGCCTTACGCGGTTTTACAACGAACAAATTGCGAACCTCCTGCACTATACGCCCATTAGGTAATTCTGTCAACTCTTGGTATCATAAAGTGATGCTAAAACCTCTTCAGTATTTAAATAAAAAATCTACGATCACCGGACCAACGGTTTGGTTGACAGGCGTTATTCATGGTGACGAACCGGGTGGTGAGGTGGTGATTAATAAATTATTTGCCGAGTTGGAGAAAGTAGAACTACTGAAAGGTTCGCTTCACGCTTTTCCGGTAATCAACAAAAGCGGTTTAGTGAAAAAGGTTAGACATTTGCCGGAGACCGGCGAAGATCTCAACCGACTTTTCCCCGGGCGTTTGGGTGGTACGATCGGCGAAGCGATTGCCTCTGATGTCTGGCAACAAATTATCAAAACTAAACCAGATTTGGTTCTCGACCTTCATAATGATTGGCTCAATTCTATCTCGTATACTCTTATTGATGATCGGGAGAATATGTCACCCGACTTCCACGCTCGTTTGGGGCAAATTGCTCTCGTGGCCGGCTTAGTGACAGTGCAGGAAAATGTTAAAACTTTTGGTCAGACACTCTCGGGGAGTCTCACGAAAAAAAGTGTTCCGGCGCTGACGCTTGAACTCGGCGGGGCGCAAATTATTGATGAGAAAAATGTGAAGATCGGAGTGAACGCAATTTTGCGAGTCTTGTGCCAACTCGGTTTAATTTCTCAAGAAATTTTTTCCGAGACACTCGATGTTAAAGATGCCTCAACATTGAGTGTCAAGAATAAAATATTTAATTATTCCGACGACCCCAAGCCGACCACGGCCGGCCCAATCCAAATTTTAGTTAAGCCCGGACAAATGGTTGAGAAAGGAGATTTGGTGGCGCGGATCGGAAATAGCGAGAAATTATTTGCCCGAGAAAAAGCAGTAGTGCTTGGCTCTACCGATGAAACTATTTCCCAGCCGGGCAAAGAGATTTTGGCATTTGGGTTGGAAAGTTAAACGTTTCCGTGTATACTGTTGGGTATGACAGAAAAAACGAAAATGTTTCTTAGTTGGGCGATTATTATTGCTGTGTTGATGATTGGCGGATCGGCTTGGAGTTATGCTAAAACTTATTCCCGTTCGATCCAGCCGTCGTCCTTCCGGAGTTTCGCGGTGACCGGCGAAGGGAAAGTGGTGGCCAAGCCCGATGTGGCCGTTTTTACTTATCGGGTCGTGACTGAAGGGGGGACAGACATTGCCTCTCTCCAACGTGATAATACCGAGCAGGGGAATAAAATAAATGCGTTTATAAAAGAGCAGGGGGTCCCGGACAAAGATATCAAAACCGAGCAATATAATCTCTCGCCGCGGTATCAGAATAGTTTTTGTCGAATAGGCGTTTGCCCACCCGCTTCAATTGTTGGTTACACGGTGACGCAAGGGACAGCCGTGAAAATTAGAAAGGAGAATTTCGCCAAGATCGGCGCGGTGCTCGCCGGTGTGGTGGAGCGGGGAGCGAATGATGTCTCGCAACTTAATTTTACTATCGATGATCCAGTGGCGGTCGAGAATGACGCTCGCGCGAAGGCGATTGCCCAAGCTCGAGAGAAGGCCAAGCTCGTGGCTCGGGCCGGCGGTTTCAGCGTTGGCCGTTTGCTCGGAATCGATGAAGGTAACCAACCTTACTACGCCGAGAAATTCGCTCCTCGAATGATGACACTCGACGCCTCCACCGCCGGCGCGCCACTTCCCGCCCCAACTATCGAACCCGGATCGCAAGATGTGATGGTCAGCGTGACCTTGAGGTATGAGATTGATTAGATTCTTACTTTAAGCCCTATTTCTCACTTTTGCTTGACAGCCAAGCCATGATATGTATATAATATAGCAGCTCATCAATTAGATTTCCTAATTGACTGGTCCGGCAGATTCCGGAGATGCTCGTGAGTAACGGGCAAGATGTTCTTTTTCAAAGGAGTAGAGCTATGAGTAGTGGCAATAACTACGAACGGTTGTTCAAACTTGGGGGGACCATTGCGAAGTTGGTGATGGATGGAAGACGCGATCCGGAAAAGGTGGCTGATGTTTTTCAGACGATTGTTGACGAAAAAACTTCAACCACCAAACCATCTTCCATCCTCCGTCCCATCAAGTCGGGGCTGGTCATCCCGGCCACCAACGGCCAGAGAACTTTTGCCCAAGCGTCGGATATTTTCACTGGCGGGATTTACGGTGAGAGTTGTGACGTCGCCGGCAAAGCTCGGCTAGAAACCCGCGCCGTTGTACACGAATTGATCAAGGATGGTACCCTCCAGCAGATTTTTGAAGGTCAAGGATTTCCCTTGGACCAACTTTGCTGGGAACAGGAGCAGGTTATCCAGTTTGTGATCAACCATCGTGAGCATCTTCATCCCCAAGGCTACGCCACTTTCTTCCTGTTGCCGAGTTCCCTCGTGGCGGGCGTCCGCTGGCACGATGCTCGCCTGCTGAAGGTGTACGTGAGCCGCCTCGCGCACGTCTACGTCTGGTTCGCTGGCTATCGTCTTCGGGTGGTGCTCCCGCAACTGGCGCTCTAGCTCTAAACCATTGACCCTCTGACTCTCAATCCCTCTGACCCTTGTCAATTCATTTTGGCGAGTCGGAGGGATTTTTGTATAATCATTAGGCAATTGTGCCCAAACCAAGGGTAGTCCTTGGTAAAATTGAAGTGTGGTGTAATTTTATTGTAACAACCCCTCAATTATATTTTTTACCACCGTGCCGTCGGCTTGGCCTTTTAATTCTTTCATCACCGCGCCGGTGAGTTTGCCCGCTTCGCCGGAGCGGTTGCGAGGCGAGCCGATATCTTTAATATTTAATTCTTTCATTTTCGCTCGAACGTGATCAATGATCACATCGTGCGAGAGTTCGGGCGGTAGATAGGCGCGAACGGTCTCGAGCTCGGCGGTCTCTTGCTGAATCAAATCTTCACGCCCTCCGGCGCGAAATTGTTCGATCGAATCCTGCCGTTGTTTGACGGCGCGCCGGAGGAGGATGACCACCTCGTCATCTTTTAGCATCTCGTCCGGTTTGCGTCGGGTGGCCACTAATTCATTGGTGCAAGCGGCGACGAGACCGCGGATCGCGTTTAATTTTATCGGATTTTTCTCAAGCATCGCCCTTTTCACATCATTTTTGATTTGTTGGTGGAGCATCGACTTAGTCTACCAAATTAAATTTTGGAGTCACCTGTGGATAACTAAGATGATTTTTTGCTTAACTGGTATGCTCACCTATATGAAAAAATATATCGTTGTTGGTTTACTACTTAGCTCGTTTATTCTAAGCCCGGTGTTTGTTAGCGCGCAAACATCACAGCCAGATCAGATTGCAACTCTCATCTGTCTCCTCCAATCTTTAGTCCAACTGCTCCAGCAACAGTTATCTATGTTGCAAGGGCAAAATCCAGTCACTCAAACTCTCTCGCCGCAACAGCGGGTTGACATTTTACAGCAACTTAATAACTCAACTACGACCACACAAACCGGCGGTGTTTTTGAGAGTGTGCAATTTAATCTTCCATCGTGTGGCAGTAAGAGTGGGAGTCTCCAGTACAACATCTTCACTATGCCCGGAGGTTCTTATAACACCTTTCCATCCGGCGGTTGTGTTGGTTACAGTCTCGGTTCTAGCGCGGTGGCCAGGAATAATATTAATGGGGTGGCGGCGGTCTATGTTAACTACGGAGCTAGCGCCACTAGCTTATATTTAGTTTTGGTTCAGAATTTAAACTCGCAAAATCCTAAGCAAGTTGATTTCGTTGATGTTCGTTCACACTCAAGTCTGGAACCAGAAAATTTGTTTAGGGTGGGCGTTAAAGATATCAACATAAATGAGAATGGCATTGTCTCCGTCACTGCTTTAGTGGTACCTAAAGAGTTAGAGAACTCTGCTGGATATCTTCAGTCCGCTACCAAACCAGTCGTGATAAAATATCAGATTGTGGGGAATAAACTGATATCATTAGGCCCGCTAGGCTAATAGTAAGGACTTTTTTCCAACAAGAGAACCCGGCAAATGCTGGGTTTTCTTTTGTCACATTGAACACTGTCAACACTCGGTGTTGACACAAGGCATCTCATTGTTGAGTTGCATAGGTGTTACGGCTTTGATACACTAATCACATATGCACATATGGCTGAAGTGAAAACAAAAACTAAAATTAATAAAAATACTCTAGAAATAGAGGAAGATTTTATGCTTAGCGAAATAGCCAAAAGGCGTGAAGCGGAGACTGTTAAGTGGCTAAGTCATAAGGATGCATGGCGAGCTACGAAGTAGTTTACAGTGATATCGTTGTTCGCGAAGATATCCCTCGGCTTGGTGTGGCAGATAAACTTCGAATCGAAAGTGTCATTCGCACCAAACTCACTACTCTCCCTGATCAATTTGGTAAACCGCTTCGTCGACCGCATAGTGGATACTGGACATTGCGAGTTGGCAATTATCGAATCGTTTACGCTATCTCCAGAAACATTGTCCGAGTGGTGGTGATATTACCCCGCGACCGCGTGTATGAAGAACTTACCAAAAGATTTGCGCGGTAAAATGACCCCATGACCAGTCGGAAGTTTAGCGAGCTTTATAAGCAACTCAACCCCGCCCAGCGGGAGGCGGTCGATCAGGGCTAATTACGGGAAGCAACGCTTCCCAACAAGCTATTTCTTTTTTACCGGAGTGATTTCAAATGTGTCATGATTTCGTTAGTCAAGGCGACGACTTGGCATGGAGGTATGGATTTCTAGGCTCGGTTATGCTATCTTGTTAGCATGTTACAGCGTCAGTATAAAATTATTGTCGAGCAGGACGAGGATGATTATTTTGTGGCGACCGTGCCGGTTTTGCCTGGTTGCCACACTCAAGCCAGAACCTTGCCGTTACTTCAAAAGAGAATAAAAGAAGCAATCACTCTTTGTCTTGAAGAAGCAAAAAACAACACTCGTTATCAGCGTCGAATTAAGACGTTGGCCTATGAGCCGACCTTCGTTGGTTTGCAGACAGTTGAGGTATGACCCATTTACCGAGCTTGAGAGCTCGCGACGTGATACGAGTTTTACAAAAACTTGGTTTTGCGGATAAACATCAGAAAGGATCGCACATTTTTTTTGAACATCCAGATGGACGCACTACATTAGTTATCAAACATGGCGGTGAAGACATCGGCCACGGCCTCTTACGTCGAATTCTTAGGGAAATAGGATTATCACCGGAGGAGTTTCTGGATTTATTGTGATGCAAACAGGTGACAAAAAATTTGTATCTTTGTATCACCAACTAAACACTGCCCAACGTGAAGCGGTGGAGACAATTGATGGGCCGGTGATGGTGATTGCCGGTCCGGGGACCGGCAAAACGCAAGTGCTGACACTCCGCGTCGCCAATATTCTCCGTCTGACGGACACCAGTCCCGACAGTATTTTGGCGCTGACCTTCACTAATTCCGGCGTTCACTCGATGCGCGAGCGTTTGGTTGAAATTATTGGTAGCCGCGCCTATCGGGTGGCTATCTACACCTTTCACGGTTTTTGCAACGAATTGATTCGTCGTTATCCCGAGCATTTCCCGCGGATCATTGGTGCGCGACCGGCCAATCAAGCTGACCAACTCAAACTGATGGAGCGAGTGATTAATAAAAGTCGGTTAGTTTTTTTGAAACCATGGAATGATCCTTATCATTATCTCACTTCGGCTCTGCAAGCGATTGATCGTTTGAAAAAAGAAAATATCTCGCCACCTGATTTCGCGATTATCATTAAGAAAGCGCTAGCCGAATTTGAAACGATTGCCGATTTGCGTCATGAGAAGGGAAAATATGTCGGCAAGATTCGCGGCAAGTATCAGGCGAAGCGCACCCAGCTATTTAAGAACCGCGAGTTGGCGATTATTTATCGCCGTTATGAGACGATGCTTGCCGAAGCCAAACTCTATGACTTCAGCGATATGATTATGGAAGTGATTCGTGTTGTGGAGGATGACGAAGATTTCCGTCTCATGCTTCAAGAAGAATACCAATATCTTTTGGCCGACGAACACCAAGACGCCAATCAGTCGCAGAACCGCTTACTCGAACTTCTCGCCAGTTTCCACGAATCTCCCAATCTTTTCATTGTCGGCGATGACAAACAAGCAATCTTTCAATTCCAAGGCGCCTCGCTCGACAACTTCAATTATTTCCGCCGGTTATATCCGAAAGCGCGTTTAGTAACCTTGACCGATAATTATCGTTCGACACAAGCGATTCTCGACGCCGCGCGCAGTGTCATTCTGACGAGCGCGGCCATTCCCGAGGCCAGTCGAATTAAATTAATGGCGCAGTCACGAATTGAGAAAGTGGCGGAGAACAAGGAGCAAATTAGATTTTATCAAGCGCCTGATTCGGCCGGTGAGCTTAGTTTTTTAATCAAGGAATTACAAACGCGAATTAAAAACGGCACGTCGGCTCGCGAGCTCGCCGTCCTCTATCGTGACAACCGCGACGTTTCACCGATTATTGAAGAGTTCGAACGGGCCAACTTGCCCTACCAAGTGGCGACGAATACCGATGTACTGATGGATCTGGATATTAGAAAACTGGTTGCTCTTTTGCAAGCGGTGCAACATTTTGGTGATGATCAATATCTTCTGACAATTTTACACTTTAATTTTTTTGGTCTCGATGGACTCGATCTCTATCGCTTACATGAGCACGCGCTGGGTAAGCGGGCCAATCTCTATTGGCTGATTCGTGATTTTCCAAGTTTGCAGAGTCTTGGTCTAAAACAAGCCAAATTAATTTACAGCGTCTATCAGAATCTCGAACGTTGGTCTGGGCTTAGTCGGAATCAGAGCTTACTCGATCTTTTCGGGGCGGTGATCAATGAGTCTGGCTTTATGACGGCCCTGCTTAAGCATCCGCAGGCGGTGGAGAAATTAAGTCGCTTACATACTTTTTTTGACGAACTAAAATCTTTGGTCGCCACGCAACCGAAGTATTCGCTAGAGCAATTTCTCGATCACCTTGCCATCCTCGAGACGCACGGCGCTATCCTCGGCAAACAAGCGACAATTGGTCTTGACGGTATTAATCTTTCAACGGTTCATCGAGCCAAGGGTTTGGAGTGGGACTATGTTTATATCATCAACGTTTATGATGGGCACTTCGGTAACCGCCGGCGCCATGGTGACTTCTTATTGCCGACACGTGGCTCGACGATCCCGCTTATCATTGACGATCGCGAAGAAGATGAGCGCCGGCTTTTCTATGTGGCGCTGACGCGGGCGCGTTACGGTGTGACGATTAGTTATGCCGAGCAAGGCGAAAGCGATCGGCGACAATTGCCGAGCCAATTTATTGAAGAGATTGATAAAGGGTTGCTGGAAAATTTACCGGTGGTGGAAGAACCAGTGGCTCGTCACGATTTTTCCCCCGTGCCGAAGCATGGCTTGGGTTTGCGCAACCGCGAATATCTGCGTAAACTTTTTCGTCAACAGGGTTTATCGGTGACGGCCTTGAATAATTATTTGGTTTGCCCACTGCGTTATTATTTTCAAAACTTATTGCGTTTAGTGCGGGTCAAAGATCGTCGACTGATCTACGGCACAGCGATGCACGGAGCATTATTTGATTTTTTTGAGGTCTATCGAACTAAAAATTATTTGCCCGCGAAAAATTTATTAATCAAATCTTTCCAAACTCGTCTCGACTGCGAACCGCTCTCCACGGTTGACCATGAAGTGGTATTAGAACGGGGGGCTAGAGCACTGGCCGGTTATTATAATCAATATAAGAAAACTTTTGTGCCGCCATTGGTGAATGAACTCTCGATCCGGGGCGTTTTGCTGGATTCGAAATTTTCGCGCCTTAATCCATCGCTCCGACTAGTTGGCCAGATAGATAAAATCGAATTACTTGGTGACGAAGAGTTTAGTGAGCAAGAGAAAAAAATTGTGCGAGTGATAGATTATAAAACCGGCCGACCGCGGACGCGGAATGAGATTCTCGGGAAGACGCGCGGTAGTGATGGTAATTATTGGCGACAACTCGTGTTCTATAAACTCCTGCTCGATCGTTGGGACAATGGCAAATATCAAGTGGCGGAAGGGGAATTAGATTTTTTGGAGCCTGCCCGACTTCTCGGCGGGCCGGCAATGAACAAAAATTATAAACGCGAATCTTTTGCGATTACGTCCGAAGATACTGTGGCGCTCGCGGTCACGATTCGCCAAGTGGCAAGCGAGATTCTCTCGCTCGACTTCCTTGATCGCGGTTGCCACAAACCCGACTGCCAATTCTGCACCCTCTGGGCGATGTCACAT
>CAYIEL010000002.1:0-8391 GCA_964362425.1 uncultured Candidatus Saccharibacteria bacterium | reverse complement strand
CGCTGATGAGAATGAAAAGCGAAGTGATGGGGAAAGAGCGAAGCATAATAACGCTAACCAATGAACCGATAATGTAGGCAAGTGGCACGGTAAAGCGCGAGAGACTGATGATGCCGATGTCACTGGCGCTCACCTTTTTAAATAAATAAGTTTCCTTCATTGATTCGATCGCGCTCGCGCCAACGCGGGTGAGGAAGAGTAGCCCAGCCCAGACAGCAAAACTTTTAGTGGTTAGAAAAAAGATGGGGAAAGTGGCCAAAGCAGCTATAATGAGACCGAGGCTTAGAATTTCTTTCTCCCCGAAGCGGCGATCGGCCAGCCAGCCGAGTGGGTACTCTATCAAGACGAAGGGCACGAGCATGATGGTGAAGATCAATCCAATTTTTTCCCAGCCGAAACCGAGGACGTTGTGGAGATGAAGCGGGAGATAAATAACCATAAAAAAGTAGAAGAGGTTCAGGAGGAAGTCGAGAGCTAAAATTTTCCGCAAATTACTGTCGCGCAACTTTTTTCCAAGACTCGAGTTGTTGGCCGGCAGGCGTTGGTTAGTTAGCCGGACAAACATTTGATAGAGAAGTGGTAGAGCAAGAATAAAAGAGAGCCAATAAATCTTTTGGTAATTACCAGCGTCACCAGCAATCCGACCGCTGACATAAGGAGCGAGGAGGACGGCGGCGTTGAGAACGGTTAGGTAACCGCCACGGATGCGCCCGGTGCTCTGGTTGGTGGATAAAGTTTCTAAATAAATATCGAGCCAGAGACCGAGCCCGACAATACTGGCATAAGAAATAATAAAAGCGGCAATTTCAATTCTGGGGTCTCGACTGCTGGCCAGTGTGAGAAGGCTGGCTAGGAAAATTAAAGTGAACCAACGGCTAGGTTTAAGTAAACCGAAGCGCCGGCCCAGCGGAGCGATGAAAGGAATAACTAGGAGCGCGGCGAATGCCGCGCCGGCATAAACGAAGCCAACGTTATCTCGGCCAACCAGAGTCGCTAGAAAAGATGAGTTGATATAGTAGGCGAGCGCCACGCTTAAGGTGAGCGAGAACCCGGCAAAGAAAACCTGTCGCTTCATGGTGATTTTATTTTTTTAGCATTTACGACCCCTTGCGGGGCCGTTGACGCCTGATGGCGTTGGTATTTCTATTTTAGCAAAAGTATCAGACAAAAGCCAATCAAAAATTGCTTTGTGGATAACTAAGTCGCTGGGAGGCATTGCCTCCCAGCAAAAGAAAAAGGGCGGTCCGCTTTCGCGCCCCGCCCTCGAATTTTTCCCCTCGCTCATGTCAAGGTTTAACCTTGACGATTTGACGTAGTTGCCATAATTCCTGTTGCTCTTTCTCAAAATTATCGATTTTTGCCAGAAGAACAAGCTTAGCATTATCTTTAATTCTGGGATCGACATTCTTTGATGTAACAAGTTCAAGAAGGTTGACCGTTACAACAGCATCAGCCCAACGCATCAATTCTTCTCTGTCCTTTTCTGACAAACCTAAAATACCCAACATAACAATCTCCTTTTTGCTAAGTCCAGTTCAATTCCTATCACCTCGGTGCTAAAAAGTAAAGATTTACACCTCAATCAAGACGGGCAAAACGAGCGGGCGATTGTGCGTTTTTTGGAAGAGATATTTGCCAATTTCTTCGCGGAGCAGATTTTTAACATAGTCGAAGTTGATCGGGTTCATTCGAGCCGTCGCTTCTTCAATCTGTCGCTTGGCCATGACGCGGGCATGATGAAGCAGGTCTTGTGACTCTTTTAAATAAACGAAGCCACGTGAAATGATATCGGGTGATTTCACCACTTTGCCGGTGCGCTGATTGACAATGGCGATGATGACGAAGATGCCCTCTTGCGCGAGCATAACGCGATCTTTAATCACCACTTCTTTCACATTATCCGCTCCCGAACCGTCTACCATCACCAGTCGGCTGGAGCAGGTCTCCTTAAGGGCGTGGATTTTTGTCCCCTTGGCGGTGATATCAATTACCATCCCGTTGTCTGGAATAATGATATTTTTCTCGGGCATCCCGATTTCCATTGCCAGATCAGCGTGGACATGAAGCTTCTGGTGATGACCGTGAATCGGAATGAAGAAATGCGGTTTAATTTTCCGATGGAGCCACTCAATTTCTCCGCGATTGCCGTGACCGGACGAGTGAATATAAACTTCCGAGGTGCGGTAATGGACGATTTTAGCGCCTTGTCGGGCGATGTTATCTTTCAATCGCTGGACGGTGCGTTCGTTACCCGGAATAATTGAAGAAGACAAGAGGACAGTGTCACCTTTTTTGAATTGAAAATATTTATGTTGTTTTGTCGCCATGCGCATCAGGGCGGCGAATTCTTCGCCTTGCGCGCCGGTGGCCAAGACCACAATTTTTTCTGGCGGGTGTTGATCCACTTCTTGAACGGGAATGATCGTCTCTTTTTTTATTTTAAGCATGCCGGCGAGTTGGGCCACCTCAATATTGGTTTTCATACTCCGACCCTCAATCACAATTTTCCGACCCAAACGTTCCACGATCTCGAGCACTTTGATTATCCGCTCAAATTGAGAAGCAAACATTCCGATAATCAGCCGACCCTTAATCGTCTTGATGATATTCTCGAGATTTTTATGCACCTCACTTTCTGGTGGCGAGAAACCCGGGTTCTCGATATTGGTTGAGTCGGCCATCAGAAGGAGCGTCTCACCTTGGTCGAAAATACTATAAGCTTTTTCTTCCGCTTCAGTTGGTTTGCCGTTAACCGCATCAAGATCAAGCTTGTAGTCACCCGGGTTCACAATTCGGCCGTAGGGTGTCTCGATAATTATTCCCATCGAATCGGGGATGGTGTGTGTGACGCCGAAGAAGTGGACTTTGAAATTACCAATTTTGATGCGTTCTTCTTTTTCGACGACGACAATATCGAGCGGTGGTAAATGCGGGAATTCTTCTTGACGCTTTTTGATCATCAGAGCAGTCAAGTTACGGGTATAGAGTGGTGGGTTGCCAATCTTCGGCATGGCGTAGGGGATTCCACCGGTGTGATCGAGGTGGCCGTGGGTAATGACGACGCCGCGTACCTTGGACTTATTTTCTTCGAGATAGGTGGTGTCGGGGATAATATAATCAACGCCCGGCGTATTTTCGTCAGGGAAAGCGAAGCCGATATCGATCACCATAATATCGCCATCCATCTCGATGGCGGTCATATTTTTTCCAATCTCTTCAACGCCACCGAGTGGGATGATGCGAATATCACCTGGTGCGAGTGGGGGAATTGCTTTTCGCGGGCCTTTATCTAATCGGCTTGTCTCGTCGCGACGTGGCCGAGGCGAACGGGGGGGAGGTTTCATCATAGAAATAAAGGCCAAATACGGTCAGTTTTAATGTACCATTGGTAAACACCAAGGAAACGTTCCGCCGGAGTGTTAATAGTTCCTAAATCAATTGCCTGTATCTCCGGAGGGATTACATACAGGAAATCAGGGGCATAGAGGAAGACCGCGGGTTGGTCCTTCCTAATCTCGGCCTCGAAATCTTGGTAGCCGGCGACGCGCCGGTCAGTCGTGCTAGCTACTTTAATCTCATCCAAAATTTTGTCAACCGTGGTGTTGGTATAAAGTGCGATATTCAGCCCGGGGTCAAGTCGTTGAGTCGAATGCCAGAAAGAGTAAAGATCAGGGTTACGGCCGACAACTTCACCGAAGAGCAAAGCTTCATAATCGCGCGGGCGGATGACAGTTTGGTTTAGCGCTCCCCATTCAAAAACTTTGATAGTGACGCCGACCCCAACCGCTTCCCAGTCGCGTTTGACAAGGGTGGCGACCCGTTTGAGTTCTGGAGCGTCAGAGGTGGTGAGGGTGAATTGTAAGGTGAGCGGGGCGTCACCCTTTTTCTTAATTGGCAATTCCCAGAGACTAGTGCTGGCATTCTTTTGCCAACCAGCGCGTTTGAGAATGTCAGTTGGACTGGTGGTGGCCGAGCTAGTTGATGTTTCTGTGTCGTCTGTGTCGGTGAATAAAGAGAGAGGCAGAGGGCCGGTGAGGGCTCGGCCATACCCACGGAAGATCTCCGAGATCAGCGCATCGCGGTTGATCGCGGCGTTAAGGGCGGCGCGTACCTCCGGCCGAGTGAAGAGGTTCGCTCGATTTTGGTTGAAGAAAATACCGAAGACGCGCGGGAGCGTCGTGGTCAAGACGCGCGCGCCGCTCGCTTCGAGCGCGCGGGCCGTGTCCGGTTCAATCGCGTTCATGGCACCAATCTCGCCGCGCTGATAAGCACTCAAAAGAGCATCCGTGCTCGGATAGAAACGGATAATAATTTTGGCGATTTTCGGTTCGCCGAGCGCAAAGTGTTTGAAGGAGGTGAGGGTATAAATAAGTGGCAAATTGTCCTTATCGCGTTTAAGTGTCGCGACTTGATAAGGTCCCGTGCCGATTGGTTCGAGGTTGAGACTGGCGGAGGAGAAACCTTCGGCTGAAATCTTTTGCCAACGATGCGCCGGTAAAATACCCAAAGTTAAATTGTCTAAGAAAAGAGCGAAAGACTGTTTTAATTTAAAACTAACGTGTAAGCTGTCGATCTTCTGCACCTCGACCCCTTCCCAGCTCGCCCGTCGTGTACTTCTAATGCTTGGATCCTTGGCTTTCATGATGGTGAAGATCACGTCATCAGTGGTAACTGGTTTGCCATCGTGCCAGACAAGTTTGGGTTTCAAAGTGAAAGTGTAATTCAAACCGTCGGGCGAAACAGTGTAAGATTCGGCTAAGTCGGGAATGAAGTTACCTTGGCCGTCACTCCGCAGGAGACCGGAATAAATTAATTCAGTCAGGTCCCGTTCGACGGGGGAGCTCGAGAGTAGAGGATT
Source organism: uncultured Candidatus Saccharibacteria bacterium (assembly GCA_964362425.1). Lineage (GTDB taxonomy): Bacteria > Patescibacteriota > Minisyncoccia > Phycocordibacterales > JACOZG01 > JAGVGK01. Next base: position 3,533 of record CAYIEL010000002.1, on the reverse strand, counting down.
GATCGAAGCTGGTGTGTTGAGTAACCCTTCAGTGAATTGTCCGCCATTAACGGGGACAGACTGAAGCCAGAATTGATTTGTTAACCAAAGAAGGGTAACAATACATATGACAAAAACTGCGAGACAGATAGAGAAAACCGCTTTTCGTTGCGGTGGCATTGCGCTCACGAGTCTGGCAATTTTGCCAACCAAAGTTTGGTCCATTTTATTTAGACAGCTTGGTAGAGGAGAGAGAGAATCGCGGTGATGACGAAGAGGATAGCGAGGATAATCGTGGTGACGAAGAGGCCACGTTCAACGCCGCGTTTAGTATGAGCGACGCTCTCGCTACCGCCGAAGACGCCACCCAAAGCCGCGTCATTGCGCTGAAGTAGAATAGCGATGGTGACGCCAATAGCCAGAATCACTTGAATCCAAGGCAGAAAAGTCTTGATAATTTGCATCCCGCCACTCTAGCACAGACCCGTGGATAAACAAATAGCAATCACCTGCCAGCTGTAATATAATGGTTGGTACATGAAAAAAATCACCCTCGTTCTCATTGTTTTTGTTTTCTCCCTCTTCTTCGGTCTCTACAGCTCCCAAACCTTTAACAATAATCAGTCCCAACTCGCGGCCCCCGGTTCCCTCACTTCCACCTCTCTCTTCGACGACTACGACACGCTCGCTTACGTTGACCAACCAAGTTTCAGCAATGTTGTCTGGGACAGTCAAAGTGCGGAGAAGGCGATCAACTACACCGCGACCCCGCCAGCCACCGGTGGCGAGCTTGACCCGGCTTCACCGCTCGGCCAGGGTCTTCTCGGTCTCTGGCACTTCAATGGTGGCGCCACCGATTCTTCGGGCCAAGGATTGAATGGAACCATTCAGGGTGGCGTAAACTGCAATGTTGCCGGTAAATTTGGCAGTGCCTGCAGTTTTGACGGCAGTACCGGTAGCTATATTGATCTGGGCGCCTTCAATGAACTGGAAGGGATCAACGCTTTATCTTTAAGTCTTTGGTTTTATCCCACCGAGAATTTAATTCGAGATATTGTGACTAAATATAGCGGTTCCAACAGCACCTTACGTTTGTATCGCCATATGACCGGCAACCTTTATTTTCAAATCTGGGGTGTTACGACCGACACAGTTGCTAGTTGTTCTGGTTGTACCAGAGATTTAAACCGTTGGTATCATGTCGCGGCTGTTTACGATGGTGGAAATGTAAATCTTTATCTGAATGGCACCCTGGTTGACTCTCGGAGTTTGGTTGGGCTAACTAAGAGTGGCACCACCAACTTAAATCTCGGTCGCAGTAATAGTTCTGCCACTTGGAACGGCTTGATTGACGAACTGGGAGTTTGGTCCCGCGCCCTTACCTCAACGGAAGTTTCGCAACTCGCGTCAGCGGGTGGTTCGCCGATAAGTGGACCAACCACTGGTTCCTTCCAATCCACCAACCTCAACACCGGTAAATTTTCGTCACTGACCGCCAACTGGGCCGAGACCGTTTCAGGCGCCACCGCCTTCACTTTCTCCACCGACAACGGCTCCACCTGGTGTCCGATCACCAAAGGTCAAACTCTAACTACTTCCCCCTGTTTCAACGGTACAACTCTCAAGTACAAAACCACTTTCTCGGCCACGGACAGTCTGCAGAGTATTAACTTAAGTTGGGTGGTAGCGACAACACCTCCACCCCCGACTTGTGGCAACAACATTCTCGACCCCGGCGAACCCTGCGACGGCGCCAATCTCACTAATCAGACCTGTGCCACTCAAGGTTTTGCATCTGGAAACTTAACCTGTAACGGCGCCTGCACCGGATTTGACACGAGTCGGTGCGTGGCCGCAAGCGGGGGAGCCAAGACGATTTACGTGGACAATCAGTTAACCAATGATTGCATGGGAACATATTCTATTGCAGGAAGAAGTTGCGGAAGGAGTGATGGGATAGCATATAAATCCATAAAGAAGGCGGCAGAAGTTGCACAATCCGGAACAACGATTTATGTGAGAGCAGGGACCTATACCGATTATTTTATTGAATTTCCCAATAGTGGAGCAGCTGGAGCACCAATAAAAGTTGAGGGTTATTTGAATGAGGAAGTCATTTTTAATCCTGGTAGTGTTTCAAGGACAATTTTTGATTTTTCTGACGAAATTGGTTCTCTAAACACAAGTAATACCCCCGGAATAGCCGGGTTTGGATATTATGAATTTAGAAAATTTAAGGCCACCAATGCCAAATATTTGTGGTATTTTTCATATTCTGGAGCTGTCGGATCGCCAAGGCCGCACCATATTGTTATTGAAGATATTGAAGCGTGGGATATTTTAACGCCGTTGCGCACAGCAAGAGGGGGCGTGGATAATATAATTTTAAGACGAGTTGATTTTCGGCGCTCAAATCCCCATGAAGTTCATTTTGGCGAGAATTCTGATGCATTGAATGATGCGTGCAGTGGGAGTGTGAATATCTTAGTTGAAGATTCTGATTTTCACGATACTGTTCCAGGCGGTGACTCAAGCAGTTTTGTAACCCAAGGGGGAACATGCAATGTTACCATTCTAAGAAGTCGGGCTTGGAATTCTGGTAATTATGGCTTTGGGTTAAAGGGGTCGGGAAACTTTGTGATTGATCAATCTGCATCTTGGGGCAATTTTGGCCCGGCATTTTATTTGCGAGGGATGTACGAAGGCGATACTGGTGGATCAGGCACTCGGACAGTTACTCTTCCAAATGATTTTATTATTACTAATTCAATTGCAATTGGCGGAAATGATGTCAGTGGAGCACCTGTGGTTGCATGGCGAGAAAGTGCTAATGTGCGCGCCTACAATAATACATTCATCTCCCATGGTGGCACTAGCGGGAAGCCGTCGTTTGGGGTGGCTGGTTATGGTTACTACGCGCCGTTCACGATTGAGGCAGACATGCGTAACAATATCTTTGCGACTTATGGCGGGTTATTAGTCAATTTTGGACCAACTGCCTTGCAAGTTGTTGGCAGGCAATACCGCGGCAATACAAATCTTTTTTATCGCGCCACTGGCCCGTTGCAGTTTTATCTAGAAGGAAATAGTTCCGCTACATTTAATCAGTGGAAAAATTATTTTGCCAGCAATCCCGGACATCTTACCTCTGCTGATGCCAACTCGATAGACGCCAATCCTTTGTTTTCTGGTGTTGATTCTCCAAATACTCCCGCATGGGGCAAATGGTCATCCAATTTTTCCAACAACAACTCAAATGTTCACTTGAATCCTTGGTCTCCAGTGATTGATTCGGGGGAAAATCTTTCAAACCTTAATTTGCCACAATTAATGCACGATTTTGACGGAAACCCAAGGCCTGCCATTGGGGCATGGACAATAGGCGCCTATGAATACAACCCCGGCGGCCCGCCCCCACCTCCACCTCCCGCCGACCTCATCCCGCCCCTCATCTCCGCCGTTACCGCCTCAAACCTCACCCAAACCTCGGCTACCATTTCTTGGACAACCAACGAACCGGCTACCACTCAAGTGGACTACGGCTTCACCTCGAG
>CAYIEL010000001.1:0-41478 GCA_964362425.1 uncultured Candidatus Saccharibacteria bacterium | reverse complement strand
AATCCTGTACCGCCCACTTTATCCACCAGACAAGAAGGAAAACACAAAGTATACTATTGAGTATGGATCAACAACAAAAATTAGTGGCACCAATGGTGCTTTTTCGCGAAGCGTGGACGGCGTATAAGACGCGATGGGGGAAACTTGTGGCCCTCTCATTTTCTGCTCTAATCATTTCATTTTTACTTAGTGTTGGGTTGCCTCTTTTGGCGGGTGTTTTGATTGGGGTGTCGATGACTAGTGGTGGTTCGATTTCTTTAATGCCAATTATTTTAGTAGTGATTCTGTCTGTTGTATTTGGAATAATTATTGGTTTTGTAAGTATCTGGGCGCAATTGGCCTTGGTTGTGGGAGTGACGGATGATAATGTCACTTGGACACAGGCTTATCGAATTGCGTGGTCGAAGTTCTTCTCTTATTTATGGGTGACAATTTTGACTGGTTTACTCGTGGTTGGAGCCATGATGTTTTTTGTCATTCCCGGTATCATTTGGGGTCTTAGCCTTGTCTTTGTTAATTTTGTTTTTATTCTCGAAAATCGCAGGGGGATTGATGCAATTGCCAGAAGTCGGACATTGGTTCGCGGACGGTGGTGGGCGGTGTTTGGACGAGTACTCCTGATTAGTTTAATCCCGATGGTTGTTTCTTTGGTTGTGTCACTTCTGGCAAAAATTTTCGGGGAACTTAGCCCTATTAATTATATTGCCACAATTATCATGTGGATGATTATGATTTTAATAGTGCCTTTTTCGCTTCTCTACCTTCGATCTCTTTACCTCTCGGCTGTGTCTCTCACCCTCGCCGATCCGCAAGTCAAAGAACCTCGTCGCGGTTGGCCGATCGCCTTCGTTATTATCCCATGGGTTTTGCTAGCAATTTCTGTTGTTTTTTCGCTCCTGTCATTATTTCCCCAAGTGTAGATAATTATAAATATCTTCAAGGGCTTTGATGGCATCACCGACGGCGATGTTGTTTTGGTGGAAGAGCCCATCAGTGCAATCACCAGCTGCCCAGATGCCCGTGAGAGATGAGCGTTGTGTTCGCGGATCAACGACAATCGAGTCGTATTTATTTAAAGTCACTAAATCTTTTACCAAACCAGTTGTCGGTAGGAAACCGATCTCGACAAAAATTCCCTCAACTGAAATTTCTTTTTTTGCGCCACTCGTTTTGTCTTGATAGATTAAAGAAGAAACAAACTGTTCACCTTTCATCTCAATCATCTCGGCATTCTTAATGGCAGTTACTTTTGGGTTAGCTAGTACGCGCTCGATGGTAATAGCATCGGCCTTGAAGTCGGCACTGTGATGAAGAATAGTGACGTGGCTGGCGTAAGCGAGAAGTTGAGAAACGCTCTCGAAAGCAGCGTTTCCGCCACCGATCACCACCACCGCCTTGTCGGCGAAGAGCGGGGCATCGCAACTGGCGCAATAAGTAATTCCTTTTTGTTCGAAGGTCTCGGCTCCCGGCACGGTCAATTTGCGCCGATGCGCGCCGGTGGTGATAAGAATTGTCTTGGCTTCGTATTTTTCGTTATGATCAGTAGTGACTGAGAAAGTTTCGTTGTCTTTCGTGATACTTGATACTCGAACACTATCAACAATTTTTAACCCAGCGCCTTGGTAAGCGAAGAGATGATCTTTAAGCTGGCTAGCCAAGGCCTCGCCGGAGATTGTTTTTATCCCGATCCAATTTTGAATTTCGGGCGAGACGGTTGATTGACCGCCCCAATCGTCAGTCAAAAAAATGGTCTGGAGTTTTTTACGCGCGGCATAAACCCCGGCGGCAATGCCGGCTGGCCCTCCTCCGATGATTGCGAGATCGTAGGTCATTTTTAGGTTGTTTTATTTTGTGAACCGGAAGGTGGAGAGGATCTTATCCATATCAGAATCAATAATTGCATTGTAAGAACCCCTATCAAATCTTAAAACGATTTTCTTGCTTGGAATTGAATAAGAGATTTCACTCGGTGCCTGGCCAAGAGAAATTGTCCAAAACTTTTTTTTAGCTTTTTCTCCACCGACAGTAACATCTTCTCCAGCATTGGTCGAATTAGTGTTCTGAACAGCAAACGCTTCCGCTGTATTGAATATGGTAATTCCTAATAAACCGTCAGGAGATTGATTCGAATATGGATCATCAAAAATAAATGTGGAGGTGTCTTGAAACTTAGTATACTCTATAGATAAAGTACCTGGATATTTAAGTTCAAATCCGTATTGCTCATTTGTGTAAGTTTTCCAACCAAACTGATCAGCGGGTAAGTTAACGGTGTCAATCTTAGTTGTAAAAAAATTAACTGGAGGTGGTGGCTCGATGTTGGTATCAGCGACTGGTGCCGGTGCTTCGGTTTTCCCTTTCCACACCCAGTAGCCGCCGCCTAAAATGAGAACGATAATGATAATAAAAACGAGACTTGAAAAACCTTGTTTATTTTTCATAATAATTTATTTTTTTGACTTGATAAACTTTTCCACATCACAACAATAACCAATTTAATTTACGGCTTCTTGGAACGTCGTAGAAAAGCAGGGATGGAAGCCCAGTCGTCGGTTTCTTCTTCAATCTTGGTTGTTGCGGTTTTCGGCACTTCGGCGCGTTTTGGATAACGGATATCTGGTTCGACAGAGACTTCTTTTTCTTTAGTTTGTTCGACCGGTGTGGTTTCTTCGCCCAGTCGGGTCATCGGTTTCTTCTTGGCATTTTCTGGAAAACCAGAAGCGATGACGGTGATTTTAATTTCATTTTTATTTAACTTGTCATCATGAATGGCGCCGAAAATAATTTTGGCATTCGGGTCAACGGATTCAATAATGGCTTTAGCGGCCTCTTGAATTTCAAACATGGTCATATCTTTTCCGCCGGCAATGGCAAAGAGGACGCCGTGTGCCCCCTCAATCGAGACATCGAGGAGGGGAGAATTGATCGCTTGTTGGGCGGCCATGGCGGCGCGATTGTCGCCCGAACCGCGGCCGATCCCCATTAGTGCCGAACCGGCGTTCGACATAATTGATTTGATGTCGGCGAAGTCGACGTTAATGATACCGGGCGTAGTAATCAAATCGGAAATACCCTCGACGGCTTGGCGAAGCACTTCGTCGCAAGTGGCAAAAGCCGAGAAGCAAGTTGTATTTTTATCAATCAAGCCGAGCAAACGATCATTCGGAATGACAACAAGCGCGTCAACTTCTTTTCGCAATTCCTCGATCGCCCGTTCAGCAATTTGCATTCGTTGTGAACCCTCAAAGAAGAAAGGTTTTGTGACCACAGCCACCGTGAGCGCACCCAAATCTTTTGCTACTTTGGCGACAAAAGGTCCAGCGCCACTTAGCGTTCCGCCGCCGGTTCCGCCAGCGATGAAGACCATATCGGCGCCCTTGATAGCGTTCTGAACTTCTTCCACGCTCTCTTCGGCCGCTTTGCGACCGACCTCGGGGTTCATGCCGGTGCCGAGTCCGCGCGTTAAATTTTTGCCAATGTGAATTTTGTGTTTGGCTAGCGAATGATGAAGGTCCTGGGCGTCAGTGTTAATCGCGATGAAATCAACCCCTCGAACCTTGGAATTAATCATGTGATTAACGGCGTTCTTGCCGGAACCGCCGACACCGACGACTTTAATTCTGGCAAAAGCTTCAATTTCTGGATTGATTTTAGGCATAGGTTTTGTGGCTTAAGCGTATCAGAACGGACAAAAAAGGCAAATCACCGGTCGGGATTTAAGTGACTGTGGATAACCCAAATGTTTTTTGTTCAACTGTGCTATATTAAAATTCATGCTTAATTCGGATACTCAGATTGCCAATAAGCCGAACCGCCCAGTACTTGTCACGATAATTTCTTGGATTATTTTTGCGATGGGAGTTGGCAGTCTGGCGGTAGTTCCTTTAGCATTTTTTGTAGCAATAGTGGTAGGGGCTTCTTTTGCGGATTCCTATCTTATGATACTGCCTGTGATTATTGGATTGTTCTATATAATTTTATCTTTCAGCCTTCGGGCAATGAGAAAGTGGACTCTCCACGCATTCACGGCTCTAGCTATTTTGCAAGTTATTTCGTTCTTTTTTATTAATAGCAAATTTTATGCAACGGGGCTTATTAATGCAGTACTTGTTGTGGGGATGGCTGTTTACCTGCTGGCCATTTCTAAAAAGTTTGTTTGACACTTTTTACGGCCAGAGTTTTTGGATAATGAATAATCGTTGTGTCAAGCTTGACTAAAAATGGCGGGTGAGTATACTAGAAAGTACAAATGGCCTTCGGGCTTTGATCCGCGCAAACGGATCAGGAATAATCAATCAGAGAAGCGGTCAGAGTAAATCTTTGATCGCTTTTTTGATAGCCGAAAAAGAGTCTTCTTTGGCAAAACCAACTTTGTCCGTTAGTCGTTTTGAACTAATCAAACGAAGTTGGGAGATTATCGCGGCACGGGTTTCTCCATCTGAACAGGCACAAGCTAAATAATAACGATTCTTTTTGATTTTTGTGGAAAGTGGGATAGCCCAGAACACAAACTGATTGAATTTCTTAACAATTAGCACCGGCCGGCTAAATGATTTTCCTTTGCCGTCTTGTTCAAAACCAACATTAACGCCGATCCGACACCACCATATATCTCGTTCGTGAAAATAGATGGTCTGACCGTCTGATTGGCAATGAATCTTTTCTTTGGCAATGTGCCATTGTTGAAAATCTTTCTGCATGGAAAATTCTTTACGGCCAGAGTTCTTTAAGCCAGTGGAAAAAGGTGTGCTTTGTTCGATTGACGATATTGGAGATAATTGAATCCTCAACGTAGTCGCCACCCAAGCCGAAGAGGCAAAGTCCGTAAGCCACAATCCAATTGCTGTCACGGAGTGCTGGTCGGCCTTGATTATCGCCGACTGGAGTGAAGACGCGAGCGGGAAGACGAAGTTCATCTTTGGCCAAGCCGGCAATGTTTTCGATATTTCCACCCCCGCCAGTAATAATAATGCCGGCCGGCAGTAATCCGCTCCGGCCGATTTTTTTCAAATGCCCTTCAATTAAATCAAACATATCTGATAAACGAGCCTCGATAATCTCGTCGAGTTTTTTCCGGTAAGTAAACATTTGATCGCCACTGATTTTCAGACGTTCCGCTTCGTCGAGGGGGACACGGAGACCGAGAGCGATGTCATTGGTGATATCCATTGAACCGATTGGCAGAATTTGGAGCGAGACAGGAATGCCGTCTTCGAAGACGGCGAGTGAAGTGGTTTGCGAACCGATGTTGGCCAAGACACAACCGACGGTTTTCTGTTGTGTATTAAGAGAGGTTAAAGCCGCGGCAATCGGCGCGGCAACAATGTCGTTGACGGAGACCTTCGCCATTTCGACCGACCGCACCAGATTATTAAGATGTTGGTCGAGACAGACAATGAAGAGGACGCGGGCTTCGAGCTTCGTCCCATGCATGCCTTCCGGCCGGCCCGGAATTCTTTTGCCATCAAGTTTAAAAGAAATTGGGATGGTATGAATAACTCGATTATTGGCCATGTCAGTTAGACTGCTTTCGGCCAATTCAATCGCTCGATTGATATCGTTGTCGGTGATCTCGGCGTCAGCGCGTGAGACGACCACTTGGCCGTCGCTGATGCGCGATTCAAGGGTGACGCCACCGAGGCCCAAGAAAACTTTTTTGATTCGTGTTTGCGATTGGCGTTCGGCTTCGGCCAAGGCGGTGCGGATTGATTGGCTGGCTTCTTCTTGATTGATCACGTAACCGCGACGTAGGCCGCGGGATTCGGTTTTTACCAACGCCAAAACTTTCGGGTGTCTGGCGCCCTTAATGACTTCGCAGACTGCAACTCTGACCGACGCTGTGCCGACGTCGAGTCCGGTGACGATGGTTCTGCCCATAACGACTAAAAAAACTGATAATATCGCGTTCGAGTGACTCCATTCTACTCCCGTGGTCGAAACCTTTCAAATGAAGTAAACCGTGGATAAAGAGGTGGCGAAGATAATCAGTGAAGAGCGCGCCGGTCCGCGCCGCTTCGGCGCGGGTGGTGATGAGATCAATCAAAATTTCACCTTCGTTTTTTGCTAGTGGGAAAGTGAGAATGTTGGCGGGCTTATCCTTCCCGCGATAAATGCGGTTTAGCTCATGCGAACGACTAGGGCCGATGAAAGTGAGACTTACCTCGGAGACAGATAAGCCGAGCACTTGCTCGGCAATGGCCTTGTAAGGGAGGCGCGGGAGCGCCGACTTAGTGAGATTTCTGATAGCTAGTGACATCGGGCAATTTGCCAAGTTTGCGCAAGTGCTCAATCTCGGCTCGGCGGGCAATCCGTTTCAAGGTTTCGCGTTTACGTTTGAAATCCGATTTTGGGCGTTCGGCGTAGCGATGGGATTTGAGTTTGCGAATAATACCCGACGATTGGACGCGCCGGCTGAAGCGCTTGATGACGCTTAGGTTCGATTCATTTGGACTATCTTTTTTGACCTCAATAACAATCATGGGAGAAAGGCTAACACAGGCGAGGATTTAATGCAATCGGCGGTGGGATTAAAACAAATAAAAAGGGCCGGCGATATGGCCGACCCTGAAAAAACTTCGTTTACTTTGCTACTTCCTCGCGGAAGGGCTTCTCTTCCCTAGGTTTATCTCCGTATACCTTTTCGCAAGTGAACAAACGGACAATGACTTTCATGGATGGGGAATGATCAGCGTTGTACCCTTTCCGCCAAATTATCGCGCGGTCTAGCCCCATCTCCATCCAGTGATGAAGAACTTTGTCTTCTGGTTGACGATTACACCGGTTACTCCAGTTGTTAGCGTCCCACAAGATTTTTATCACAATCGTGAGACGATCGGGGAACTCGAGAGAAATAACGCCACCGACGATCTGGTCGTCACGACTATACTCTAGACCCGGTGTTCGTCCGGTAACTAAACGCAGAAGTTCTTGGCCAGCCACATCTTGTGCCGCGATTTTCTTGGCTTCATCCAGTAACGCCGCGTAAGCCGGCGCCGATGCTCCATGGACAGAAGACAAAACCAAGATCTCTTGTCTTGCCCGGTCGAGTTTAACGTTACGCGCTCGGGCGGTCAGAAGCACTCGCAAAACTTTATCTCGGCCCTCTTCCTTTTTGCGAAGTAAGGGAAAAGCACGCAAGGCGTGTTCTTCGGACAAGCAGTTAATAGCTTGGTCAAGAGGTGAAATCGAAACGTTTTTGTCCGTTGTGTCACGCAAAGCATCAACCAGCAGATCATCGTGCTCGAAATAATCTCGGCCAAAAGATAGGCTAAACAAAGAATTCCAGTAAACGCGCGCTCGATCGTCAGAATCAGTTACCGCCCAGGCATCAAGAAATCCTCGGATCAAAACCTTTCTTGTTTTGACAAAAGTGAGTTTACGACGACCTTCTTTGCTCTCCAAATTATATTGTGCCGTGTCCGGATTACACGGTAATTGTGTGCACCAGAGATCACGGAATTGTTTTACGTATCTGTCGAGAGTGTAGTCTCTCCGAACTTGTTCTTCTTGCCAGGTTTTTCCCCCGCAAAGCTGAAGAGCCGCCCCCTCCTCGTCTATTGGTGGAGTGTTAAGACGAACGTCATCAATCGCCCGCAGAATAAGTGGAATCAAGTCCACCGCTCGGTCATCATCGAAGTGTTTTGTAGCTTCTGAAAAAACCGAAGCTAATAACTGCACTCTTTCTTCTAGTGGTTTATCTTTGACCAAGGTCAGTAGTTCGTAGTTTCTTCCTTGGGATAAGACACGCGACAGAGTTTCAATCATGTTAATCTCCTCGTGACCGCAGTCACTTCCGCCCTTGCTCGCAAGCAAAGGTTTTGGCTAACTCTCCGCAGAGAGGGCCAATTTGTGAAAGAACTCGATCAGCACATTACCGATCGTTCTAAACCAACCTTAACGCCAAGTCGGATTGGTGTCAAACACAATAACGGACGTTGGGCTAGGCTTTCAGGGTCTTAAGATAATTCGCTAATTCGTCGAGTTTGACGACGTCTTGGGCGCGGGAGCGCATGTCGCGGATGATCACAGTATTGTCGATGACTTCTTTTTGGCCGAGGATCATGGCGTAGGGGATATTTACTTTCTCGGCGATACCGAGCTGGGCCGAGAGAGAATCTTTGGATAACGAATGAGCGATTGGTGTTTTAGTATGGCGGAGAATCTCGATGATAGACAGACTTTTCATTTTAGCTTCGGTCCCCAGTTGGATGAAAAAGATTTTTGGTTTCTTGATGAGGCGCGGGAGAAGATTAGCGACGCCCGGCGCCGCGAGCACGCGGTCGGCGCCGATGGCGACACCGACCGCCGGCACCTGCTTTTTGCTTCCTAGCGCGCGTGAGAGATAGTCGTAACGTCCGCCCCCCGCTAACGCTAGGGGCAGGCCGTCGGCCTCGCCCTCGGCGGGCGCCATACTTATCTCAAACACCGTACGAGAATAATAATCGAGCCCGCGCACCAGATTATTATTAATCGTGTAAGTAATGTTCATCGCTTCGAGGCATTCGAGTACTTCTTTAAAATGTTGTTTGCAACCAGTACAGAGATAACTGATTACGCTCGGCGCGGCGATTTTAAGCGTTTGGCATTTTGGATTCTTGCAATCGAGCAAACGTAGAGGATTATCTTTCAAGCGCTCACGGCAATCAGCGCAAATTTCTTTCGCATGTTTTCGATAGTAATTGACCAATTCGCGTTTCCAAATCGGTCGGCAGTCGCGATCGCCGATACTGTTTATCTCAATGGTTAAATCGGGGAGTCCGGCTTCGGTCAAGATTGTGTTGACAAGCCGAATCACCAGAGCATCAGTGATGCTCTTACTACTCCCGATTACCTCCAAACCGAATTGGCGGAGTTCGCGGTAGCGGCCTTTCTGCGGACTATCGTGACGAAAGAATGGTCCATGATAATAGAGCATCACCGGTTGAGGCTGACTCTGCAATCCGTGTTCAAAGTAGGCGCGCATAATCGGCGCTGTGCCCTCGGGACGCAGAGCCAAGCGATCACCACCCTTGGTGCGCAGAGTGTAGAGTTCCTTCTCGATAATATCCGTGTGAGCGCCGACACTGTGATAAAAGAGTCCCTCGCTCTCGAGAATTGGCGTTTCAATTGGTTGGAAACCGTAATAGATTGCCACTTCGGAAGCTTTCTCGAAGAATCCTTGATAACGGTAGTACTCTTCACCAATCAGATCGCGCATGCCCTTAGGCGTTTGTAATTTAATATCTTCTTTACCCATGCCTTTTTCAGTTGGTTTTTTCGGCATAATAATTATGATGCGTCGGTGGGCCTGCCCGTCCCATCGGCGGGTAAGAGGCCAAGACGATTGAGCGGGAAAAGTCGGACGAAGACGCGGCCCTTGATTAATTTCTGATCAACTGATCCCCAAGCGCGCGAATCGAGACTCATCCCGCGATTGTCGCCGAGGACGAAATATTGCCCGGGGCCGAGCGGATAAATGCCATTGCCGCCCATGGTCTCGGTCTGAATCACCGGATAATTCCAAGTCGTCTCGGTTTGACCAGTCTTGATAAAAACTTGGCCATCACGAATCGTCACTGTCTCGCCAGGTAAACCAATGACACGTTTGATAAAGAATTTAGTTTGGTCAAGCGGATAGCGGAAGACAACCACTTCGCCCCGTTTGGGGGCGCGAAGGAGGTAGGAGAGCTCGTCAATTACCAGATACTCGCCATTTTCGAAAGAGGGAACCATTGAAACCCCGCTGACGATGAAGGGTTGGGCGACATAGGCGCGAATCGGGATGACAATGACAAGCGTGATAATCGCAAAACGCAAGACTTCTCCAACGTATGACCACACTTTCTTCATATATTGCTTAGTGTACTACAACTTTCCGCTTTGTGCTATATTTTGGCTGTACTTATAAATCCATGAAGCGGGAAGAAAATAATCATGCCTTTATTGATAGTCAGAATCTGAATCTGAACATTCGAAATCAGGGTTGGATTTTGGATTTCGCTCATTTCCGAGTCTATCTAAAAGAAAAGTATGCTATCAGTAAAGCGTTTTTGTTTATTGGTTATGTCGAGGGAAACAAGAAGTTATACGATTTTTTAGCGCGCGTGGGTTTTATTTGTATCTTCAAACCAACATTGGAATACAAAGACGGTTCCACTTACGGTTCATGAATGATTTAAGGGGAAAATTGTCGTATGAAAAAGAAAAGACCCCAGAAGGACGAAACCTTAAGGGGTGATCTTTTCCGTTGGGGATACGTTGGCAAGTATAGCAAGTGGTATTTATAAGTCAAGGTGGTAATCTAATCGTATGAAATATTTAATTGTTGGTTTGGGGAATCCGGGCGAGGAATATGAGATGACACGGCATAATGCCGGACGGATAGCCGTCGAGACAATTCGAAAACAGTTCGAATTTCCCGATTGGACGCCAGACAAGAAACTTCTGGCTCTGAAAAGTGAGGGAAAATATGAAGGCCAATCGGTGACGCTTCTTTTACCCGAGACGATGATGAATCGGTCGGGGAAAAGTTTTGTTGGATTAATAAAAAGTGGCAGAGATGCCGAAAGACTGCTTGTGATTCATGATGATATCGATTTGCCTTTTGGCCGGTTCAAAATTTCTTTCAACCGCGGGTCCGGCGGTCATCGCGGGCTTGAGTCAATTATCAAAACGATTAAGACCACCGCCTTTCTCCGCGCTCGCATCGGGGTGAGTCCGATTGGCAAGAAGGGGACAGCTAAAAAACCAATCGGCGAAGAGGCGATCGTAAAGTTTATTCTCGGTCGCTTCCGTCCGGCCGAGCTCGTGGAGATGAAGAAGCTCGCCAAAGAGATTGCCGAAGCCGCCGCGCTCTGGCTCACCGCTGGCCAAGCTGTGGCAATGAATAAATTTAATTAGTCAAGTTTTAATGTCAAGGTCGAACCTTGACATGGATTAAGCATAAAAAAGCCGGAGAGCAGCTGAGGTTGGTAAAGGGTTGGAACCAAAACCTACCTAGCTGTCTCCGGTCAGACTGGCCGAAATTGTCGGGGTGAGAGTCGGTCCCCACCGCCACTCGTCCGCATTTTTACCCCACATACTACTTCACTCGCTAGAGCGCTTCCCTAAATGCGTTTCCCAACAATCTCGACATCCGCCTTGATAATATCACAAGCCAAATTATTTGGCAAGGGGTTTGGCCGGTGACATCGTTAGCTTCTGATTCTTGGCGTCGAAGAGATTGATCTTGAAACTATAAGTTTTTCCGAGTTCAAGCGCCCGGCGGAGTTCATCTTCACCCTTGAATTCGGAGATATGGACGAGGCCGGCGACACCTTCTTCGATCGAAACGAGCGCGCCGTGTTTGTTGTGTTTAATAACTACGCCTTTTACTTCATCACCTTTCTTATATTTGCCTTCGGCTTCCACCCAGGGATTAGTCTTAAGCGCTTTAACCGAGAGAGAAACTTTGCCATCTTTAATCTCAATCACTTTGGCGCGAACTTTCTCACCGACTTTGAAATAGTCGCGAGGATTCTCAACCAGTGACCAATCGATTTCGGAAATGTGGATTAAGCCTTCGAAACCTTCTTCGAGTTTAACGAAGACACCGAAGTCGACAATACCGGTAACTTCGCCGGTAACGGTGTCGCCCAAATTGTATTGCTCAATTATTTCTTTTCGGCTCTTGCCGTCGCCGGATTTCTCGGAGAAAATAAGTTTATTATCTTTCGGGTCGGCGCCAATGACATAGACGGAGAGTTTCTCGCCAACGAGGCGTTTGAGTTCCTCCATAATTTTCATTTTGTCGCCATCCGGAACTTTCGGATAGTGATCAGCTTTGAGTTGGGAGGCGGGC
The DNA here is from genome assembly GCA_964362425.1 of uncultured Candidatus Saccharibacteria bacterium. Taxonomy (GTDB): domain Bacteria; phylum Patescibacteriota; class Minisyncoccia; order Phycocordibacterales; family JACOZG01; genus JAGVGK01. The sequence continues at coordinate 29,660 of CAYIEL010000001.1, read as the reverse complement.
AAGAAACCTTCAATGCCTTGCCATTCCATAATTAGGCCACCTTTGTTGGCTTCTTTCACCACCAGTTCGTAGCTTTCTTTGCCCTCGACGGCTTTCTTGGCGTCAGTCCACAAGAGCGCTTGCTTGGCTTCCTTGAGTGAGAGTTCGATATAACCATTCTCGCCTTCAGGTAGAATGACTTTGGCGGTAACGTGATCGCCAACCTTGACCTCTTTAATGAGATCGCGAGCGTTCAGGTATTCGCGGCCGAAGATGAGGCCGGTGCCGAAAGGGGGAACGTTGATGTAGACGGCGCCACGAATTTTGGCAATGACCGTGCCTTTTACCAGGGAATCAATCTCGGGCATGGCCAAAGACATTTTCAGAATCCCGTCCATTGGGCCGACCGCACCGGTCACTTCCATGATAGTTTCAGTTTCTGTTAACATGCGGGCTAGTATAACAGAAGTCGCCGACTGGTCAAGGCGCTCGCTTTTTGCTATACTGAAATTAACGACTATGATTATCACCTATCACGGCGGTGGTTTTGTCAAGATTCAACATGGCGATCTCGCCGTGGCTTGGAATCCGAACGGCCTTAACCAAATAAAAATTGGCGGTAAAGCACCTTTTGTTATCAATGGGCCGGGGGAATACGAGGTCTCGAATATTTTTATTCGCGGTTTTGAAACAACTGGACCGAATGAGACTTTAAATACAGTCTATGTTTTATCGCTCGACGGTTTGCGTCTCGCACATTGGGGTGTGCTCGGTGAGGCGAAGATTCCGGAAGTGGTATCTTCGGGCATTGGCGAAGTTGATGTTTTGTTTGTCCCGCTTGATCTGCCAGCTGGCGGAGCATCGCTAACGCCCGTCGCGGCTTATAAATTGGCGCTGACTTTCCAGCCGAAAATTATTGTCCCACTTTCGGAATCCGACACGTTGATTCGGCAATTTTTGAAAGAGGCCGGCGCGGAAGAAGTGAAACCAATTGATAAGTTCGTGTTTAAGAAAAAAGATGTTGCCGAGAAAGAAGGCGAAGTTATCGTTTTATCAGCCATTTAAGTTATAAAGTTAAAATAGAAATTATGAAATCATTTTCTCACCACATCGAGCGTTGGCGGAATGAGCCAGAGGCGAAGCGTCAGCGCCGCGCTTTGTTTCTGGCCTCCAGTGTGACGATTTGCCTATTCGTTTTATGGTTGGCTAGTTTTCGTTTGTCGGCTAATCTGCGCGGGACGCCGACGGTGCCAGTGATGGCGAGTGTCGGTTCGGTGACGACAGTAACGGTGCCGGCTCACGGTATTGTTGAAAGGATTCAAGCTGGTTGGCAGGCGTTAACCAAACAATTTTAATTTTTTATGCCCGATAGTTTACCGGAAAATAAAAATACAAGTAGGATAATTCCCACTGATATCTCGTCCGAGATGCGGACTTCCTATCTCGACTACGCGATGTCGGTGATTGTCTCGCGCGCTTTACCTGACGTTCGTGATGGTTTGAAGCCAGTGCACCGCCGGATTCTCTACGCTATGCACGAGTTGGGATTAGGTTCGAGTTCTAGATTTCGTAAATCGGCGCTGGTGGTTGGTGAAGTGCTTGGTAAATTCCATCCCCACGGTGATGTGGCTTGCTATGAAGCGCTCGCTCGGCTCGCGCAAGACTTCTCCCTACGTTACCCCTTAGTTATTGGTCAAGGTAACTTCGGTTCGATCGATGGCGACCCGCCGGCGGCCATGCGTTATACCGAGGTCAAGATGGCGCCGCTCGCCGGTGAACTTCTGCACGATATTGAAAAAGAGACGGTGGATTTCGTGCCGAACTACGATGGTTCGCGGAAAGAGCCAACGCTCTTGCCCTCGGCCATTCCTAATCTCTTATTGATGGGTTCGATCGGTATCGCTGTCGGCATGGCGACGAAAATCCCGCCGCACAACTTGACCGAAGTGATGGAGGCGTTGATTTTTTTAGTTGACAATAACGATGCCACGCCGGAAGATCTTTTCCGTTTCATCAAAGGACCGGACTTCCCGACCGGCGGACTGATTTTCAATCAAGCGGACATCCATCACGCCGCGGCCTCCGGCCGCGGCGGAGTGCTGGTCCGAGGCGAAGCGGAAATTGTCGAGACGAAAGCGGGCTCGCCTCGTGGCGGAGCGGGGAGCCACCAAATCGTTATTACCTCTGTCCCGTATCAAGTGAATAAAGCTGAGCTTATCGTTCGAATGGCTGATCTGGTGCATGAGAAAAAGATTGAAGGGATTAAAGATATTCGTGATGAATCAACGACACTCGCTGACACGCGCGTAGTGATTGAATTGAAAGGCGGAGTTTACCCCGAGAAAATTCTCAACGCTCTTTATAAAAATACCGAGCTTGAGACGATGTTCCATTACAACATGTTGGCGCTCGTTGATGGCGTGCCGAAACTCTTGTCGCTCAAGGCGATTCTCCAAGAATTCTTAGCCCATCGCGAAGTGATTGTCTTGAAGCGAACCCGTTTCGACTTGGCGCGAGCGGAGGAGCGAGCGCATATCTTGCTCGGTTTAGTGAAGGCGATTGATCAAATCGATGCGGTGATCAAGACGATTAAGCAATCAGCTGATGCCGCCACGGCTCATAAGAATTTGGTTAAACGTTTTGATTTTTCCGAATTGCAAGCGACGGCGATTCTCGAAATGAAACTTCAGAAACTCGCCGGCCTCGAACGGCAAGCGATTGAAGATGAACTTAAAGAGAAACAAGTTCTGATTAAAGAATTGCAAGCGCTACTCGCTGATCCGCGCAAAGTGAAAGCGGTAATCAAGCAAGAATTCGTGGCGATTAAAGATAAATACGGCGATGCTCGCCGAACGAAAATTATTTCCCACGGTGTCAAAGAGATTCGAACGGAAGATCTAGTGCCGGATACCTCAATGGTGCTTGTTCTAACCCGCGGTGGTTACATCAAACGTACTGATCCGGTCGAGTATCGTTCGCAGAAGCGCGGCGGTATCGGCGTGATTGATCTAGATACTAAAGAAGAAGATTTCGTCACTATTTTCTTAACGGCTAAGACGCATGACGATCTACTTTTCTTCACCGATCGCGGGAAAGTTTACCAGATCAAGATGTACGATATCCCAGAAGGTAAACGAGCGACCAAAGGCAAGTCGATTATGAATTTCTTGTCGTTGGCTGACAATGAAAAAGTTACTTCTGTTCTCGCTGTTCCACGTGGGAAATCAAATAATGCCTCCCTGCTTATGGTGACGCGCGGTGGTGTGGCCAAACGCGTCGCCGTGTCTGACATGAGTGATGTGCGCCGGAGCGGGATCATTGCGATTAAACTTCATTCGGGCGACGAACTCTTGTCGGTAGCGGTCGTTCACTCGGGTGATGAGGCAATTATTGCTACCCGCGCCGGTCAAGCGATTCGCTTCAAAATAAATTCAATTCGCGAAATGGGCCGGGCGGCCGGCGGTGTCCGGGCAATTAAATTAAAAACGAAGACCGATGTGGTCGTTGGTCTCGGGGCGATTGGTCCCGAGCAAAAGGCCGGCCAATTCTTAGTCGTCAGCGAAAATGGCTTCGGTAAGAAAACGCTTTTGAAAGAATACAAAGTGCAGGGCCGAGGGGGATCGGGGATTAAGACAGCCCAAGTGACGGATAAAACCGGACCTCTGATCAACGCTCAAGTGCTCGATGAGACGGCCACGGAAATTATTACGATCTCCAAACACGGCCAAGTGATTCGAACGACGCTCGCCGAAATCTCGACTCTTGGCCGCCAGACCCAAGGCGTCCGCATCATGAAGCTCCACCCCGGCGACACCCTTGCCTCTTTAACCTGTTTGTCACCGGTGGTATAATCTAGGGGCAGATATTATGCCCTTCTCGAAACCACAAGAAGTTGTCACTCACTTCCACCTTAATGAAGGAATGACCGTGGCCGATTTTGGTGCGGGTAGCGGGGCTTATGCTCTAGCGCTGGCTCAAGCTGTCGGGCATGATGGGCGGGCCTACGCCATTGATATTCAAAAAGAAATTCTCGCCCGCCTCGCGCACGAGGCGAAGGAAAAGCATATTCGCAATATCGAAGTTTTACGCGGTGATCTTGAGCACGCGCACGGTTCAACGCTTGCCGACGGATCCGTTGACTTCGTCTTGATTGCCAATCTTCTTTTCCAGACTTCTGCCAAATATACTTTAGTTTGTGAGGCGAAACGAATTTTGAAAGTAGATGGTAAGGTCGCGCTAGTAGATTGGAGCGGGTCATTCGGTGGTTTGGGGCCGACTTCGGAGCAGGTTCTGCCGCCCGCCGAGGCGAAAAAGATTTTCGCCGAGGCGGGATTCAAGTTTATCAATGATTTCCCGGCCGGCGATCATCATTATGGTTTAATGTTCTCATGAAAAATCTTTCTACTTTCCAACTTGCCATCCTGATTGTCTTCGTTGCCCTGCTTCTGGTTGGTGTGCTTATCTTCGCTGGCATCCTGCCGGGTTTCCGATCACCGCAAGGTGGAACGGGTGGTGAGGTCACGGTCTGGGGGACGATTCCGCGCGCCTTGATCGCCGATTTCCTCAACGAATTCAACGATCAACACAAAAGCGAGTTCACACTTATTTATCAAGAGAAAGATCGGTCAACCATCGAGCAAGATTTCCTGACGGCCAAAGCTGACAATCACGCTCCCGATTTGCTGATTGCGTCGCATGAAGTTTTTCTCACTCAACGAGATCGGCTTCTACCCATTCCATCCGATACTTATGCCCCGCGAACTTTTCTTGATACTTATCCCGAAGCCGGTCGCCTCTTCCTTCGGACTGACGGGACACTCGCCTTGCCACTTCTCATTGATCCACTCGTTCTCTATTACAATCGCGATTTACTCACTAACGCTGGTTTGCCGACCGTACCCAAAACCTGGACCGAATTTATTGCCAAAACGGCGCCACTTACCATTTTTGACGATCGCCGGAACATTCTTCAGAGCACGATTGCTCTCGGCGATTATCGGAATATCAACCACATGAAGGATATTATTGCCCTACTTCTTTTGCAGGCGGGGAATCCGATTTTTAATAACACGGCTGTCCGTCCAACCCCGCTTCTCAATGAATCTTTTGGCTTTACTCTAAAACCGGCCGCCGCGGTGCTTGATTTCTACTCGCAATTCGCCGATCCGGCGCGACTGAATTATTCTTGGAACCGATCTCTACCAGAAGCCAAACAGGATTTCATTCGCGGACAGGCGGCTTTCTATCTCGGGCCGGCGAGCGAGTTCAATGAGATCAGTCGTGGCAATCCGCATCTGGCTTTCGACGTCGCCATCCCGCCGCAGAAGTTAGATGGTCCGAAGCTGACTTTCGCGCGAACGACCGGTGTGGCTTTGGTTCGCGATAGTAAAAAAGTAGCCACGGCTTGGTCAGTAGCGCAGGCGCTTGCTTCCGCGCCGACCGTCAATCGTTTGTCTGGGCTCACCGGGCTCCCGCCGGCCCGGTCGGATCTCTTGGCGCGGGGGACGACCGACCCGACGATGTCCGTTTTTTACCAAGCGGCGATTATCGGCCGGAATTGGTTTGACTTCAATCCATCTCGCACTGAAGCGATTTTCAAACAAATGGTCGATAATGTCCTCACGGGTCGTTTGGCAAGCGTTCAAGCGGCCAGTGCGGCGAATAAAGCGCTCGAAGATCTCGTCACCGATGCTTATGGCCAATAGAAATAATTATCGGTCTCTACTCATTTTGGTTTTAATATGCTTACCAATTTTTGTGTTGGCTCAAGCTGATACGGTCGGTTTACCGGGCGGTCCAGCTGGGCCGCCGAGTTCATTGGCTCCTGGTTTAGTGCCGTGCGGGACAAAAACTAACCCCACGCCTTGTGGCTACAACAACTTTCTCGAGCTGGTCAAGCGGGTTTTTGATTACCTCGTCATTTTCGCCGTGCCGCTCGCCGCGGGAGTGATCGCGGTGGGGGGTGCAGTGATGATGACGGCGGGGACGAATGACAGCAAGCGTTCGCAGGCCAAGAGTATTATCTGGATGGCAATCTGGGGATTAGTGATTGTGCTCGCGTCGTATTTAATTGTAAGATTAGTGTTTACCACCCTTGTCGAGCCAGATTTTACCCCGTCCAATTTTAAAAATTAGTTAACTAAAATGCTTTACTATTTACTAAACATTTTCGGACTGGTAAACAAAGTTTTTGCTCGACTGCCTGTTGGTGATGGTAGGCCAACTCCCACCCCACCCTCTCCCGCTATCAAGAATCCTCTCAATTCTGAAACTATTCTTGATCTTCTCACGGCCTTGCTCAATGTCATCGTCCAAGTCGGGATTCCTTTGATCGCTCTGGCGATCGTTTATTCTGGCTTCCTCTTCGTCAAGGCGCAGGGGAACGATTCGCAGTTGAGCGAAGCGAAAAAGACGTTATACTGGACGATAATCGGCGCGGCGATTGTCCTCGGCGCGCTGGTCATCTCCCAGGTGATTCAGACGACGGTCACGTCATTAAAAGTTTAATCAATAGTAAATAATATGGTTACTAATCCAAATTTCGAACAACTTGTTACTACGATTATCGGCGCCATTTTTAAACCGATTACTTTGTTAATCGGTGGGCTAACCGTAATTTACTTTCTCTGGGGCGTTCTCAAATACATCCAGTCAACGGATAGTGACGAAAAAAGGAAAGAGGCGATCACGACGATGACCTATGGAATTATTGCTATTTTTGTTATGGTTTCAATGTGGGGCCTGGTGACGGTGTTGCAAAATACTTTTGAACTAAAGAATGAACCAATTAGTTTTCCAACAACGACAAAATAAGAAATTCTCCTTCTCCCAACCCCAATCCCTTATCCACCCTCGATACTTGGTTACTAGTCTAGAACATGCTCTAATGTAGGGCATTAGTGGTCGTTAGTTTAATTAATAATAGTGTTAAATAAAATTATAATGTCTAAATTGCTTAATAAATCAGTGTTCGCGATAGGGGTTGCTCTTCTGCCAGTGTTGGCGTTCGCGCAGGAAACAGTTACTAGTATTTTGATTCGAATTCAAGATGTTATGGGTATTGCTATCCCGATTATCATGACACTTGCCCTCCTCTACTTCTTTTGGGGCTTGGCGCAATATATTCTCGGGGGAAGTGTCGATGAGGAAAAACGGGCGGCGGGAAGAAATATGATGATCTACGGAGTTATCGCTCTCTTTGTCATGGCCGCGGTTTGGGGACTTGTTAGGGTTCTTAGTAGTAGCCTTAATGTTAGGACTGGTGGGGATGTGCCGGAGCTTCCCCAAATTCCCCGTTATAGTTTATAACTTTGCCTAATGCCCCCAATACCACTCCTCGAGAAGATCAAAACAGCGATTGTTGATCCGATTATCTATTTTCTTTTCGCCCTTGCCCTGATCTATTTCCTATACGGCGTGCTCGAGTTCATTCGTAATGCCGACAATGAAGAAGCACGCAAGACGGGGCAACAACATATCCTCTGGGGAGTGGTCGGGATGTTCATAATGATTTCCTTCTACGGCATTATGCATGTCATCTGCAAGACAATTCCCGGGATTACTTGTTAAACACCGAGTGTCGCACATTTTGTGAGACACTCGGTGTTGGGGAGAGGGCATAAAGAAAAGGCGGGGCACCGAAGTGCATCCCGCCTTTTTTGATGTTCTCCTTTCTGCGGAATCTTATTTTTTAACTAACCACAAGATTCCTTCCTCTTTAGTATCTGAATTTACGCACCAACCACGATATGCTCCTCCGATATCCTTGAGCTGGAAGCGACCTTTCGCTGGCGGATCTTCTTGCCAACACGAGCCGTCTGTTTCCGAGTCCCATTCTAGAAAAGTACGACGCAAAATCCCCGCTGATTCGTACTGCGCCTCCAATCTTCTAGGTTTCCCCGAAGTTTGGAAATCGAAAGATACGACTGGGTTGCATTTCTCCCTTACTTTTGGGTCAAGTGCCGTGGAGCTTGGGATTTTAGCCCAACACAACTCCCAGTGGTCGCTCACTCCGCTCGCGGTGGCCCATCTCTCTGTTGTTGCTTGGTTGGCCTTGGCTAGACTTGATTGTCGCCAATCAAGTGGATTGGGTGGAAAACTCGTCCAACTAAACAGAAGAACAGTTCCCATTATCACCACTAACCACCAAACTGGTTTGTATTTGGTTGCTAGAGCCACAACCAATATGGTTACGACCAATAGCCCAAATACTTTTCCCTGACCGAGGAACCATTCCCAGAGCGCCGGGAAAAAAATGGCGATGAGAATGAACAGTAGGGTAAAACTAACGATTACTAACGCCGAAGATGCCCATGGTGTCCAGTCTGTTTTTGTTTTTTCAGTTGCTCCTGGCACTGAGGGGTTAGCCGACACTGGTCTTTTCGACTTTGCCTTGTTGAGATTCGCTCGGCGAAAAAATAAACCAACGACAGTCAACACAGCTATCAACGAAACAAAAACCACAACAACTTCTAAGACCGTGACCTTCTTTAGGAATTCAAACGTTGGTAATGTTTGAGGGAGCAGCCCGAACAGAATGCTTAATCCCGCCAGTACTACCAACGGCCACCGCCATTCCCTTATTGTTTTTACAATCCCCATTCTAGTCTCCTTCCTTTTTGGTTACTGGGTCAGTTCCTTCGACTAACTCAGTAACTTGTTTGGTTAGATACTCGATTCCACTTTCGTATTCCACGAGGCGCTTCTCAATTTCATCCAATCGTGTTTCCATACTGATCCTTCCAGTTTCTTTTCCCTGTTTTTTCCACTCTGCTAGTTTCTGGAGACCGTTGATTATAACCCGTGGGATCCAGATTGGAGCAATGAGAACATGAAGCAAAAACCAGAGTATCCATCGCCGATTTTTCAGTTGAGTTGAGACCGCCTCAGCCCAATCAGCGACCACTAGATAGATGAAAACAACTAACACCCACATCCACCAAGTCATAGTTTGTCCTTTCAAAGACCAATTTCATTTTTTCTTCAAACTACCACTGCTCGTGATTATATCATACCAAATTCTTTTGTCAAACAAAACCCTTGACTAATTCTATCCAAAATGATAGTATTGTTACGGTTTGGTTTGTACCTTGACATCGAAAAAGTTCTAAAAGAAAGGGTTTGCCATGAATTTTGCGAGTTTGATTGGGTTTTTACTGTGGGTGGGGGCGTTGTGGGTGATCTACTTGACCTTGCGTTGGGCGCTATCGGAAATGGCTAAACAAGATTCCCTTGTTACTTTCAGAACCGAAGGAGAGATCAAAGCCTTCATGAGAGGAGAGGACTGTCGAAGATATGTAATGACGGTTGAAAATCATATCATCGATCCAGACGACTTTGATATCTTCAAGGGTTTTCTTGGCGACGAAACATCCCCGGCTGATCTACAACCAATGATTAGCGAACTTTGGACTTGGGCGGAACGCCACCGTGAAGAAGTTGGGGAATTCAATGAAAACAAGTTACTGGAAGTGCGCAAGGAACTAGAAGAAAGTGATCTTGTTTTCGTGGAGCGGATCAAAATCGAGTATGATCAGGTCCCGGTACATCCGCAGATGGTGAATGAAGACGGTGCTGTGATCGTATCGCCAAGTTGGTTTATCTTAAAACCAGACTTTTGCAAACGGCTAAAGCGGGCTAATTCTTATGGATGGTTCGAAAAACTGTTTGGTGTTGTCTGGGTAGGTTTGCCACCGTTTAGAGTTTTCCACTATCGATTCCGATGGATAAAGTATGCCCAAAAGGAAACCTCATCTGATGGCAAGCCGTCTAGCGAGGTTATTATGACCCCACGTGAAGAAGAAGTGAGTTCTCTCTACTTCTCCTACCCGTTATACGGTCTTGTTGTGGAAAATGTCGAAACAGGTAAGGGAACATTAAAGATAGGAGAGGGGACAGATCAAGAAGAGCTACAGGAAAAAATCCAACTCAAGTTAGAGTTCGTGATGGAAACTCGAACGCGCAATCCCCAGAAAACCCTATTCAGGACCGCTGGTCTTTCTTCGGCGGGTGAGTGGCTCGGAGCCATTATGAAGGAATTGCGCGATGAAATCCGGCCATGGATTGGTGGTTTGGATTATGACAAGATTCTTGGGAACAAGGAGGCAGTGGCTGGCAAACTGGCCGAAATAATTAAGGGAGTGAATGGAAGAGTAGCCATTCCCACTTATGGCCAAGAAATTGTGTGGCTAGCGCTTGTGAGTGTGAGTTTGCAGAATCCTGGCTTACAGGCGTCTATCGACAGTATCTTTACGGCCAATCAACAAAGAAGACAGGCCGAGATAGATGCAAGGAGGGATATAGCAAAGGCAATAGGTCGTAAGGCTTTGACTGCGTCGACATATCTTGGGAAAGCTCAGGGTATGCGGGAAATTGCAGCAATTCCCGACGGTGCGGGCACTAGGATGCGTATTGCCGAGTCAATCGGTGAAGGTGGCATCAGAGTTCTCAACGCCGGCGGCGGAGGTCAAGCTACTCTAGTTAATTTGCCAGACGTCTTGCTGGGAGAAAATCCAGCGCCATCAGCTGAAGAGGAAGAAGGGGGGTGAAGATCCTCTTACTCCTCCGTAACTACCACAATCTGGGTTTGTTTAACCCAACTACGACCAGCGTTCTCCTATGAGCGCTGGTTTTTTATACCCTAAAAAAATGCAAGTGATGCCGGAGAGAGGACTCGAACCTCCAAGGGATTGCTCCCATCAGCTCCTAAAGCTGACGCGTCTGCCAATTTCGCCACTCCGGCAATATATTTTAGGTGCCCAGGAAATCTCGCAACATTAACCTAAGTGTACTTTTACCTTTACTTGTTTTCAAGTATTTTTCCCGTCGTGTCGCATCACTTTTCAGCAAGAAGGTCTCATAAAATATCAATTTTACTGGTCGCTTATGGCTTGTTGATATGACCCCACCATTTTTGTGTTCATTAAAGCGACGCCTCAAGTTGTCGGTTATACCAGTGTACAATTGATTGTTGTTTAACCTGAGAATATAAATGTAGTACATATTTAATTTATGCGTCCCGTGCACCATGCGAGGTGCACGGCCATGCACTCAACGTAGTGCATGGTGCCAATTTCGCCACTCCGGCCTAGCTTCCTATCTTAACATGAAATTTTTTATCATCCACTTTTTGTCTTAGGTGTAAAATGTTTACGACCGTTTCAATTTTACACCCATACTATAAAAATCACGGTCGTGAAAACTGTGGTATATCAAGTTTGCAATAGACAATAACCTTTTTTTCATTTATTGTTTTAGTTGGTCCCGCCCGTAGCTCAGTTGGTAGAGCAGCTGCCTCTTAAGCAGACGGTCGCAGGTTCGATCCCTGCCGGGCGGATAGGATTTACAATCGATGTTAAATAGCTCAGTTAGTAGATCCGCCGGCTGGCGGACTCTTAAGCAGACGGTCGGGGATGCAAATCCCTCTGGGCGGACTTGCAGAGCAAGCCCGAAAAAACAAACCCCCGTTAGTCGTGTCTAACGGGGGGGTTGGCGCTTAAACTTTTTCTCGTTCTCGCAAAATGTGGAATCGGAATAGGCCGTCATAGACAAACATTCCGACGACAGATGACATTGCGAAGAGACTACAAATCGGAACGATGACGAGCCAGACCACTGGCGCCCATAAAATAAGTCGCGTCCAGAAACGCCAAGGGACAATTTTTCCAGGAGTTGGTTCCATGAACCAGATGAAGGTTGACGCCCAAATCCAGTAAAGCATTTGCATCAGCATTAAAGATCTCCTTTCTGCGATTAGTATTGCGCCGATTTAGTTAATGGTCAAAATTTTATGCCCGAGGTGGGAGTCGAACCCACATCCCTTGCGAGACATGATTTTAAGTCATGCGCGTATACCAATTCCGCCACTCGGGCTTGGAGGTGCGGGCGGGAATCGAACCCGCGTATTGCGGTTTTGCAGACCGCTGCGTTACCACTTCGCCACCGCACCTAATTTTTATTTCTGTTTTTATTATACCAGGGGACGTTGGTCGAGCGCGAAGTCAACGTGGGTCAGTGAGTTGCCGCGCAGACGAGCGTCGAGGAAGTCGCGCAGTTCGCTTCTCAAGAACCTCGTTTCGGTCAACGCCTGTTTCTCGGCTTCCGCGGGGTAAACGGTGATGAATATGGTCACCGATTTGCCACTGTTGTCAATTTGCGCGCCGCTGACGGTGATTAAACTCGTACCGCGATGTCGTTCGAGAAACTCGGCGGCCAGCCGAGTGACGGAGGAGGTCAATCTTTCTTCATGATGCTGGCGCATAGGTTTATCCTAGCTTAGTGTCGTCCGCGTGTGAAGATAAGCAGAGCATCACCCGGGGCGATGGCAATTTTCGATTCCACTAGCGCACCGAATTGCGCGCCTTCCTCGACCTTCCTGACCGAGAGTTTCTGCTGTTTGAGTTCAATGATATCGCCTTCACCGAGTGGCGCTCCGCGCCGCATAATTCGCACCCGATGCCGATCAGCGACATAACCTTGCGTCACCGACGCGCCAATCACTTGGCGGTTCTTCTCATGGCTGAAAATTTTAAGGACCTTAATCTCACCGATGGTCTCTTCCACTTCGACGACCGGTGTGCGGTGGGCAATTTCTTCTGTGAGCCACTCGCTCAAGTGATAAATAATGTCAAAAGTTTTTATCGTCACTCCATACTTCTCGGCGGTCTCGATCGCCCCCCGTTCGGCGACAACGTTGAAGCCAACAATTATCGCCGGCGGCGTGCCCATACCCAGCTTCACGTCATTCTCGGTAATCTGACCGACACCGGTGTGAACGATTTTCAATTTAACCGTCTCGGTACTAAGTTTGGCTGTTTCTTTTTTAAGGGCTTCGAGCGAACCAATGTTATCGGCTTTGAGAATGAGCGGAAGAAGGGTCATGCCTTCGGCTAGATTTTCTAAACTATTTTCACTTGCACTTATTTCCTCGGCTGGTTCTTGGGACATTTCTTCGGCCGTGTTTTTGTCTGGCGCGAGGCGGAAGCAAGCGCCGGCCTCCGGCACTTCTGGTAAACCGAGGACGACCGCCGGACTCGAAGCTTGAAGCGATGGGACATTCTCACCACGGAAATTCTCCAACTTTTTAATCCGTCCGACAATCGAACCAACCACCAAGAAATCACCCAAGTGCAGAGTTCCGTCTTTGATAATCAGGGTGGTGATGACACCGGTTTTCGGGTGGCGCGTGGCTTCCAGAACGAAACCGGTAGCCGGAGAGGTTGGCTTGGTAGTGAGTTCAGCCATCTCGGCCATAAGTAAAATAAGTTCAAGCAGTTCGGGCACACCCTCACCGGTTTTGGCCGAGATTGGGAGACAGGGAATGGTCCCGCCATAACCTTCCACCAGAATGCTATTTTCGGTCAAGCTTTGTTTCGTGCGGTCGACATTGGCGGTCGGTCGATCAATCTTATTAATGGCAATGAGGTAGGGAAGATTGGCGGCGGTGACGGCGTTGAGAGCTTCCAGTGTTTGGGCCTTTACTCCGTCTTCGCCCGAGACAACGACGATGGCGAGATCGGCAATCTTGGCACTGCGTTCGCGGAGACTGGAGAAGGCTTCGTGCCCGGGTGTGTCGAGGAAGGTAATTGTTTTGTCACGGTGCTTCACTTCATAAGCGCTAACGCGCTGGGTGATCCCGCCAGCCTCGTGCCTAGGCGGGCCGGCTTCCGTCTCGGTGACGCTCGTCTTTCGAATGTAATCGAGCAGAGTTGATTTGCCGTGGTCAATGTGACCAACGACGACGACCACGGGCGGTCGGGATTGCAGAGCGATAGGGGTGACCTTTTTCATATTTGGTTAAGCACATCCTGTTCTTCAATGGTTAGTTCAAAGTCAGAGGCGCGTTGGCGAATTGGTTTGGCATAAACGCGCATCGTATCGCGGGCATGCAGGCCGGTGATAATCACGCCGTTGCCCTTCTCGTCGAGTAAGGCGGTGGAGAAACTCTGATTTCCGCCTTGATCGGGGAAGGGATTGTAGCGCAAAGTGCGGACATGGCGAACCGAGCTCGAGAGACGTTGGTTAGCCTCTACGAGGAACTTCTCAATTTCTTGCCGGGCACGATCAAGCTCGGCGAGCTCACTGCCAAAATTGATTGCCAACTCTTCAAGATTCTGCCCGGCGCGACCGGTGAAGAGGCGGGCCATCCGTCTCTCCACTCGCCACAACCAAACCGCTAAGCCAATAATGACCAGTCCGAGAGCGATAACTAAGAGATTAGTGAGAGTTAGAGTCATGAGCGAAGCGCTATTTCGAATTATACCGAAAGAATGAACTTTTGCAAAATTTTGGCGCTTCGTTAGAATGGGGAGATGGCGAAGATAACTAAGAGATTAATCAACCTTGATGCGGCGGCTGGAAGCGATAATCCGTCCAGTATTCATAGTGCGGGCGTGCGTACCGCGCAAACACTTAGTGAAGCGCGACAAACGGTTGCGCGGGTGCTTAACGCGCACAGTGATGAAATAATTTTTACCAGTGGCGGAACGGAAGCGAATAATTTGGCGATTTTCGGATTAGCTCGACACCGAGTGTCAAACAAAATGTGCGACACTCGGTGTTTAACATTTCATATCATTACAACAAAAATAGAGCATGCTTCGATTCTTGAATCGTGTCGGCAATTAGAGCATGAGGGTTTCTCTGTAACTTATTTGCTGGTTAAATCAGATGGTCTGATTGATCTGAAAGAATTAGCTCAAGCTCTGCGACCGGAGACAATTCTCGTCTCGATCGGTTATGCCAATAACGAAATCGGCGTTATCCAACCGCTACGTGAAATTGCCAAAATAATTCGGCGACGGTGTGTCTTTCACACCGACGCCTGCCAAGCTCCTCCATTTCTCGATCTTAATGCCGCGCGATTGGGAGTTGATTTGATGACGATAAATTCAAGCAAGGTTGGTGGACCGAAGGGTAGTGGGTGTCTCTATGCGCGGCGGGGGATTAATCTGCAGCCGATTCTGTACGGCGGTGGGCAGGAACGCGGCCGACGCAGTGGCACGGAAAATGTGTCGGCCGCGGCGAATTTCGCCCAAGCGCTTGAAAAGTGTACGCGATCGCGGGAAAAAGAATCGGCGCGTTTAGCCAAGTTGCGCGATTATTTTATTAAAAAATTATTAGCTTTGCCCGGCACAACTCTCAACGGCTCGGCGACAAACCGCTTACCAAATAATGTGAATGTTAGTTTCGCGGAGGCAGATAGTGAATTTATGGTTTTGAATCTTGATGCGCGTGGCGTACTCGCCGCGTCCGGAAGCGCCTGTTCGGCGCAAGAGAAACCTGCCTCGCATGTTATCACCGCTTTGGGTCACGACGCGACTTATGCTCAAACGGCCGTGCGTTTTACCTTAAGTCGCGAAACCAAAAAAGCTGATCTGGATTACGTTCTCAAAATTTTACCGGAGATTCTGAAACGAGCGCGGATTGCTTAAGAAATAATTTTTAGTATAAGATAATAACCATTATGCTCAAAAGATTTTTGGAATGGATAGGGCTTAAAGAAAAACTTCATAATGTCGATAACGATCCGCCGTTGGTTAAAGAACGTGATTTGTGGTGGGTGAGTTTTGGTGAAAATATTGGTTCGGAGATGAATGGCAAGAGCAGATTATTTTCTCGGCCAGGGTTGATAATAAAAAAATTATCTCGAGGATTTTTTCTCGTTGCTCCGACCACTTCTCAAAAGAAAGAGGGGACTTGGTATGTGCCAATAAAACAAGAAGGACGAGATATGTACGTTTGCTTACATCAATTAAGAACAATTGATTATCGAAGATTGTCCAATCGGTTAGGCGTGACAGATGAAGAAGATTTTAGGAGGGTAAAAGAGTTTTTCTGGAGGTTGTACAAATAAGACCAATATTCCCCGCCTTGTGGGCGGGGCCGCGGCAAATCGCCGAATGTATCTTTATGATAGCAAACATCTCGCTCATGTCAATCTTTTGTATCTGTAAGTAGGTGTGGATAACTGCTCTCGCTTTAATATTAAGGTGAGTCCTTGCTACTAGCAGTACCTAGATACTCAACGAAAGAAGTTAGAATACAGAAACAACAAAACATAAAGAAAAAGCCCCCATTGCGGACGGAACCGCAACAGGGTCTTTTTTATGATGATACCCTATGCTAGTAAACGTTCGGCCGTTGTCAAGCGCAGAGATGCAGATGCTCGGAGTAGGTGTGGATAACTTATCCATTTTTTTTTTACTTCAAAGGGGTGTAGGATTAGGGAAGGTTGGCTTCGTTAGCTTTTATTATTTGTCTTAATTCGTTAATCATTTGTATCATGAAAATAAGAAACTTTGTCATTGCCGGTCTAATTGCCTTGGCGTTTTTTATCACTCCAGTAGCAACTAACGCGCAGACGACTTGCAGTCTGAATTTAATGGTTTGCCAGTTAACCAACCAGATTTCCCAACTTAAAATACAGGAGCTTAACCAAACAATTGCTAATCTTCAACAGCAGATTTCTGCACTCCTTCAGCAGATTGCCCAATTGACAGGCCACGCAACTGGTTGTTTGCCAGGCGTGATTTATGATCCTGTTACTGGTTTACCATGTGCCGGTAATGCGACCACTACCCCTGTTTCTCTTCTTACCGTCGTGTCGCCAAATGGCGGGGAGGGTTGGCAGAGAGGGTCTTATCAAAAAATTACTTGGAAATACGGTTTTGAGTTCAAGATTACTCCGATTGAAATTTGGTTGAATGCCGCAAGCACTGGCGGTTCTTGCCCCGTAGGTCAAACTTGCCCAGTGGGCGCGGCTTCTTACTTGATTGGTAAAACAGATACAGCTCATTCTTCTTACGGTTGGTCTGTTGGCAAAGCCCTCAACGGGGTGGTGATTCCTAGTGGCGCTTACACTGTTCAAGTGCGGGCGATTGATGGGAATGGCAACAGTTTAGCTAAAGATAGTAGCGATTCTCATTTCAAGATTTATGATTTGCCACCTTCTAACAACCTTCCGCCCTCTATTTCCGGTGTCTCTGGCCCGACGACGTTAAATGTCGGACAGAGTGGGACATGGTCTGTGCGTGCGAGCGATCCGGAGAATGGGGCGTTGAGTTATTCTGTGATTTGGGGTGACGAGACTACGGCTGGATCGGGAAGTTCGGGCATTGTTCAAACTGCGACCTTTACTCACACCTACTCCCGCACTGGCACCTTCACTCCGACTTTCACTGTTACTGACAATGCCAACCAGTCGGTCCGCACCAGCTTGAGCGTGGCGGTAGGTGGAGGGACAGTCAACAATGGTTTGCCTCGGATTTATGGCTTCCCGGCATTTCCTTCTAACATTACGGTTGGTGTCCCAATCAGTTTCAATTGGTCAGCATCTGATCCAGATAATGATAATCTTGTTTGGGGTGTTGATTTTGGCGAAGGGGTAGGACCAACTCCCGGCACTTGCCCTTCTAATTCACCGCAGACAAGTTTTTCGACTAGTCATACATACTCACAAAGTGGTACATATACTGTAACAGCTATTGTTACCGATTGTCGTGGTGGTCGAGACACCAACACTTTCCCAATTACGATTTCCGCTGTTCCGGTAGCGATTCCCACCATCACTTCTTCCTATCCACCAAATAGTGCGATTGATGCGCGAAGTTGGAATGGTAATTCATACGAAGGAGTAAGTCTTAATTTCTCTGGTCCTGTGAGCATAGCGGATATTATTCCCAATCTATCAATCGTTAGTTCAAATACATCTCTTCTCAGTTTAACGCCGGGGGATTTTGGTCTAAAAGATCCCGACACTATCGGTTTTAGTTTTCGTAGGAACAACGTGTTTGCCCATGTGCCCGGTGAACGAATCCGAATTACCCACAAACCGTCTAATTCTTCCGTCTGCCTCGGCTTTCTTCCCGGCGACGTGAATGGTGATGGGACAACTTCTCCGGCCGACCAGCTTGATTTGATTGATGCTCTGAATGGCGTTAAAACTCTGCCAATTTATTCTACCGATATTGATCGGAGTGGAGTATTCGCGCCAGCGGATCTCTTAACCTTCATTGATTTACTTAATGGTGGTTGGAATGGCAAGACCTTACCGGCTTGCCCTCCGGCCACGACCGGCCTGTTACCTACTAACCAAAGCCAATTTGCCAATTCGCTCTCGGCTCTAAGTGCGATTTTGCGAAATTTGCAGAGATCACTCTTGTTCCGGTAGCCAATCGCGCATAATACAAGGGCGGGGCTTGTATTTTACAAGCCCCGCCCTTTGCCCTCCGCCGTAAAAGGTTTGTGATATAATTGTCGTATGCACACCCTACCCCCATTACCCTACGCTTATGATGCGCTTGAGCCGTACATCGATGAGCAAACGATGCGGTTGCATCATGATAAGCACCACCAAACTTACGTTGATAAGTTGAACGCGGTGTTGGAAAAGTTTCCCGAATTGCAAAATAAAAAGTTGGAAGAATTACTCGGTGATCTGAACGCGGTACCGGAAGCGATTCGTGAAGCAGTACGCAACCACGGCGGGGGACATTGGAATCATACTTTCTTTTGGAACATTCTGGCGCCTGCCTCGCCAAGTCAAGGCTTAGCCTTGACAGAAGAAATCAAAAAACAATTTAAAGATTCGGCTTTGGCTTGCTTCGGTTCTGGATGGACGTGGTTAATCAAAAACCCCTCGACTTCCCTCGATTCTGCTCGGGATAAATCCCTCGGGGCAAGCCCCTTTTCAATTATCAATACCGCCAATCAAGACACGCCGATCTCGACGGGGCAGACGCCAATTCTTGGTTTAGATCTCTGGGAGCACGCTTATTATCTCAAGTATCAGAACCGCCGGGCGGAATACATTGATGCCTTCTTTAAAATCATTGACAAATAGTAGATAATCGTTATATCATCTAGATAACTTAAAATAACAAGATAATGGAAGAACTAAACAAAAATCAAATCGTTCTCTTGGTCCTTTTGGTTAGTTTCGTCACTTCGATCGCGACGGGGATTGTGACGGTAACCTTGATGGACCAAGCCCCGCCGGCCGTAACCCAGACAATCAATCGGATTGTCGAGCGAACGGTGGAAAAAATTGTTCCCGGCCAAGCGCCGCCGCCGGTGATTAAAGAAGTGCCAGTCATTGTCACCGAAGAGGAACTAATTGTGAAGGTGATTAACAGTGCGATGCCCGGCACTGTGCGGATTGTGGGAGGGGCAACGGATAAAGATAAAAATTTCTTAACCAGTGGTTTCTTTGTTGCTTCGAACGGAGTGTTGGTGGCGGATAGCGCCGCGATTCTCGCGGCGACGAGTACCACGAATTATCAGGCGATCTTGACTGGTGGTCAGACCGTGCCTCTCGCTCGTTTAGCTTCTACTCCGACACCGCCAACCGGGGCAGCCCTTTCACCATCCCCAGATCTGATTTTCTTCCGTCTCACTGATCCGGCGTCAAGCGAGGGTAAGTGGTCAGCGTTAACTCTGGCTAAGACACCAATCTCTATTGGGCAAACGGTTGTCGCCCTTGGTTTTTCTAATCGGCCGGATATCAATGTCTCGGTTGGCATCGTGTCCAGTTTCTTATCAACTGGCGCCTCATCTACACCTTTAATAATGACCAATGCGGCGAGTGCCGAGAACCAAGGTGGACCTTTGATGAATATTAAAGGTGAAGTGGTCGGCTTGATTAAGGTGCCCGGTTTCACCATTCCGGTTAACGTGATCACAACGGCTCTTCCCGAAATTATGCAAAAAAATTACGGGCAATAATTAATTACAACTATGCCACCTCCATTTAACAATTTTACTTCGAAAGCCAAAGAAGCCATTCGCAAGACGCAAGAATTGGCAATTGAACGTGGCCAAAATCAGGTCAACCCGCTCCATCTTCTGGCCGCTCTGCTGTTCCAAGAAGAGAGTATCTTCGCCTCGATTCTCGACAAGATTGAGGTGGATACCACGATGCTTACCGATTACGTGATCGATCACCTTGAGGGGACCGAGGGTGGCGGTGTCTTGGCCCCTTCCTACCAGCTTTATTTGTCGCCAGAGTTAGTCCGCGTTTTCGATGCTGCTGGAAAAATTGCGGTCAACTTGCAGGACGAATTTGTCTCGGTTGAACATCTGGTCCTTGGCTTGCTCGAGACACCTAATCAAACTCAAGAGATTCTTACCCGTTTCCGTGTAACGAAGGATCGGGTCTTACGCGTTCTCCAAGAATTGCGATCGGGGAAAATTCGCGATGTCGGCGAGACGAAAAAGTTTCGGGCGATTGAACGTTACACCAAGAATCTAACCGAACTTGGTCGCAAGGACAAACTTGATCCGGTGATTGGGCGCGAAGAAGAGATTCAGCGAATTATGGAAATTCTCTCGCGCCGGACCAAGAATAATCCAATCTTGATCGGTGAAGCGGGGACGGGGAAAACGGCGATCGCCGAAGGATTGGCGATTCGTATTGCCAAAGGTGATGTGCCCGAGTCGCTCCGCCAGAAAGAGATTGTTGCCCTTGATTTGGGAATGTTGGTAGCGGGGACTAAATATCGCGGTGAGTTCGAAGAACGGCTCAAAAATATTGTTAAAGAAATTGAACGCGCCGAAGGGAAAATTATTCTTTTTGTCGACGAGATTCACACAATTATTGGCGCCGGAGCGGCCGAAGGGTCGATTGACGCTTCGAATATGTTGAAGCCGTCACTGGCGCGTGGTGATATTCGGATGATCGGCGCGACAACCATTAGAGAGTACCAAAAATATATTGAAAAAGATCAAGCTTTTACTCGCCGTTTCCAGCCGGTCTATGTCGAAGAGCCGAGTATCGAAGATGCTATTGCGATTCTGCGCGGGCTGAAAGAGAAATACGAATTTCATCATGGGATTCACATCACCGATGGCGCGATTGTCGCGGCCGTTAATCTCTCCAGTCGCTATATCACTGATCGTTTTTTGCCGGACAAGGCCATTGATTTAATTGATGAAGCCTCTTCCGCTCTGCGTCTTCAGTTGGAAAATAAACCGCCGGCTCTCGAAGAAGCGCACACTAAAATTATGCGTTTAGAGGTTGAGAAAGAAGCTCTCAATCAAGAATTGGCGATCAAGGATGATAAACGGTTGCGAACTAGAATCAAAGAAATTGATCAAGCCGTGGCTGAACTTAAAGATAAGACCGGGGAGCTCGAACTCAAATGGAAAAATGAGAAACAAGCGATTGCCGAAATCAAAGAGTTGAAAGGTGGACTCGAGATGCTTCGGGTGGAAGCCGAGCAAGCGGAGATGAAGGCTGATCTTACTCGCGCCGCCGAAATTCGTTACAGTAAAATTCCTGAATTGGAACGCCAACTAAAAATAAAAACGGATCGTTTGAAAAAACTCCAGAGCTCGCGGCAAATTCTCAAAGAGGCGATTGTCGAAGAAGATATCGCTCGCGTGGTCGCTCGCTGGACACATATTCCGGTGATGAAGATGCTAGAGGAAGAGGCCGAGAAGCTCGGTCGGATGGAGACGGTTTTGGCCGAACGCGTGCGCGGTCAGACCGAAGCGATCAAGAAGATTGCCGAAGCCGTCAAACGCTCGCGGGCTGGGATCAGTGATCCTGATCGGCCGATTGGTTCTTTTATCTTCTTGGGTCCGACTGGTGTTGGCAAGACCGAACTCGCTAAGACGCTCGCGCTCTTTATGTTTAACGACGATAAAGCGCTGATCCGCATTGATATGTCGGAGTACATGGAGAAGCACTCGGTCTCTAAACTAATTGGTTCGCCACCCGGTTATGTCGGCTACGAAGAAGGTGGATCGTTGACCGAGCTGGTGCGTCATCGGCCGTACTCGGTTTTGCTTTTCGACGAGATTGAGAAGGCTCATCCCGAAGTTTTTAATTTGCTTTTGCAAGTGCTCGACAATGGTCGTCTCACTGACGCTAAAGGGCGCGTGGCCAATTTCAAAAACTCGATCATTATTCTTACTTCCAATCTCGGGAGCGAGTATATCAACCGGTTGGAACAGAAGATCGGTTTCAATGGCGGTGATGGCAATCGCGAGATGGCCAGCTTCGACGAGATTAAAAGCAAAATTATGGATAATCTGAAAAACTATTTTCGTCCGGAATTCTTGAATCGGCTCGACGATATTATTATCTTCAACCCGCTCTCGCGCGAGACGATCAAAGAAATTGTCGATATCCAAATCAAGCAAGTAGTGACGCGGTTGAGTCAAAAAGAAATTGAATTGGCCGTGGCGCCGGAGGTGGTGACTTATCTAGCCGAACGCGGTTTCAGCCCCGAGTATGGCGTTCGACCATTGAAACGACTAATCCAAACGAAAATTCTTAATCCAATTGCCGAGTTTATCATCGGACGTCGGTTGGCAAATGGCGGCGTGGTGACAGTGACAATGAAAGATGGTGAGCCCTCGATTGAATTGATTAAAGCTTATCGCAATGGCGGTCGCCAAGGTGGGCGGAGAGTGAAAGATAATCGCGAGGTGATTGTAAACAGTGAAGTAAAAAGCGGTCACGCCATGGCGGGGAAGTAGAACACTCGATGCGTCGGGGAGGATTCGAACCTCCGGAGCCCAAAGGGCGACAGATTTACAGTCTGTTGCAATTGACCACTCTGCCACCGACGCAATTTCATCACAATAGTATCTGACTTGTTGACATAACTCAAGTGTCTTATAATGAAGCCAATGAAGCTACAAGCTAACGAAGCTACCCATCGTGGTTTTACTCTCATCGAATTGCTCGTCGTTATCGCGATCATCGGGTTGCTCTCGAGCATTGTGTTTGCTTCTCTTGGCCAAGCCCGAGCGAAAGCGAGGAATAGTAAACGGGTACAGGATTTGATCCAAGTACGAAATGCGCTGGAATTATTTTATGCCGACTTTGGGCATTATCCTACACCCCCACCCGTTGCACCTGCCCCCCTGGTCTTTTATGTTGGGATTGTGGAGATGCTGCAATAGGAAGTTTTACACAAGATCTGACAAAAATCAGAGGGGCAGGTGGGGCAAGTCCTTATGATGGCTTTGAAATTAATTCTTTGGGTAACAAAGTTTATTTGAAACCAAGACCTCAAGATCCGCTAGTCCCCGCCATCGGAGTTTTTCCTTTTGGTGCCAGTGTGAATTGTGGTTATTGGTACACTTTTAATCCATCTGGTTCGGAGTACAAGCTAGCCATTGTTGGTACATGGGAAGGGAATGTTTCCGCTATCCCATCTAGTATGTATAATCCCAATTATTGGAATCCTCTTGCGGCGGGTGGAGCATGTGTAAATGAAGACAAAACTATTTCGGTCTTTTCTTCCGGTGCTCGTTGTTGGAGAGTTGATGCCAGCAATGATCCTGGTTGTTCTTGATGTTGCCCCCCGTCAAGGCTAAGTTTTGACGACAAAAGTTTGCGTTTAAGAATAAGTTTATGCTAGAGTGATCGTTACAAATTATGTCCGATGATTAGGTTTACACGGCATGCTGAACGGAAATTTGTGGTTCTTGCCCGACATGGTTTTAGGGTGACGAGAGATTTGGTCGTGCAAATAGTCGAGGAGCCAGAGTTAATTGATACTAAACGTTTGCCACTCTTGATCGCTCAAGGCCAGCTTGACTCGAGACATGTCTTACGTGTAGTCTACAGAGAGGAAAATGATGATCAGGTGATAATTACTTTTTATCCAGGTCGTCGCAGTCAATATGAAAATTAGTCCAAAATACAAAATTAATTACGAACCAGAGGCCGATGTGATGAGTTGGGAGGTGTCAGCTCGGCCGATTGATTACGCTGAAGAGGCGGGCAATTTTGTCGTTCATTATTCCAAAGATCACACTCCAGTCTTAGTGGAAATTTTGGAAGCGAGGAAGTTTTTTAATCATTCGGAGAAGTTTTTTAAAGTTCATCCCAAGAGTGCAGTTTTAGTTTAAATTATGTCCCAAGATCAACTCATTAGATTGGCCTGTAAGGAGTGCAAACGCACTAATTATTGGAGCCGGAAAAATCGGAAGCTTGTCGAGCGCAAAATTGCGCTGAAGAAGCATTGTCGTTGGTGTAAGAAACATACGCTTCATCAAGAGGGGAAGAAGTAGTATACTGCCCAAAGAAAGAGAAAGATGGGCCTATAGTTTCAATGGTAAAACAGCGCTCTCCAAAAGCGTAGTTCCCCGTTCGAGTCGGGGTGGGCCCGCCTCATGTCAAGGTTCGACCTTGACAGAAAAAGGTCGAACCTTAAGAAACGCCACTGTTTGTTTTTCCGCTTCTTGATAATCCTTCACCCATTTAATAGTTTTATCTCGTTTAAACCAAGTCATTTGCCTTTTAGCGTAATGCCAAATAGCGGTGGCGAGTTGTTCCTGCAAGAGCAGGAATTTCTCGCGCTTTTGTAAAAATTCCGCGATATAACGATACTCAAGTCCGAGCGCATCGAGTCGTTTCCAGCTTAAACCATTGGCGTGTAGTTTTTTCACTTCAGCGATTAAACCATGCTGAAGGCGATAGCGCAGGCGAGTATTAATTTTTTCCCGCAATTCTTCCGGCTCAAGCTTGATCCCCAAATTTAACCAGCAAGGACTGTCCTTGCTGGTGATTAAAGGGTAGTCCTTTGACCCCCAAGGACTACCCTTTGTATTTAATTCCAATGGTGGCACGTGACCTAGCGCCGTAGCAATTTCTATAGCGCGGATCAGTCTCGGTCTGTTTCTGGCATCAATACTTTTAAATCTTTTGGGGTCAAGAAGTTTAAGCTTCTCACCCAGTTTCTCAGTGCTTAGTTTTTCGAGTTTGGCCCGCAGGGCCCGATTCGGTGGCACCGGTGGGAGAGTCACCTTGCCTCGTAAGACATCAATGTAAAAACCGGTACCGCCGCAAATGATTGGCACTTTACCGCGCTTGCCGATTTCTTTAAGCGCTTGATCGGCTAATTTTTGATATTGCGCGGCCGAAAAAGCTGATTTTGGATTTGCCACATCGAGTAGGTGATGGGGGATACCACGCATTTCCCGTTTAGTGATTTTTCCACTTCCGATATCTAGCCCACGATAAACTTGTCGCGAATCCGCGGAAATAATTTCCCCACCGAATTGACGCGCGAGCCGAACGGCGAGCGCGGATTTACCACTGGCCGTCGGCCCAACTACGGCGATAGCTAAAGAGGATTCCATAAGTATGCTCTTGGCAGGAATTGAACCTACATCACCTCCTTCGGAGGGAGGCATTCTATCCGTTGAACTACAAGAGCAATAATGCCGGAGGAGGGACTCGAACCCTCATCCCTTGCGAGACACGATTTTGAGTCGTGCGCGTATACCAATTCCGCCACTCCGGCTTTTATCAACTATTAGCTTCTAGCTTATCGCTTCTGGGCTTGAAAGGCAATTTTTGTTATCATTAGTCTGCTATGTCTGAAATCTACAACGATTCCATCTTCTGGATCGAAGTGGCTAAAATCAAGCCCAATCCTTTCCAACCCCGTCGGGAATTTAACGAGGATCGTTTGCGCGACTTGGCCGATTCTATCCGCCAATACGGCGTGCTTCAGCCACTTGTTCTCACTCGCCACGAGCAAGAACGCGAAGACGGCAGTCTTTATGTCGAGTATGAATTGATCGCCGGTGAACGTCGTTGGCGCGCCGCCCAGCTGGCTGGTATCTCGCAGGTGCCGTGTGTGATTCGCGCCGGTGGGGACAATGATAAGTTGAAGCTCGAGATGGCAATTATTGAAAATCTTCAACGTGAAGATTTGAATTCGGTTGACCGTGCGCTCGCCTTCGAGCGTTTGGTGAAAGAATTTAAATTGAAGCATACCGAAATTGCGAAGAAGGTCGGCAAGAGTCGGGAGTATGTAACTAACACTCTTCGCATTCTAGCGTTGTCAGAAGAGATGCTTGATGCGATTACGGCCGGTCACATTACCGAGGGTCACACTCGGCCACTTCTGATGCTGATTGAACATCCCGAAGCTCAACAGAATCTGTTCCAAGAAATTACTCTGAAACATCTCAACGTCCGCGAGGCCGAGCAGATCGCGCGCCGGATCGCCAATGACCGCGTTCGTAAGAAGGAATACATTCTTGATCCCGCGACGATGGAACTCGAGCAGAAGTTAGCCGAGACCCTTGGGGCTCGCGTTCAAGTCGAACGGCGTGAATCAGGCGGAAAGGTGACGATCGATTTCTTTTCGACCGACGATCTGCGCAATCTGCTTGATCGCCTCGCCTCTGGAGATCTTGGTTCAGTTTTCATCGCGACCCTACCAGATCAAGCGATGCCACCTGCCGATTCAATTATTCCTTCCGAACCAATTCCTCAACCTGACCCCGAAGACGAGCTTTACAACATCAAAAACTTTACGGTTTAATTTAAGTTTTGAGTTTCTGCGGATTGTGATTCGGACACGCTTTATTTGAGCAACGGACCGGAATAGTTTTTGTCCCTTCCATCATTAAGGCGCCACACTGCGGGCAGAGATCACCGGTTGGTTTGGCTTTGATGGCATTTTTGCAAGCCGGATAATTAGTGCAACCATAAAAAATGCCGTAGCGACCGCGGCGTTCGGCCATCGTTCCCCGCCGAGAGTCGGGCAAGCTTTTTGCACAAACGGGACATTTGACACCAGTATCGGCCGCCGCGGCGGCTTGCTCGTCTTGCTTCACAAATTTGCATTTCGGGTAATTAGAACAAGCGACGAAACGTCCAAATTTTCCGTCACGCTCCACCAATTTTCCATCTTTACATTTGGGGCACTCCTCACCGGTTTCTTTTGGCCCAACCATGGCCACACCCACCGCGCTTCGCGCGCCAGTGCAGTCGGGAAATCGGGTGCAACTCAAAAATTTTCCACTCCGGCCTAATTTCCAAACCATTTTGTCGTTACAGATCGGGCACTTCATTTCGACTGGGCCGTCGCCCAGATTGCTAATTTTCGGGATTTTCTTTTTGGCTAAAACCGCTTGATGAAATGGCCCGTAAAAATTCTTCATCGATTTAATATATTCCAACCGGCCACCGGCAATTTCGTCAAGTTCATCTTCCATTTTGGCGGTGAAAGAATCGCTAATGTAGTCATTGAAATTAGCGGACAAGAAATCGCTAACCACTTCGCCAGTCTCGGTTGGCTGAAGCGAACGATTAAGTTTTTCGACGTAACCGCGATCAAGAATTGTTTTGATAATTGAGGCATAAGTGCTCGGCCGACCGATGCCACGTTTCTCTAACTCTTTCACTAACCCCGCTTCGCTGTAGCGATTAGGCGGTGTCGTCTCCTTGCCTTCGCTCGCGATATTTTTCAAATCCAGCGGTTCATCTTTATTGACCGTCGGCAATTCATTTTCTTCGCCCCGGGTGGCCGGATCGGCACGCAACCAGCCGTCGAATTTGATACGGTAACCACTGGCGGTGAAAGTGGGGACAGTTGGATTGTCGGCAATGGCCGTGACAGTTGTTTGCGCGCCTTCAGCATCAGCCATTTGACAGGCGAGAGTGCGTCGCCAAATCAGATCATAAAGTTTGTGTTCACCGTCGCTCGCTCCGCCGCTTCGCGTCCCGATTCTAGTTGGTCGAATTGCCTCGTGGGCTTCTTGGGCGTTTTTGCTTTTCGTTTGGTAGAAACGGGGAGAGCTAGCGTAAGCCGCGCCGTACTCGGCGCGGGCGATGGCAATAATGTCGTTGACCGCGCCGGCGTTCATCGCCGTGCTGTCGGTGCGCATATAGGTGATCAGTCCGGCTTCGTAAAGACGTTGGGCGTGACGCATGGTGACGGCTGGTGAGAAACCGAGTCGCGAGGAGGCCGCTTGTTGAAGGGTTGAAGTGGTGAAGGGTGGTCGCGGCCGACGAGCGACGGAGCGCGCTTCGACATCACCGACTTTCCAATTAGCCTTGCGACCC
Source organism: uncultured Candidatus Saccharibacteria bacterium (assembly GCA_964362425.1). Lineage (GTDB taxonomy): Bacteria > Patescibacteriota > Minisyncoccia > Phycocordibacterales > JACOZG01 > JAGVGK01. The sequence continues at coordinate 1,861 of CAYIEL010000001.1, read as the reverse complement.
GCATTAACAATCGCTTCGGCTTCCGTTTCAGTCTTCGGTTCGATAGTGGCGGTAAAAGTTATTTCATCCCCTTTTTTTGTTTTGAGAATGGCGGTGATAACCCAATATTTGACGGGGATAAAAGCGCGGATTTCTTTTTCCCGTTCGACGAGGATGCGGAGAGCGGGGGATTGAACACGGCCGGCCGAGAGACCATAGCGCAATTTCTGCCAGATGAGGCCGGAGAGATCATAACCGAAGAGTCGATCAAGTACGCGCCGAGCTTCTTGGGCTTGGAGTAAATTCTGATCAATCGGACGCGGATGGGTTAAGGCTTCTTTAATCGCTTCAGGTGTCACTTCATGAAAAATGATTCGTTTAATTTTTGCGCCAGACAAACCAATTGCTTCGGCGATGTGCCAAGCGATAGCCTCACCTTCGCGGTCCGGGTCAGTGGCGAGGAAGACGTTAGGGTAATTTTTGGTCGCGCTCTTGAGCTCGTTCACAATCAACTCTTTCCCTTTTACAATTTCGTAATTGGGGACAAAACCGCCTTCGATGTCGATAGCATTCTTGTTTGATTTTGGTAAATCACGAATGTGGCCGACACTCGCGAGCACGCGATATTCTCCGCCGAGATATTTGCCAATCGTTTTTGCTTTGGCCGGCGACTCAACGATCAATAATTTTTTGTCTGCAAGTTTGGGCATTGGCCTACATTAGTACTATGCCTTCACTATTTTTGCAAACTTGTCACTAGGCGGATTTCACCGAGAGCTTCTTTAATTAACCCCTTAATTTCCATCGTGGCGAGTAAAACATTAATCTCATTGGTGGGCCGTTCTAATCGGCGGATGAGTTCATCGCGTGGAAGCGGCTCGATCATCAGAAGTTCGACAATCACTTTCTCGGCCGGTGAAAGTAAATTGAGGTCAAGGGTTTTTGCTTTGTTTTCTTCGTTGGATTTGAAACCGAGCATCTCAAGTAAATCAGCACTACCGGTGATCGGCGTGGCGCCTTGGCGAATGAGTTGATTAGTGCCGTAAGATTGCGGTGAAAAAATGGAACCCGGAACGGCGCCAACTTCGCGATTGTAATCAAGCGCGAGACGAGCCGTGATAAGCGTTCCAGATTTCTCTCCAGCTTCGATGATCAACGTGGCTTTTGAGAGCCCGGCCATAATTCGATTGCGGCGGGGGAAGGTGTGGATCCCAGCCGGTGCCATCGGCGGAAGTTCGGAGAGGAGCGCGCCGCCTTGCTCGACAATTCGATCAGCGAGACGAACGTTGGATGGTGGATGCAAGACACTTCGATCGAGACCGGAACCCGGGATGGCGATGGTTGGCAGGCCGGCGTCAAGAGCAGCTTTGTGCGCAATCGTGTCAGTGCCGATGGCGAGACCGGAGATAATCGCGATTGGTTGGCCACTAAGTCCATGAATCAGTGATTCGCAAGCCTCTTGTCCATAACGTGTCACTCGGCGTGAGCCGACAACCGTGAGATAGGTAAATTCATTTGAATCGGGCAACGTTCCCTCTAAATAAAGTTCCTTTGGCGGATCGGCCATTTCCATAACGCTAGCCGGAAATTCTTCCGGCTCTAGTTTTCTAATCTTGTCCTCGCTTCCCATCACGCGATTGTAGCATGAATTTTTACTTGATCTAAGATTTTTCCCGCTTAAATTGATTATATACTAAATAATTTACGATCGTGTACTATTTATGATATGATATTCAGGTGAAAATTAGAGACGAAAGAAGGACTAAAATTAAACAAGCTGTATTAGCAACTTTAGGGATTGCTGGGGTTTTAACTTTAGCCGTGGTGGCGCCTAATTGTGTTCAGTTATTGAAATATGTAATTAAATCACCTAGCCAACGAG